>NZ_JBIWOA010000003.1:0-464672 GCF_044767525.1 Streptomyces sp. NPDC101234 | reverse complement strand
TTGATGGAGTCGAAGCCGATGCCGTCCCAGCTGGTGAAGGCCAGGAGGATCGAGGCGATCGCGGTCACCCAGACGAGGACCACATGGAGGACCGTGGGCACGCCCGCCATGAAGGCGAGCGTGATGCGGTCACGGCGGGTCAGCAGGCGCTTGTGGCCCTGCTGGATCCGCTTGTTCTCGGACGCGCGCCCAGGAGGCGGCACGGCGGCCGCCTCCTGGGACTTCGTGGGGGATTCAGTCGTCATTCAGGATGCTCACTCGGACGCGAAGATGGTCTTCTTCTGGCGCTCGATGGACGAGAGCAGGTTGTCGATGCCCTTCGGGTCCTGCAGGAACTTCTGCAGGCCGGGCTGCATCACCGTGGAGGTGAAGTCCGGGCGCGAGTCGCGGTCCATGAACTGGGTCAGGGACTTGGCGGCGCCGATCATGTCGAACGCCTTCTTCTGCAGCGCCGAGTACGACGCCGTGGAGGCCTTGCTGGAGGCGGCCACCACGCTCGGGTCGCCCTTGAGGTAGAGCTCCTCTGCCGCCGGGGAGCCCAGGTACTCCATCAGCTTGACCATACCGTCGTGGTTCTTGGGGGACTTGCTGACCATGAAGCCGTCGGTGGGCGCCTCGACGGTGTCCTGGCCGTACGCGGAGTTGATCTCCGGGAAGGCGAAGAAGTCGAGGTCGTCGAGGTCGGCCTTGTTGGTGAACTGCTGGGCCACGAAGGTGCCCAGGAGGTACATGCCGGCCTTCTTGGACACCAGGGTCTGGGCGGCGTCCTGCCAGGTGCGGCCCATGAAGCCGTCCTGGTGGTAGGGGAGCAGCTCGGCCCAGTGGTCGAAGACGGCCTTGACCTTGGCGTCGGTCCAGGACTCCTTGCCCGCCATCAGGGACTTGTGGAAGTCGTAGCCGTTGAGGCGGAAGTTGATCTGGTCGAAGGTGCCCATCGCCGGCCAGGCGTCCTTGTCGCCGAACGCGATCGGGACCAGGCCGTCCTTCTTCATCTGCTTGCACAGGGCGACCAGCTGGTCCCACGTGGTGGGGACCGTGTAGCCCTTCGCCTGGAAGACGCTCTTGCGGTAGAAGACCGCCCAGGGGTACGTGGTCATCGGCACGAAGTAGTACTTGCCGTCCGCGCCCTTGCTGAGCTTCTTCATCGCGTCGGGGAAGTTGTCCCCGATCTTCGCCCACACGTCGTCGATCGGGGAGGCGAGGTTCTTGGCCGCGAAGAACTGCATGCGGTAGCCGGCGAACCACTTGAACACGTCGTCCGGCGTGCCCTGCAGATACGAGTTGATCTGCTCCTGGAAGGTGTTGTGGTCCTTCGTGTTCACGTTGACGGTGATGCCGGACTGCTTCTTGAAGGCCGCGTACACGTCCGCGTACGCCGTCTTCGGCACGGCGTCCGAGTCGTTGGAGCCGACACTGACGGTCTTCGGGTCGGAGGAGGAACCGCTGCTGCCGCAGGCGGACAGCAGGGGTATGCCGGCGCCGGCGAGGAGGGCGGCCGAACCGGCCCCGCGCAGCACACTGCGTCGGCTCGGAGCGGAAGAAACGAGACCTGAGGGAGAGAGGTCCATGTACGGCTCCTGACAGGGCGACTGAGCCCAGGGTTTGGCACGTCGGGCCGAAGGCGCGTCGGCTCGAAGAAATAACGGTGAGGAGGCGGCCGCAAGCGACCATAATCCAACGCAATCACACAAACGCGATCGGCGGCTGCCAGGAAGAGTGAGGGCTGCGTGAGCTCGCTGTCAAGGCCGTTTGGCGATCGGTGTCGCAGGGGAACTGACTCGTCCGCACGTCCGCATGCGTGGTGTCGACTGGTGATTTTGACATTTGACCTGCATTGATTCTCCTCTTCCTTCCCCTTTCGGCGGCATCGCGACCATCGTGCAGCACGGACGGCGAACGACGGGAGCTGTCAGGACTCTTGACGCGCGCCCCGCGGCTGCGTAGACATGACCGCGCGATCAGACCGCGTGGTCATAGCCGCTGACCACACTCGTTCGCCGGGACGCAGCCATTGCACGGCCATCGGGAGACTTTCATGACACCAGGAGTGGGGCGCGATGTGACCTCGCCCGCGCCGCGTAGCGCCGACGTCGCACGGGTGGCCGGAGTCTCGCGCAAGACGGTGTCCCGGGTCTTCAACGACGAGCCGTACGTCTCGGACGACGCCCGCCGCCGTGTCCTCGCGGCCGCCGAGGAACTCGGCTACCGGCTGAACCACGCGGCCAGGGCCCTGGCCTCCGGGCGCACTCGCTCTCTTGGTGTCGTCGCTCTGGGAACCGCCGGATACGGAACCGCCTCCCTGCTCGTGCACATCGAGCAGGCGGTACGGGACGCCGGTTACGCGCTCCGCGTGATCAACACGCCGGACGGTGACCCGAACGGCATCGTCGGCGCGCTGGAGTCTCTTCTCGAACAGGGAGTGGACGGTGTCGTCGTCTCCGAGCCCATCGTGAAGGGAGAAGTCCCGCTCCGCGTCGATGTACCGGTCCTGTTCCTCGGAGCGCCGCCCTCCTTCACCGCCACCCGGACCGTGTCCGTGAGTGTGGGTGCCCGTGCACTGGCCCGGGCGGCCACAGAACACCTGCTGGACCTGGGGCACGAGACCGTCCATCATCTCGCCGGTCCACGGCAGTGGTACGCCACCAAGGACCGTATCGAGGGCTGGCAGGCGGCCCTTGCCGAACACGGCGCGCACGAGCCGCCCCTGCTCAACGGAGACTGGTCGGCCGCCTCCGGCTACGCGGCAGGTCGTGCGCTGGCTTCGGACAGCTCCGTGACCGCGGTGTTCGCCGCGGGCGACGAGATGGCCATCGGCCTGATCCATGCCCTGCGGGAAGCCGGCCGACGGGTGCCGGAGGACGTCAGTGTCGTCGGTTTCGACGGCAATCCGGTCTTCGCCTATGTCTCGCCGCCTCTGACCACCGTGCGTCAGCCCTTCGAGGCAGCCGCACGGGAAGGCGTCCGGCTTCTCGTGCATGCCATCGAGCAACCCGACGCTGAGCTGCCGCAGGCGGAGGAACCGCCCGTGGAACTTGTCGTCCGCGCATCGACCGCGCCCCCGCCGCTCCGCCGGGGCGGGCCGCTGCTGCGCACCACCTGAGCCCCGGGCGGCCCGACGCGCGCTCATTGGACTTCGCCGATCCCTGGTCCGTCCGGCCCGAGGGACAGCGGACATCGAAACAACCCATCCCCGCTATGGAGCCGCACCATGTCCACTACCGAGCCAGGCGCCAGACCCGGCGCCGCTCCCCGCCCTCGGTCCCTTCTCCTGCTGCTGCTCGCCCTGGTTACGGCGGTCGGTACGGTCCTCCTGCCTGCCGCGGGCAAGGCCCACGCCTTGGCCCGTCCTTCGCAGACCATGTACACGCCGCCGTCCGGCACGCCCGCGCCGGGCTCGCTCTACCCGCGGGCGATACGTCTGGAGCACAGCGGCTCCGCCAACGGCACCGTGCTTGCCACGTTCGAGCAGTACACGTCCGGCACCCCCGTCTTCCCGATCTACCGCAGCACCGACAACGGCAATTCCTGGACCCAGATCTCCAGCGTCGCCGACACCCAGAACGGCTGGGGCATGCGCTGGGAGCCGCAGCTGTTCGAACTGCCCACGGCGATGGGCAGCTTCCCCGCCGGCACCCTCCTGATCGCAGGCGACTCGGTCCCCGCCGACCGGTCCGCGACGAAGATCGACATGTACGCCAGCACGGACCACGGACTGACGTGGACCTTCGTGAGCAACATCGCCACCGGCGGCCAGGCCACCGCCAGCAACGGCTACACGCCGGTGTGGGAGCCGTTCTTCCTGATGAACGGCAACAGGCTCGTCGTCTACTACTCCGACCAGCGCGACACCGCCCACGGCCAGAAACTGGTCCACCAGGTCAGCACGGACGGCGTGAACTGGGGCCCCGTCGTGGACGACGTGGCGATGCCCACGTACAGCGACCGACCGGGCATGGCGACGGTGGCGAAGCTGCCCAACGGCAACTACGTGATGACGTACGAATACGGCGGTGCGCCGGAGAAGAACTTCGCGGTGTACTACAAGATCTCCGCCGACCCGGAGGCCTTCGGCTCGGTCACCGGCCAGGTGCTGAAGTCGACCGACGGCTATGTCCCGTCCAGTGCCCCGTACATCACCTGGCTGCCCACCGGCGGACCGAACGGCACCCTGGTCGTCAGCACCAACAGCACCGGAGACCTCTTCCTCAACACCCAGAACGGCGCCACGAGCGCCTGGACCCGCATCCAGTCCAACGTCGCCGGCGGATACAGCCGCGGCATGCTCCCGCTTCCGGACGGCCACAGCCTGGAGGTCTTCAGCGGCGGCTACAACGGCAGCTCTCTCAACCCGGTCACCTACAGCACCATCGACCTGGGCGGCGGCGTCTCCGACGGCGCCACCTACACGGCCTCCAACGCGGGCAGCAACCTGATGCTGGCCATCGCCGGCGGCTCGACCGCCAACGGCACCTACGCCACCCAGCAGAACGCCGACAACGCCACCGACCAGCAGTGGAGGTTCGTCCTCCAGCCATCAGGCTTCTTCAGGATCCTCAACGTGGCCTCCGGCAAGGTTCTGGGGGTGGAGAACCAGTCCACCGCCAACGGGGCCAAGATCCTGCAGTGGGACGACAACGGCACCCTCGACCACGAGTGGGCCATCGCCCCCAGCCCGTCCGGCGGCTTCACGGCCGTCAACCGGCTCACCGGCAAATACCTTGAGATTCCGAACGCCTCCACCGCCGCCGGTACGGTCGCCGGTCAGTGGGACAGCACCGGCTGCGGCTGCCAGCGCTGGAACCTCACCCAGTTGGCCCTGCCGTCGCTGTCCAGCGGCCAGTACGTGCTGGTGAACAAGAACAGCGGCGAGTACCTGGAGATCCCCGCCGCCTCCACCACTGCCGGTCAGGCGGCCGACCAGTGGCAGAACTCGGCCTGCGACTGCCAGTTGTGGACCTTCCAGTCCCAGAGCGGCGGCGCCTGGACCATGCAGAACGTCCACAGCGGCCTGAAGCTCGACGTCAGCAATTCCTCGACCGCCGCCGGTGCAGCCATCGTCCAGAACACCGCCTCCGGCAGCAACTCCCAGAAATGGACTCTGACCAGCGCAGGCGGCGGCTACTACAAGCTCGTCAACGGGGGCAGCGGCCTGGTGGCCGGAGTGGCGCAGTCGTCCACGGCCAACGGTGCGTCCGTCATTCAGTGGAACGACGTCAACGTCGGCGACCAACTCTGGAAGATCGTCCGCGTCAACTGACTCGACGAAAGCACACCATCCGACATGGACGCGTGCCGGGCCCGTCGACCTGGTCGACGGGCCCGGCCGCCTTAGAGGTCGCGCAGATAGGCGTGTTGCGGACAGGGCCGGGGGTCCGCTCAGATAGCCGAAGCAGTCACCGAGGTTCGGGTGGTGGCGGAGATAAGAGCTTCGCGAGGTACTCGCGCTGCGGCGGCCAGGGCACGGCCCACCGGATAGGCGTACGCGCCTGCCGGGAGGCGGCCGGGGCGACCGCTGAGTTCTACGTCGATGGAGCCTAGGACGCTGCCTGCTTCCCTGGTGCGGTTCAATCGTCGCAGTACCTGGTGGGCGACTGATTCCGCGCTGTCATACAGGATGGTTCCGGCTGGCAGGCTCTGCAGAATCTCCGGAGCCACCAAGGGGTAGTGCGTACATCCCAGCACCACGGCGTCGCAATTCCGGGGGGTTCGCTCGGCTGCGTCGGCGATCGCCTCCGCTGCGGCGGCCACGTCACCGTGGTCGATTGCTTCGGCCAGGCCGGGACACGCGACCCGTGCGACTGGCATGCCGTTCGCGAAGTCCGCGATCAGACGATCCTGGTAGTCACTTGCGGTGGTACGGACGGTCGCCCATACGGCGAGGTTTTGGCTGGTTGCCGCGGCCGGCTTCACGGCGGGGACAGTTCCAATCACAGGGATGCGAGGCTCGAACCTCTCGCGCAGGGCGTCGATCGCGGTGACAGTGGCGGTGTTGCAGGGCACCACGATGGCTTCCGCGCCGCGCTCCGTGGCCAAATCTGCGGCGGTGAGCAGACGGTCCGTGACAGAGGAGGCGGTTTTCGGCCCCCAGGGGGCGCCCTCGGGATCCAGAAGCAGAAGCAGATCGAGTTCCGGGGCGAGGTGCCGAAGCCAGCCGGCGGTAGGGAGGAGGCCAAATCCTGAGTCGATCAATGCCACCGTCATGAGGGTCAACGTACCAGTCGGAGCTCGCCGCAGGCCGTCCCGAGCACATGCGCGGCCCCCTTCACAACGCCGGGCAAGTCCATCACAGCAGGATCAACTGCTCTCTTGTGTTGAGCCCGTGTGGATGCGCACTGGGTTCAGGGTCGGCGGGCGGGGCGACTGTGCCAGGGATGGGTAGTCCAGGCCCGGCGGATGAGGCTACGTATGGTGATGATGATGTCGACGAGACCGAAAAAGGCATCGATGACACCGGTCCGGCGTTCGTAGCAGCGGGTGAGCCGGTGGAAAGCGTTCTGCCAGGCGTGTGTGCGTTCGACATGCCACCTCTGACTGGCCTGGATCGGCGCCTTCTCGCCCTTGTGCGCGATGCGGCCGTGCAGGTTGCGAGCACTCAGTTCGGCGCGGGTCCTGTCCGAGTCGTAGCCGGCGTCCAAGTGCACGGTGATGTCGTCGGGCAGCGGCCGGAGGTTCTTCAGCAGATCCAAGGTCGGGGCCAGCAGCGGGGAGTCATGGCGGTTTGCTCCGGCCAGGACCCTGCCGAGCGGAATTCCGTAGCCGTCCGTCATGCCCGAGCGTTTCAGGCCCTGCTTGCCGCGGTCGACCGGTGAACGCCCGGCGACCTCGCCACCGCCGGGGGCCTTGGTGATGGAACCGTCGACGGCGATCTGGTCGAGCACGAGCCCGACGATCCGGTCGTAGGACTCCAGCGCGATCTGCTTGAGCCGACCGAAGATGCCGAGCCGGATCCACTCATCGCGGCGATTGCGGATGGTGGTCGCCGAGCAGGTTGTATCGGCGATCGCCTGGTAGGAGCACCCGAACCGCAGCAGCTGCAGCAGCTTGTCGAACACGATCCGGTCGCTGATCCGGGGCCGGTGACAGCCCAGCGGATGGGCAGGATCGACCGTTGGACGCTCGGGCAGCAGCGCCGAGAATTGCCTCCACAGCGGGTTGGTCGGCCAAGATGGAAGCGCAGGCACAGATCCCCCAGCGATCGCAGAGCGTCGCAACCATGATCACGAAGAACTATGCCTGCCTCGCTGCGGGGTACTCGCCGCCTATCTGCGCGAGCTCTTAATCAAATCTTTGTGTCGTCGAAGACGATGGTGCCGTCGCACAGCAGACTCCAGCCCTGTTCGGGATGGGCCGAGACGATGACGGCCGGGTGGTGGTCGGGGTGGCCGGCGCCGGGGCACGGGGGCTGATGCCTGCACATGGTCCGTCTCCTGTCCTTCGGGCTCCTGCTCCTGCCTCTGTGGTAGCCGAACTTGTTTTCCATTGGACGAGGGGACGCCCACAAGGCCGGAAGCTCGTCGGTGAGTTTCCGGCCGGGCTTCGAGCATCCCGCTCAGTAGCGGGCCGTGCTGCTCAGCAGCGGCGGATACACCGCGCTCGGTACCCCGTCGACCGTCGCGCCCGCGTACTTCAGCATCGGGCCGACGCGGCGGTTGAGGTCGTGGGGGAAGTCGAGGGCCGGGGCCGACACCTCGTCGAGCCTCGCCGTCTGCTCGGGGGTCAGATGGACCTCCAGGGCGACCACATTGGATTCCAGGTGGGCGAGGGTGCGCGGGCCGATGAGGGTGGAGGTGACACCGGGGCGGTGCCGGACCCAGGACAGGGCCACGGCGGCGGGGCTCGCGCCGATCTCCTCGGCGATCGCGGCCACGGTCTCGATCACCGTGAACTGGTCGTCCGTGGGCTGCCCGAGGACGGCCGCCCGCTTCGCGTCCGTGGGCGCCGCCCGCCCCTGGCGGTACTTCCCGGACAGGTAGCCGTTCTTGAGCGGGCTCCAGGGCAGCAGCCCCATGCCCGCGTCCTGCGCGAGCGGGATCAGCTCGCCCTCGATGGTGCGCTCCAGCAGCGAGTACTCCATCTGCAGCGCGGTCACCGGAGTCCAGCCGCGCAGCAGGGCCATGGTGTGGGCCTTGGCGGTGAACCAGGCCGGGGTGTCGGAGAAGCCGACGTAGTGGATCTTGCCGGCGGTCACCAGGTCGTCCAGGGTGCGCAGGGTCTCCTCGACCGGCGTGGCCCAGTCGTGGTTGTGCAGCCAGTACAGGTCGACGTAGTCGGTGCGCAGCCGGCGCAGTGAGTCCTCCAGCTGGCCGACGATCGCCTTGCGGCCCGCGCCGCCGCCGTTGGGGTCGCCCGGGTGGAGGTTGCCGAAGAACTTGGTGGCCAGCACCAGCCGGTCGCGCTGCCCCGGCCGGGCGGCGAGGAAGTCGCCGAGGATCGCCTCCGAGTGGCCGTTGGTGTAGAAGTTCGCGGTGTCGACGAAGTTGCCGCCGAGGTCGAGATACGCCTGGAGGATCTTCTCCGAGTCCTCGACCGAGCAGCCGAAGCCGCCGTCCTCGCCGAAGTTCATCGCGCCGAGGCAGAAGGGGCTCACCTTGAGCCCGGACCGACCGAGACCGACGTACGAGTCGAGTGCCATGGAATGCTCCGTGGAAGGTGGGTGGGGATTCCGACTCTTCGAGCAAACCAGCCTGAGCTGCGGGAACGTTAGGGCGATCGCGCCGGAGGCTTGCACGATCCTGTCGATGTGGGTGGGAGGGCGTTGCGGCCCGCTTGCCGTCGGCGTTTGAATCGAGCGTGTCCCTCGACGAACTGCGCACCCTGATCGACCGGCACGCCCCGCGTGACGCCGACGCCGTCCCCGCGATCGACGGCCTGATGCTGACCCGCGCCGAGCGGCCCACCGGACCCCGCTCCGGCATCACCGACCCCGTGTTCGCGCTGCCCGCCCAGGGCGCGAAACGACTGACGCTCGGCGGCCGGATCTACGACTACGAAGCCGGCCAGTACCTCGTCGTCTCGGTCGATCTGCCGGTCTCCGGGCACTGCACCCGGGCCACCCCCGAGGAGCCCTTCCTGGGTTTCGGGCTGCGTCTGCGGCCCGCCCGGCTGGCCGCGCTGCTCCTGGAGTCCGGCATCGACCCGCACGCCGGTGCCGCCCGCCGCCGTACGGACGACCTGCCCGCGCTCGCGGTCGGCGAGGCCGGCGCCGACCTGGTCGACGCCGTGATGCGGATGGTCCGGCTGCTCGACCGGCCCGCCGACATCCCCGTCCTCGCCCCGATGATCGAGAGAGAGATCCTGTGGCGGCTGGTCACCGGCGGGCAGGGGCCGCTGGTGCGGCAGATCGGGCTCGCCGACAGCCGCCTCACCCAGATCAGCCGGGCGATCCGCTTCATCCGCGACCACTACACCGAGCCGCTGCGCGTCGAGGACCTGGCCCGGCTCTCGGGCATGAGCGCGTCCCCGTTCCACCGGCACTTCCGGGCGGTGACCGCGCTGACCCCGATCCAGTACCAGAAGCACATCCGCCTCCAGGAGGCCCGGCTGCGCCTGATGAGCAGCACCGACGACGTGGCCGACGTCGGCTACGCGGTCGGCTACGACAGCGCCTCCCAGTTCAGCCGCGAGTACCGGCGGCAGTTCGGCCGGCCGCCGGGCGCGGACGCGGTCCGGCTCAGAAATGCGGACGAGGAAGTCCTCGCAGGTCAGTAGGGTGGACGGATGCCAGAACAGATATCCGAACGGGCTCGGCTGCGCGGCGACTGCGCCCGCTGCTTCGGGCTCTGCTGTGTCGCCCTGCCCTTCACCGCCTCGGCGGACTTCGCGGTCACCAAACCCGCCGGGACGCCCTGCCGGAACCTCGGCGGCGACCACCGCTGCGGTATCCACACCGAGTTGCGGCAGCGCGGCTTCGGCGGCTGCACGGTCTACGACTGCTTCGGTGCCGGGCAGCGGGTCTCCCAGGTCACCTTCGGCGGGCAGGACTGGCGGACCGGGTCCAAGGAGCACGCCCGCCGGATGCTGGACGTCTTCCCGGTCGTACGGCAGCTGCACGAACTGCTCTGGTATCTGACGGAGGCCCTGGGCCTGGCCGCCGCCCGGCCCGTCCACACCGAGCTGGGCGAGCTGCTGGAGCGGACCGAGGAGCTCACCCTCGGATCACCCGACGAACTCGCCGCCCTGGACGTGGCCGCGCATCGGCAGGAGGTCAATGTGCTGCTGCTCCGGACGAGTGAGCTGGCCCGCGCGGGCGTCCGGGGCCGGAAGAAGGACCGCCGGGGCGCGGACCTGATCGGCGCCGGGCTGAGGGGCGCCGACCTGCGCGGTGCGAGTCTGCGCGGGGCCTACCTGATCGCCGCCGACCTCACCGGCGCCGACCTGAGGGACGCGGACCTGATCGGCGCCGACCTGCGCGACGCCGACCTCACGGACGCCGACCTCACGGGCGCCTTCTTCCTGACCCAGCCGCAGCTCGACGCGGCCCGGGGGAGCGCCGGGACCCGGCTGCCGGCGTCAGTCACCCACCCCGTGCACTGGACAGCCGCCCTCTGACGAGAGCGTGTCCGGGTCGGACACCGGCGCCTGCGCGGGCGCCGGGGTGCGCCTCTCCAGCCGCAGCCGCAGGCCTTCCGGCATCAGCGTCAGCCGCTCGGTCACCTTCAGGCGGTAGTCGGGGTCGGCCTTCAGGTCGTAGCGGCGCAGCAGCAGGCCGAGGACCAGGGTCGCCTCGTGCAGGGCGAACTGGCGGCCGATGCACGCCCGCGCGCCGGTGCCGAACGGCTTGAAGGTGTGCGGGGCCCGGGCACGTACGGCCTTGGCGTCGAAGCGGTCCGGGTCGAAGCTCTCCGGGTCCGGGCCCCACACCTCGGGGTCCCGGTGCAGCATCGCCGTGAGGACCAGGGCCCAGGCGCCCCGGCGCATCGGGTGGTCCCCGGCCAGCACGGTGTCCTGGCGGGCCTCGCGGGCGAAGGCGGGGGCCGTGGGCCACAGCCGCAGCGACTCGTCGAGGACCCGGCGTACATAGCGGAGCTTGGCGACCTGGTCGTAGCTCGGCGTTGCCGTGTCGCCCCAGACGCGGTCCACCTCCGCGGCCGCTCTGGCGGTGACCTCGGGGTGCTGGGAGAGGTAGTGCAGGGCGAAGGAGAGCGCGCCCGAGGTGGTCTCGTGGCCCGCGACCAGGAAGGTGATCACCTGCCGCCGTACGTTCTCGGCGGTCAGCCGCTCCCCGGTCTCCGGGTGGGCCGTCTCCAGCATCCGGTCGAGCAGGTCGCCGTTCCCGCGGCCGTTCGCGCGCCGTTCCTCGACCAGGTCGTCGACCGTGCGGTTGAGGTAGTCGATGTCGGCCGCGTTGCGCCGGGCGGCCTGCCGCAGCATCAGCGGGGCCAGCGGCGCGGGCACGCTGTTGAGGCGCTGCGCGTAGACGAGCGTGCCGATCATCGCGGTCACGAAGGGGTGCGGCCGGTCCCGCTCGAACGACCCGAAGTCGTGCCCGAACCCGGTCCGGGCGATCGTCTCCAGGGTCAGTTTGGTCATGTCGCCGGGCACGTCGACCCACTGGCCGGCGGCCAGCTCCCGGTCCCAGCGGTCGGTCAGCCGCCCGGCCACGGACAGCATCATCGCGTGATAGCCCTCCATGGCCTCCCGGCTGAAACCGGGGGCCAGGACGTCGTGCGCCAGCTGCCAGTTCGACTCGTGGTTGTACGCGGTGAAGAGGCCGTCCCCGGCGATCGGGCGCAGATTGGCGACACCGAGTCCCACGTGCTTGGCGAACCGTGCCTCGTCGGCCATGTCGGCGGCCGGCTCGGCGCCCCACACGAACACGAACTCGTTGCCGAACGCCTTGCGCCGGAAGATCGGGCCCAGCTGGGTGGCGAAGCGCATCGAGTCCTGGAGGGGGGTGCGCCGGTCGACGCCCAGGATGTCGCCGAGGAGGGGCAGTCTGCGCGGCGGGTGGGGTATCCGGTGCAGCTCGGGCCAGCCCTGCTCGGCCCCGCGGAACCCCTTCGGCAGCGGCCCGTCCGTCCCCGTCGCCGACTGCGTGACCGTCTCCGCCATGACGCGATCTCCCTCGATGCTGCGGCAGGTTGAGCTAGTTGTACGTGGGTTCAATAAGCGGTCCCAGTCTCGTCCCGTTGTTGAATCCGCGTCAAGTAAAGTGCGGACATGGTCGCGAACCAGAGTGAGCGCAGCCGCCGCAGGATGAGCACCGCGGAACGCCGTGAGCAGCTCCTCTCGGTCGGGGCCGGGCTCTTCTCGGAGAGCCCGTACGACGACGTGTGGATCGAGCAGGTCGCCGAGATCGCGGGTGTCTCCCGGGGCCTGCTGTACCACTATTTTCCGACCAAACGTGATTTCTTCGCGGCGGTGGTGGAGCGGGAGAGTGAGCGGATGCTGCGGATGACGGCGGCCGAGCCCGGTGTGCCCGCCCGTGAGCAGCTCACCGCGGGTCTCGACGTCTACCTCGAGTACGTCCACACCCATGCGCACGGCTTCCGCGCCTTCCACCGTGCCGAGGCCTCCGGCGATCAGGTCGTGCGGCGTGTCTACCGGCGGGCCCAGGACGCCCAGGAGCGTCAGATCCTGGCCACCCTCGCCGCCGACCCCGAGTTCGGCCCCGCCCTCGATCAGCGCCCCGACACCCGGCTCGCGGTGCGCGGCTGGCTCGCCTTCACCACGCATGTCTGCCTGGAGTGGCTGCGCACCGAGGAGCTGACGCGGGAGCAGGTACGGGATCTGTGCGCGCGGGCGCTGCTGGGTGTCCTGGCCTGACGCTTCCGGCGCCGTCGTCCTCGGCGGTCGGCCGTCGTCCGCAACCGTTCTTCACGCACATGACGCAGCCCGTGCTTGGCGTACTCCCCGATCTTCGATAAGTTAGGTGAGGCTTACCTAAGGAGGTTTCGAGATGGGTGACGAACAGGCAGCCTGGGCCGCCGGACCCGGCGCGGCCGAACAGGCCCGGTCGCTGCTGGCCACCACGTGGTCGTGCAGGGTGACCGCGGACGGCGGACGCGAGGAGTTCGTCGGCGCACACGGCGTCGCCGGCGACGGCCGGGTGCTGCTGCACGTACCCGAGGACAGCGCTCTGCTCGTGGCCGCGATCTGTGCCCCGCGCGGCGAGCCGTCCGCGGTGCTGGAGTTCGCCGATGTCGCGCCCGTCCCGGTGCGGAGCCGGATCCGGGCCCGGCTCTGGATGGCCGGCTGGTTCGCCTCCGCCGACGACCACCTCGTCTTCCACCCCACCCGGGTGGTGCTGCGCCGGCCCACCGGTGCGGTCGTCGTCGACCTCGACGAGTTCGCCGCCGCGAACCCCGACCCGCTGGCCGCCGCCGAGGCCAGACTGCTCACCCACCTCGCCGACGCCCACCCGGACGCCGTCGAGCGGCTCACCCGGCTCGTCGAACCCGAGAGCCTGCACGCCGCCACCCGCGTCCAGCCCCTCGCCGTGGACCGGCACGGAATCACTCTGCGCATCGAGCGCACCCGCGCCCACGGCGACGTACGGCTGACCTTCCACGCGCCCGCCGACGACGTCGCCCAGCTCACCGAGCGCATACACGTCCTGCTCGCCCAGGCCGGCGCCGCCGCCTCCTGCCCGCGGGCGCTACAGAGGCAGCGCGCAGACGGCGACCGGTGAGGCGAACGGCTCGCCTGCGAGCCGGAGTTCACCACTGTGCGCGTCGACCGTGAAGACACTCACGGTGCCGGACCGCTGGTTCGACGCGAACAGCAGCCGGCCGTCGGGGGAGAAGGCGATCTGCCGGGGGAAGTCCCCGTGCACCGGCACGGTGTCCAGCAGTCGCAGCCGGGCCCCGTCGGCCTCGACCGCGTACCGCGCGAGCGTGTTGTCGCCCCGGTTGGCCAGATAGGCGTAAGCGCCGTCCGCGGTGACCAGGAACTGGGCCGGGTAGTTGGTGGTGCCCGGGGTGCTGCCGGTGGACTGCGGTTCGCCGATGGTGAGGCGGCCGCTGGTTCTGTCGTAGCCGCAGACCGCGACAGTGTTGCCCACCTCGTCGGCCAGATAGGCGTACCGCCCGCCCGGATGGAAGGTCAGATGGCGCGGACCCGCCCCCGGCTTCGTGTGCGCCTGGGCGACCTCGGTGAGCGTGCCCTTCGCGAGGTCCAGGCGGTAGCTGTAGACCGTGTCGGTGCCGAGGTCCACGGCGAGGACATGGCCGCCGTCCGGGCTGGTGATGAACTGGTGGGCGTGCGGGCCCTGCTGACCGGGCCCGGGCGCCGGGCTGGAGTGCGTGACCAGGTCCGTGCGCTCACCGAGGGCGCCCGTGGCGTCGATCGGGTGCACGGCCACACTGCCCGAGGTGTATTCGGCGCTCAGCAGCCAGCGGCCCGAGGGGTGCACCGAGAGATGGCAGGGGCCCGCCCCGCCCGTGCTCCGGCTGCCGAGGATCTTCCGGTCGGCGAGGCGTACGGCGGTCACGGCTCCGTCCGTGCGCTCGTTCACCGCGTAGAGCGTGCGGCCGTTCGGATGAACGGCCAGATACGACGGGTCGGCGACCCCCGTGAGCGTGCCGGTGCCGGTGATCTCGCCGGTCGCGGGGTCGTAGCCGGCGAGTCCGATGCCGGTGCCGCCGCCGTCCACGGAGGTGTAGGTGCCGATGTAGAGCGGGCGGGGGGCCGAGGGCGCCTTCGGCGGGGTCTCGGCCACCGATGCCTGTGCCTGTGCCTGTGCCTGTGCCGGTGCGTTGTGCGGCCGCTGCCGGAGCGGTGCCGCCGGGGCCGGGACCGCCACCACCGCGGCGGCGCCCGCCAGCGCACCGACGAACCGCCGCCTGCTCCAGCCGCCGCCCGTCACTTCCGTACCACTGCCCATGCCCGCACCTCAGGTCGTCGGTCACCCCGGTCGTGACAGCAACCTTGGCGCGACCTCATGGTCAAAGGCAAGACGGACAACGGTCATTGCAGATGTTGCAATGACGTGTGGGCGGTGACGGCCCCGCGGTCACCAGTCGCCGTCCTCCACCGGCTTGCCCGGGGTGTCCTTGAGCGGGATCACCTGGCCCGGCGACGGCTGCTGCCAGGGCTCCAGGTCGTCGCCGAGCCAGTCGCCGACCGGCTTGACCGCCTCCAGGGCCTCCGTGGGGGCGAGATCCTCGGCGTCCTCGTCGTAGTAGTCGAACCAGGGCAGCCCCGCGCGGGTGTACGCCGCCCGGTCCACCGGCGACGGTGGGGGCGCCTCGCCCGTGATGCGGCGCCACTCCGGGGGCGTGACCAGGTGGACGAAGACGCGCCCGGCCGGGGTCTCGGACCAGTCCCGCAGCGGCCGGTCGTCCTGGTACACCTCCTGGTGCATCGAGCCGCCGACGCCGAGACCCATGGCTGCCCCGGCCGCCCTGGTGGACTTCCTTCTGCTGGTCACCGGGGCCCCACCCGGCGCGGGTGCCGCCATCTGCGGCGCCATGCCGAAGGCACCGACCGCCGGCACCCTGCGCATCCGCTCCCGCCGTCGCCGTTCCTGACGCTGGTACTCGGCGAGCGCCTCCTCGGTCAGCGGGAACGTCTGGAGCTGCACCCCGCCCCACACCTCCTCGCCCGTCACCTGGCCCTCCACCGTGGCGCCCAGCCCGAGCGGCACGGCCACGAACTGGCGGACCGTACCCTCTCCGGAGTTGATGCCGTCCAGCCAGGGCTGCCGAGGGAGTACGAGGTAGTTCTGAGGCTGCTGCGCGAGCCGGTCGCTCCACGGCCTGCCCGACACCGCGCACACCTTGCCGACGCCGACCTGGAGCGCGGCGGGCCGCGTCGTACCCGCGAAGTTCAGCCACATCGCCTCGCGCAGGTACACCGGCAGCAGCACCCCGCCGCGCGCCCGCCACTCCTCGGGGACCGTGTCCGGGAAATCGGCCACCCGCCGGACCGGGAACGTGCCGAGTCCCGGCGGCAGCGCGTGCGTGCCCGTCTCCGGCAGCCGCAGTGTGCGCATGAACTGGACCGCCACCCCGCCCGGCAGCCGCAGCGTGTCCTCGTCGATCCGCACCGCCGTATCGGTCACCGGCGTGCCCCCTTTCCGTACTTCACCGCTTCACCGCTTCACGACTTCTTCTCTTCACCGAGAACGTCCCGCGCCGCCCGTCCGGTTCCGCCGCAGCTTCTCCGGTACGCCCACCCGCTCGCGCAGCCAGGTCAGCCGCGGCAGCTTGGCGCGCTGCTCGCCGGAGACCCGGTCCAGCTCCTCCAGCAGCCGGCGGGTGCGGTGTTCGGTGTCCAGCTCGTCCAGGAGCCGGTTGACCTCGGTCAGCACGGCGCCGAGCAGCTGCCAGTTCCGGTCGTCGTGGCGGATCTCCTCCTGGAGCAGTTCGGCGAGCTTGTCGCGGGTGCCGGCCGCCGTGTGCAGCTCGGCGGCGAGCCGGGACTCGGCCGACTCGGCGTTCTCGCTGATGCTGGTGGTCACCAGCACCGCGAAGCTGACCACCGCGTCGGCGATCTGGGACAGCAACTGCTCCACGGCCGCCCCCGCGTCCGACGCGAACAGCGGCTCGGGCTCGCGGGCCTTGGCCAGGTCGGTGAAGGTGCGGGCCAGCACCCGCAGGACGACCGTACAGATCTCCAGCGTGTCCAGGCCGGTGCGCAGCACCACCCGGTGCAGCAGTCCCTCCCTGACCCTCGGATTGAGCCGCAGACTGTCCTCGGCCTGCCGCAGCGCCGCGTCCACCTCGACGATGGCGTGGTCCAGTCTGCGGGCCTCGTGCAGCCGCTCCGCCGCCCGCTGCCAGGGGGTGATCTCCACCGCCTCCTCGCCCATCCGCAGCATCAACTGCCGCAGCCGGCGCGCCAGCCCCTCGATCGACTCCCCGGCCTCGTCCACCCACACCGGGGGCGGAAGCAGCAGATTGCAGCCCATCCCGACGACCGCGCCGATCAGGGTCTCCACGATCCGCGCCCAGGCCGTACTGCTGATGGTGGTGACCCCGAGCACCAGCATCGCGCTGATCGCCACCTCGGGGATGTACTCGTCGACCCGCACCAGATGCCCCACCGCCAGCGAGGCCACGATCAGCAGCGCCAGGCTCCACCAGGTCAGCCCCACCAACTGGCTGAAGGCGATGGCGACCAGCACCCCGGCCACCACCGAGTTGACCCGGCGGAAGCCGTTGGTGAGGGTGGCGTACAGGGTCACCTGGACGACGAGGAGCGCGGTCAGCGGGGCGGTGAGCGGCGCCGGTTCCGGGCTCAGACGGAGCGCGACGACGTACGCGATCGTGGCCGCGGTGGCCGACCGCAGCGTCTGGACGACCACCGGATCCCGATGGCGCCGCAGCAGTCGCTCCAGCCCCTGGGCCCACTTCCGTACGTCTTGCATCCCTTGGCCTGTTCCCGTTCAGGTGTCACGTCGAACGTATTGTCCACGGATCACTCGCGCGCGCTAGTGGTGGGACGACCTCGCTGACCTCGCCGGCCTCGTCCGGGACCGCCCCGCTCCGGGAATAGGGCGATCCAGGCGCGGGTTCCGGACGTCGTAACGGCCGAAGACGATCACGGTGACCGACGGCCGCGGTCCGACAGCGGAGGGGGACATGTGCGGGCTATCGCATTCAAGGAGACCGGCGGACCGGAAGTACTGCGCCCGGTGGAGCTGCCCGACCCGGAACCCGGCCGGGGCGAGGTACTGATCCAGGTGTCGTACGCCGGCGTCAACTACGGCGAAGTGCAGCACCGCCTGGGTGACTTCGGCCCGCCCGAAGGCGAGACGGTGACGGGTCTGGAGGTGTCCGGGACGGTGGTGGCGTCGGGTGCGGACGTGACGGGCCTGAAGCCCGGCGACGAGGTCGCCGCGTATCTCCCGGACGGCGGCGGCTATGCGGAGTACGCGCTCGCGCCGGCGCCGTTCGTCTTTCCACTGGAAGGGCTGGGCCTCGCCCTCCGTACGGCTGGTGCCGCACCCCTCGTCCTGACGACGGCGTACGGGGTCCTGGCGGGCGCGGGCCGGATCGCCTCCGGCGACACGGTGCTGATCCATGCGGCGGCCGGCGGGGTCGGGTCGGCCGCGGCACAGCTTGCCCGGTCGCTGGGGGCGGCGGCGGTGTACGGGACCGTGAGCACGCAGGAG
Organism: Streptomyces sp. NPDC101234; assembly: GCF_044767525.1. Taxonomy (NCBI): domain Bacteria; kingdom Bacillati; phylum Actinomycetota; class Actinomycetes; order Kitasatosporales; family Streptomycetaceae; genus Streptomyces; species Streptomyces sp. NPDC101234. Next base: position 446,614 of record NZ_JBIWOA010000003.1, on the reverse strand, counting down.
AAAGCGGAGTACGCGAGGCGCTTCGGCTACGACGACGTCTTCCTGCGGGACGGCTTCGCCGATGCGGTGCGAGAGGCGACGTCCGGCCGGGGCGTGGACCTGGTCCTGGACCCGGTCGGCGGCCCCACCCGGCTGGCGAGCTTCGAGGTGCTGGCCCCGTTCGGCCGGGTCGCGGTCTACGGCGAGGCGGGCCGCCACCCGGACCTCACTCTCCCGGTCCTCCCGCTGTGGAAGAACAACCGTGCCCTGACCGGCTACAACATCGGTGACCTCGGCCGCCGGGCCCCCGAGACGCTCAGCCGGCACACCCTCGCCGCGCTGGGTGAGGTCGCATCAGGTGCCGTACGCATCGACATCACGGCCGAGTACGACCTGGCCGACGCGGCGAAGGCCCAGCGACTGCTGGAAGCGGGCGAAAACAGGGGGAAGGCAGTGCTGAGGGTCCGGCGCTGAGCAGCGAAGCGGCCGGCTCCGACGGGCCGACCCCGCGGTGACATGGCCACGACCCGGCCGACCATGATCGGCTGACGTCGGCCGACACCGGGCGAGAGGAGAGGGGAGTCGATGGGACTCGGGGACATCGAGGCGGCGCGGGCCGCGGCCGCGTTGCGTCACGTGGCCGCGCTCTCCTCGGGACCGGCCCTGGACTCCGGTCTGCGCATCACCCTGAACCTCCACCCCGACCGGATGTCGGCCGGGCTGCCGGTCCTCGAAGCGCTGGCCCGGGACGGCGTCTACCACTCGCAGTTCGTCACCGGCACCAGCAACGGCGGGCTCACCGCGCACCCGGGCGGTGACCGCTGGCGCTGGGAGAGCCGGATCTTCGCCGGGATCTACGACGACGCCGACCCGGCCGAGCGACCGGTGTACGGCGCGCTGAACTTCCGCCGCCAAGTCGTCGGCGCGGCCCCGCGGTTCGGTTCCTCGCACCTTCGACTGACCGGCCCGGCACTGCACCGTGCCACCTTCTGCTACCCCGACAGCGCGGCCGAGCCGACGGACTTCGGCGTCGCCGCCGGAACGCATCTGCTCGGCCTGGCCGAGGCCGACGAGCAGGACGCCCTCAACGACTACGTCGAGGTACAGGTGCACGGCGGTGTGCGGCTCGACCGGGATGTGGAGGCGCTGATCCTGGACGCCGGTTACCGCAACACCCCGGTGGAGGCGGCGGCCCGCCGGCTGCCCTTCCCGGTGGAATGGCACCCCGGCTACCGGCTCACCGTGCCGGAGCTGCGCCGCCACGCCGACTACCGGGGCCCGGAGTACGCCGAACTGGGCGCCCTGATCGCCGAGAAGGGCGTGATCGATCCACGGATCATCGGGGACGCGGCCCGCACCGGGCGACATGAGATCCAGGACCTCAAGATGGTCTGGCACACACTCGCTCGGTTCGGCGCCCCGGAAGGCGCGGGCACCGCCTGTTCCGAAAAGTCCGCCTGTACCACCGACTCCACCTACTCCGCCGCGTCCACCTACTCCGCCGGCTCAGCCTGTTCCGCCGGCGCCGGCGGCCAGACACCGGGGGTCAGTACCCCCAAGGCGTAGGCGCGGGCGACCAGTTCGGTGCGGTTCGCCGCGCCCCAGCGGGCCGACAGCCGACGCAGATGATAGGTCACGCCGTCCTTGCTCAGGCCCAACTCGCGGGCCGCGTGCGCCGTGGTGGCGCCCCGTGCGAGGAGTGCCAGCACCCGCCCCTCGACCGGGGTGACCCGCGCGGGCTCCGACCCGGACACCTCGCGGTCGCCCGCCACCCGCAACATCACCAGCAGCGCCGGCGTCTCGCCGACGGACTCGCTCACCGGGTCAGCCGTCAACTCCCCGTACCGCTCGGTGCCGTCGGGCGCCCGCCACCGTACCGACACCTGGTAGCGCGAACGGTGCCGCAGCCGCAGCGCCTCGGCGATCCGCTCCACCTGGGCCTCCTCCTGCGGACGGAACAGGTCCAGCACGTCCCGGCCGCGCAGCCGCCCCGGCGTCGTACCGCACTCGGCGGCCATCGCCGGGTTGGCGAGCACCACCAGGCCGTACACATCGCACACCGCGACCGGCACCGCCACCCGGTCGAACAGCGTCAGGGCGCGGTTGCGCCACACCACGCCGTCGAGCCCGCCCGCCTCCATGCCCACCTCAGCTCCTGTCCGCTTCATCCAAGGCGACGACCCAGGTCAGAGGCAAGCCGACCGGACCGGCGCAAGACCCGGCGAGCACTTTCGACTGCACGATCGTGTAGTGCGACGGTGCTGTGCCCGCCTCCCGGAGGACCACGCTGGAGCACAGGATTTCCGTACCGCGAAAGGCAGTTGTCGCGCCATGCCCCCCACCGCGCCGCACACCGACACCGCACCCGCCCTGCTCGGCGTCCCCGTCGTCGACATCACCGCCACCGGCCCCGGCCGTACCCCGATCCAGCAGGTCATGGACCTGATGCGGGAGCACGGACCGGTCCTCGTACGACGGTTGCACGGACGGGACACCCTGTTCGTCGCCGACGCCGACCTGGTCGCCGACCTCGCCGACGAGGAACGGTTCGCCAAGCACGTCGGGCCCGCCCTGGAGAACGTGCGGGCCTTCGCCGCCGACGGACTGTTCACCGCCTACAACGACGAGCCCAACTGGGCCAAGGCACACGACATCCTGATGCCCGCCTTCGCCCTCGGCTCGATGCACACCTACCACCCGGTCATGCTCGAGGTCGCCCGCCGGCTGATCGACTCCTGGGACCGCGCGGCCCGCGACGGACGCCCGGTCGACGTCCCGGACGACATGACCCGGATGACCCTCGACACCATCGGCCTGGCCGGTTTCGGCTACGACTTCGGCTCGTTCGAGCGCGCCGAGCCGCACCCCTTCGTCGAGTCCATGGTCCGCTGTCTGGAGTGGAGCATGACCCGGCTGGCCCGCAAGCCCGGCGCCGACCACTCGGCGGCCGACGCGGCCTTCCGCGACGACGCCGACTACCTCGCCCAGGTCGTCGACGACGTCATCGCCTCCCGCACCGGCACCGACCAGAGCGAAGCAGCGGACCTCCTCGGCCTGATGCTCTCCGCCCGGCACCCCGAGGACGGCACCACCCTGGACCGGGCCAACATCCGCAACCAGGTCATCACCTTCCTCATCGCGGGCCACGAGACCACCTCCGGCGCGATGTCCTTCGCCCTGTACTACCTGGCCAAGCATCCGACCGCGCTCCAACTGGTGCAGCGCGAGGTGGACGCCCTGTGGGGCGACACGCCCGACCCGGAGCCGACGTACGACGAGGTCGGCCGCCTGACCTACACCCGGCAGGTGCTCAACGAGGCGCTGCGGCTCTGGCCGACCGCGGCCGCGTTCGGCCGGCACGCCCTTGCGGACACCCTGCTCGGCGGGCGGGTCCCGCTGAAGGCCGGGCAGGCGGTCACCGTGCTCGCGCCGATGCTGCACCGCCAGCCGGTCTGGGGCGACAACCCCGAACTGTTCGACCCCTCCCGGTTCACGGCCCAGGCCGAGGCGGCCCGGCCGGTGCACGCCTTCAAGCCCTTCGGCACCGGCGAACGCGCCTGCATCGGAAGGCAGTTCGCCCTCCACGAGGCGACCATGCTGCTGGCCATGCTGGTGCACCGCTACCGGCCGCACGACCACGCGGACTACGCGCTCACCGTCAAGGAGACCCTCACCCTCAAGCCCGAGGGCTTCACCCTGACCCTCACCCCGCGCACCCCCGCCGACCGTGTCCACCAGCCCCTGCCGGGCGCCCTGCCGACCATCGCCCAGGAGGCGCACGAGTCGACCGCGCTTCCGGCCCGCGTCCGCCCCGGCACCGGCGCACTCCTGCTGCACGGCAGCAACTACGGCACCTGCCGCGGCTTCGCCGCCGGGCTCGCCGACGAGACGGCCGAGATCGGCTGTGTCACCGAGGTCGCGGCCCTGGACGCGTACACCACCGGTCTCCCGACCGACCGGCCCGTCGTCATCACCGCCGCCTCCTACAACGGCCGCCCCACCGACGACGCCACCGCCTTCGCCGCCTGGCTCGACGGCAACCCCGACCTGACCGGAGTGACCTACGCCGTGCTCGGCGTCGGCGACCGCAACTGGTCCGCCACCTACCAGCACTTCCCGACCCGCGTCGACGCCCGCCTCGCGGAACTCGGCGCCACCCGGCTCACCGAACGGGCCGCCGCCGACGCCTCCGGCGACCTGACGGGCACGGTCCACGCGTTCACGGCCCGGCTGCGCACCGCACTGCTGGAGCGGTACGGCGACCCCGATGCCGTCTCCCCGGCGGAGCCGGAGCCCGCCGACGTGTACGAGATCCGCACCCTGACGGGCGGCCCCGTCAACGCCCTCGCCGAACGGCACGGGCTGGTTCCCATGACGGTCACCGAGGCGTACGACCTCACCGCCCCCGGCTACCCGCGCACCAAGCGTTTCCTGCGCATCGCCCTGCCCGAGGGCGTCGCCTACCGCACCGCCGACCATCTGACCGTGCTGCCCGCCAACGCCCCGGAACTGGTCGCCCGCGCGGCCGCGGCCCTCGGCGTCGACCTCGACACCGTCCTGGACATCCGCGCCACCCGCCCGCGCCGCGACGGCCTGGCGGTCGACCGCCCGGTGACGGTACGCCAACTCCTCACACAACACGTCGAGTTGCAGGAGTGCCCGAGCGCCCAGCAGCTGTCCCTCCTCGCCGACGCCAACCCCTGCCCGCCCGAGAAGGCCGCCCTCGCCTCCCTGGGCGACGACCCGCGCACCCTCGTCGAGATCATCGAGGACCACCCGGCGCTGCGCGGCGCCCTGGACTGGCCCCGGCTGCTGGAGCTCCTGACCCCGCTGAAGCCACGCCACTACTCGATCTCCTCGTCCCCGGCCGCCGACCCCCGCCATGCCGACCTGATGATCTCCCTCCTGGAGGCTCCCGCCCGCTCCGGCAAGGGCACCTACCGGGGTACCGGCTCCGGCCACCTCACCTCGCTCCGCCCCGGCGACACGCTGTACGCCCGTGTCCAGCCGTGCCGGGAGGCGTTCCGTATCGACGACAGCGCACCGGTCGTCATGATCGCCGCGGGCACGGGCCTGGCCCCCTTCCGGGGCGCGGTGGCCGACCGCACGGCCGCCTGCGCGGCCGGCACCCGACTCCCGCCCGCCCTCTGCTACTTCGGTTGCGACGCGCCCGAGGCCGACTTCCTGCACGCCGAGGAGTTGTACGCCGCCGAGTCCGCCGGGGCCGTATCACTGCGACCGGCCTTCAGCACCGACGGCACCTTCGTCCAGCACCGCATCGTCGCCGAGGCCGACGAGGTGTGGGCCCTGCTGGCGGCGGGTGCGAAGGTATATGTCTGCGGGGACGGCGGCAGGATGGCACCGGGCGTGCGCGACGCGTTCCGCACGATGTTCCAGGACCGTGCTCCTGGCGAAAACGCCGATGAATGGCTGAACTCCCTGGTGGCGGACGGCCGATATGTGGAAGATGTATACGCCGCGAACTGATCGACGCCGTCGTTCTGCAGCGCCCCGTCAGGGGCGCGGGGAACTGCGCGATCAGCCCCACCGGTCGGCTGCTCGCGCACCAACCGTACCCACCACCCTCGAAGCCCTTAGCTCACAGCGTGAACTAAGGGTTGGGAAAATATCGCTTCCGGCCCCCCGAAGGAGTATCTTGCAGGTCGGGAAGGGTTCGTGAAGGGAGCCACATGGCGGGGCGGAACGGGCGCACGGTACGCGACCTCAGGAGGGCCAACCGCACGGCCGTGCTGCAGCGGCTCTATTTCGACGGCCCCCTCAGCCGCTTCGAGCTGGGCCCGGCGACGGGCCTGAGCTCCGGATCGGTGAGCAACGTGGTCGCCGACCTGGTCGCCGACGGCCTGGTCGAGGAGGCCGGCAGCGTCGACTCCGACGGCGGCCGCCCCCGCACCCTGCTGCGCGTCGCCCCGCACAGCGGTCACATGATCGGCGTCGACGTCGGCGAGACCCGGGTCCGCGTCGAGCTGTTCGACCTCACCCTCACCGAACTCGCCCGCGTGGAGCGCCCGCTGGCCCAGCAGGGCTACGACGTCGACGTGATCGTCGGCCACATCCGGGACGGCATCGACGAGGTCCTCGCCACCGAGGGTGCCTCCCCCGAGCTGCTGCTCGGCGTCGGCGTGGGCGTTCCCGGCATCGTCGAGCACACCGACGACCGGGGCGCGGTCGTGCATGGCCAGACCATCGGCTGGGACGCCGTCCCGCTGGAGGAACTGCTCCGCTCCGGCTGCCAACTCCCGGACTCCGTGCGGTACTTCATCGACAACGGCGCCAAGACCCTGGGCCAGGCCGAGATGTGGTTCGGCGCGGGACGCGGCGCGGACAACGCGGTCGTGGTCCTGTTCGGCTCCGGCGTCGGCGCCTGCCTGGTGACCGCGGAGGTGGAGCACGGCCGGGCCGTCGAATGGGGGCATCTGACCGTACGGGTGCGGGGCCGCCGCTGCCGCTGCGGCGCGCTCGGCTGCCTGGAGGCGTACGCCGGTGCCGAGTCGCTGCTCGCCCGCTGGCGCGAGGAGGGCGGCCGTCCGGCCGAGGGTCTCGACGAGGAGAGCGCGCTCACCGCGATGCTCGCCGCCGCCTACCCGCCCGAGGGCGCCGAGCCCGACCCGGTCGCGCTGGCCGTCCTGGAGGAGACCGCCGAGTACCTGGGCGCCGGCCTCTCCGACCTGATCAACCTCTTCCAGCCCGAGCGGATCCTCATCGGCGGCTGGGCCGGCCTCCAGCTCGGCGCCCGCTTCCTGCCCGCCGTACGCCGGTACGCGACCACATACGCGCTGCGCCACCCCGCCGAGCAGGTCACCATCGACCTGGGCCGGCTCGGTCCGGACGCGGTCACCGTCGGCGCCGCGATCCTGCCTCTCGCCGACTTCTTCAGTCGCGGCGGGCGCCGTGCCGAACCGGTGACCGAGGACCGGCTCCCCGCCTGGCGCACGGCACTGGAGGAGCGCTCCCCGCGCTGAGACGCACCCCGTTTCGGGACTCCGGGAGGAGGTACTCGCACAGCACCCGGATCGACGCGAGGGGAGTAAGCCGTGGGCGACCGACGGGACGGCAGGCCCGTACCCCGGGACATGCAGGACCAGCAGGCCCGGCCGGACGGCCGGGACCCGTGGGACGCGGCCGAGGGCCGTCGCCCGGACGACCGCGGCGAGGACGCCGGCCTCCCCGACACCGACGAGGCCGGGACAGGACCCCGGGGTGCACCGCGCTCGGGGGCGGTACACCCCGGGGATCCGGTGCCCGACGAGCCGTCCGGCTGAGCGCGGGGCGGCCATGACCCGGGAGTTAATCGTCCGGGCGTACGGGCGCCGTGAGGATGAGGTCCGTAGGAAGTCCGCAGGACCCACCCCGGGAGGCCCCCATGAGTTCATCGACGCCGGGCGCGGGGCGCGGCGTGCGGCGGCCTGAGCACGGCCGGGTGTCAGGCGAAGGCGTTCACGCCCGTCAGCTCCGCCGAGAGGTCCCACAGCCGGGCCGCCTGCTCCCGGTCGACCGCCCAGGCCTTCACACCGGTGGGCTCGCCCTCCACGGCCGTCCCGGCGATGTCGCAGTCCTCCAGGTACACCCCGCCCATGCCCGCCAGCTGCGGGGAGGTGGCCGCCCAGGTCTGGGTGGCCGCACCCTGCGCGGGCGTCTTGAAGCCCTGGGGGTTGAGCACCGTGCCGTGCTCGTCGATCCAGCCGCGCTCGATCATCTCCTCACGGGGGATGTGGCGCTGGAGCGGGGTCATGATGCCGCCGGGGTGCAGGGAGAAGGCCCGCACACCGGAGCCCTGGCCGAGCCGGTCGAGATGCACGGCGAACAGCACGTTCGCGGTCTTCGCCTGGCCGTAGGCCTGCCACTTGTCGTAGCCGTGCTGCCACTGGACGTCGTCCCAGCGCATCCCGGAGAAGTGGTGGGCACGGGACGAGACCGACACGACCCGGGCGCCGCCGGGTTCGATGGCCGGCCAGAGCCGGTTGACGAGGGCGAAGTGACCGAGGTGGTTGGTGGCGAACTGCGCCTCCCGGCCGGGCCCGACCCGGGTCTCGGGGCAGGCCATGATCCCGGCGTTGTCGATCATGAAGTCGACGGTCCGGCCGGAGGCCAGGAACCGCTCGGCGAAGCCGCGCACACTGTCCAGGTCACCGAGGTCCAGCTGGTCCACCTCGACCCGGTCCAGGCCGGACAGGGCCTCCCGGGCGGCCTCGGGGCGCCGTGCGGGCACCACGACATGGGCGCCCGCCCCGGTGAGGGCCTTCGTGGTCTCCAGGCCGAGCCCGGAGTAGCCGCCGGTGACGATGGCGAGCCGGCCGCTCAGGTCGAGGCCCGCAAGGACGTCTTCGGCCGTGCTCTCCGCGCCGAAGCCGGAACCGATCTTGTGCTGAGGAGTCGTGGTGTTCATGACTTGAACGCTACGAATTGGAGTGCGCTCGAAGTCAAGCGGAGATCTTGAATTCCCGCGAAAGGCCCTGAAAGGGGCGGAGCGGGCGACGGAAAGCCCCGGCCGCGACGGGGGATTCGCGGCCGGGGCGGCCGGGTGGTGGGCACGAATGGCGGTCGCCTCTCGGCGAAACGCTCCACAGGGCTTCAGCCGGACGATCGTCCCTGTGGGCAAAAGGTGAGGCCCGGGGACACTGTCCCATCCGCACCCACGGCTGGTTCAACGGACAACCACCCCGGACTGTTCCATGCCGCTACGTGATCCGCATCACCGCCTGGTCGGCGGGCTGTCCGGCAGTGAGCCGGGCGGGTGAGCGGTTCGCCCGTATCTTCATCAAGCATGCGCAAATATCCGGGCAAATCCTCGGTCGGTGACGCGTCGGCCACCTGGGTCGTCTGCGGGGCCATGCCTTTGACGGACTCCAGGTGCCGGCGCCGTACCAGCAGGAAGGCGAGCCGTTCCGGCGCCTCGACGGGGGTCTGGAGCGCCTCCGTCGTCAGGGGGCTCTCGCAGGTCACTTCCGCCCGGGAGATCTACCCTCGATTGCATGACCGAGATAGCGAGCCCCCACATCTCCCAGCCGCGGATCCTGGTGCTCGGGGTCATGACCGGCAAGCCGGGGACCCTTCCCTTCCGCATCGTGGAGATCGACGGCGAGGTGGTCGCCGAGGCGAGGGACATCACCGAGGTGCTGTCGGTCGCCGCGGCCTACGGCATCACGGTCCATGACCTCGACGACCCGGGCGTGGTCTGCTGGGTGGGCGGGGACAAGTTCACCTGGAAGCCCCGCTCACCCAGCCGCTAGAGCACTGCTCTCAGCCGACCGTCCACTTCTGGTTGGCGCCGCCCGAGCAGGTCCAGATCTGCAGCCGGGTGCCGTTGGCCGAGTTGTTGCCGGTGACGTCCAGGCACTTGTTCGCCTGCGGGTTCACGATGTCGTTCGCCGACGAGACGGCCCACTTCTGGGCAGCGCTGCCGTTGCAGTCGTAGAGCTGGACCGCGGTGCCGTCCGCCGTGCCGCCGCCGGTGACATCCATGCACTTGCCCAGCGCGCGGATCGTGCCGTCGCTGCCGACCGTCCACTGCTGGGCGGCGCTGCCGTTGCAGTCGTAGAGCTGGACGGCGGTGCCGTTGGCCGAGTTGGCCCCGGCCACGTCCACGCACTTGCCGGCCAGGCCCTTGATCGCGACCCCGGTCGCCGTGTTGCTGGTCGTCACCGACACCGAGTCCACGACCAGCTGGGCCGGGAAGGAGGTGGAGCTGTCCGGGTCGCCGGGCCAGTAGCCGCCGACGGCCAGGTTCAGGATCAGGAAGAACGGCTTGTTGTTGTAGACCCAGGTCTTGCCGTTCAGGTCGGCGGGCGTGCGGGTCTCGTAGACGTTCCCGTCGACCGACCAGGTGATCGAGTTCGGTGCCCAGTCGACCGCGAAGGTGTGGAAGGCGTCGGCGAAGGCCTGGCCGTTCGGCAGCGAGTAGGCCGCGCCTATGCCGCCGGAGCCGGAGTAGCCGGGGCCGTGGATGGTGCCGTGTACGGTCGACGGCTCGAAGCCGACGTTCTCCATCACGTCTATCTCGCCCGAGTCCGGCCAGTTCACCGGGGTGCCGAGCATCCAGAACGCGGGCCACATGCCCTGGCCGCGTGGGATCTTCATCCGGGCCTCGACGTGCCCGTACTGGGCGTTGAACTTCCCTGAGGTGTTCAGCCGGGCCGAGGTGTACTGACAGGTGCCGTACCAGCACTGGTAGTTGGCGGGATTCTCCTTCTTGGCCGTGATGACCAGGTGCCCCTGGCCGTCGAGGGCCGCGTTGTTGGTGCCCGAGGTGTAGTACTCGCGCTCGTGGTTGTTGACGTTGTCGCCGGTCTCCGAGTTCCACTTCGAGGAGTCCACCGCCGAACCGGCGGGACCGTCGAAGTTGTCGGAGAAGGTCGTCACGGCGGCCGCGGCGGTGCCGGCGGCCTCGGCCCGGTGCGCGGGGCCTACCGCGACGGACCCGACCAGGGCGGCGGACAGGGCGGCGAACAGGCATCTGCGGAGCAGTCGTGGGGAGGCCACGGCCCATCCTTCCGTCGGCGACCGGACGCGGGGGGCGGCCGGCCGAGGTGGGGGGTGAAGGCGTCGCCTCTTGATTTAAGAAGTGAGATAAGTAGCGCGTCAAGAGTTTGGTACGGACCAGTGTCGAACGGCCGCACGACTGGCGACTGGCGACTGGCGACTGGCGACTGGCGGTCGCGACGGCCGACGGCCGATGAGTGCCGACCGCCGACCGCCGTGCCGGACCGGGGCTACGCCTTGGGCTTTCGCGCGTGCACCGCCCGGCCGAGCCGCCGGCCCAGCAGCAGCCAACCGATCAGCGCACCCGAGGTGTTGAGGATGACGTCGTCCACGTCGAAGGCCCGGCCGGTGACCAGCGCACCCTGCGCCATCTCCACCAGCAGCATCACGATCGCGGTGAGCGCCAGCACTCGCAGGATCCCGCGGGCGTTGGGCGCGAGAACCGGCACGAGGATCCCGAAGGGGAGGCCCAGCATGACGTTCCCGCCGATCTGCTTGACGGTGTCACGGACCGAGGGCTGGTCCAGATAGAGCTTGATGGTGGTGCCCGGGTGCAGATTCGTGTGCGCGATCGACACCGACGCCGGGGACGGGTCCAGGGTCAGCCGGGCCAGTACGGCGGCGAACGCCACCATCGCGGCGAAAGCGATCGCCATCGCCAGCAGGCGCAGCGGGAGGGGGAGCGGGCGACGCTCGGAGCCGGTCCCGGCGGGGGCGGTGCCCTTCTTGCCGGTGTCGTTCTTCTTGCCGGTGTCGATCCTCTTGGCGGTGTCGCTCTTTTTGGCGGTGCTGCCCGGTTTGCCGGTGCCGCCGGGCTTGCGGGTCCTGGCCGTGCCGCCCGGTTTGCCGGTGCCGGCCGCCTTGCCGATGATGTTCTTCTTCCCGGAGCCGGCCGGCTTGGCGGCCTTCCCCTTCCCCGGAGCGGCGGAAGGCTCGGCCCCGCGGGCCTTGACGACGCGTACGGCCTTGGTGAACACCCCGGGCTTCTTGCCGGTGTCCCCGTCCCTCTTCGTCTCCTCGGTGGTCTCGCCCTTGGTGAAACGCAGGCGCGAGGCGGCGCTGGCCATTGGTCCTCCACTCTTCAACTTTCCGGCGTGATAAGCCAGTTACCCGCGAAAAGCCCGACGATGCCGGATCGGGCAGCGCCCCGGCCGCCGTCCACTGGACGGCGGCCGGGGTCCTGCTGCCAGCCGATCACACCGTGCCGTAGGACACATGCACCTCCGTGAAGCCGAGGGAGTGCAGCAACCCCTCCAGCATGCTGGTGGTGTTGGTCTCCGCCCGGGTGGTCAGTCCGCTGTCCTTGGCCGCGTCGGAAATGTGCTTCACGGCCAGCTTCTGCACCGCCTGCTCGCTGTTGGGGTTGTCCGAGAACAGGTCGCCGAGCCGGTCGAGGAGACCGCGCTGCTTGGAGACGGCGTAGGAGTGGTCGGCGTCCAGGGTCGCCTTGCCGAGCTGGGCGTGCGGCAGCCGGATGGTGGCCTCGGTGCGGTCGCCGTTGACCGTCACGTCCTTCTGGCCGATCTGCCCGAGGTCGACATAGGCCTCCACGGTGCCCGCCCCGACGTACAGGGTGCGGGTGCCGCGGATCGCGCTGGGCAGGTACTTGGCGTCCTTCTCCAGGTCCACGACGACCTGGAAGTTGCCGGCCGCGGCATCGTAACGGCTCATGTCCTGGATGGACTTGAGCAGCGCGGGACCCGTGTTGTCGCGGGACTCCGTGCCGAACAGGTCCTTGATGCCCGGCAGTACCGCCAGTTTGATCCCGGCGAACAGCACCACGAGCACCAGTACGAACGCCGTGACCAGCTTCGCCCAACCGGGCATGCGCCGGGGCCGGGCCTTGACCGGAGTCCGAGTCTCCTTCGTGGAGCTCTCCTTGGTGGAACTCGCCATGTGACGGCCCTCCTTTCAACGACACGAATGCCCGGCAAAAGCCTTGCCAGACCGTGTTGTTGGCTGATTGAGACAGCTGACGCAGGACTGATACACGCTTTAGCGTGGAGTGACTGCCCGTCGGCGTGCCAGGAGCCCCGGATGACCGCAGACAGCACCTCTCGACCCTTATGTCCCATGCACCGTATGGTGTATCCCGAGTCCGGTCCGCCGCGGCCCGCCGCCCTGGCCACCGGTACCCCGGTATGGCTCGTCACCCGCTACCACGACGTCCGCCAGGTGCTCATGGACGCCCGGTTCGACCGGAGTTCCCTGCACGCCGAGGACGCCCCGCCGCTGCTGGCCGTACCGAACCTGCTGAGCGACCCGGACGGACTGGTGAACCAGGACGGTCCCGGGCACCAGCGGCTGCGCGGCACGGTCCAGCGGGCGTTCACCCCGCGTGCCGTCGCACGCTGGCGCCCCTGGGTGGCATCGGTGGTCGAATCACTCCTCGACGAACTCGCAGCCACCCCTCGGCCGGCCGACATCGTCGAAGGGTTCACCCGGCCCCTGCCCGTATCGGTGATCTGCCGGCTGATGGGGCTCGACCACATCGACAGCGAACGCATCCGGCACTGGGCCGACCACGCGCTGTCCGGGGGAGCGCACAGTGCGGAGGAAGTCAAGGCCGCGATGGGGGAGTTCGCCGACTTCGGGGCGGAACTGGTGGCACAGCGGCGGACGCGGCCGGGTGACGACCTGGTGAGCGGGCTGGTGGCGGCGGGTGACTCGCTCGGCATCGAGGAACGCCAACTGGTCGCGCTGGTCTGCGGTCTGGTGGTGGCCGGGCACGAGACGACGATGTCCGCGCTCGGCAACATCGTCGTCTACCTCCTCACCGACGGGCATGCCGACTGGCCCTCTCTCGCGGTGGACGAGGAGGGTGCGGCCACCGCGGCCGAGCAACTGCTGCGCACCGTGCCGATCAGCGAGGGCCGGGTGCTCCCCGGGCTGCTGCGCAGGGCCGTCCAGGACACCGTGGTGGGCGGCGTCACCATCCCGGCGGGCAGTGTCGTCGCCGTCCAGACCAACTCGGCGAGCCGTGACCCGGACGTCTATCCGTCCGGACCACCCGACCTCACCGCACCCCTGCCCGTGCCCGGCGTGATCTTCGGCGCCGGACCCCACCACTGTCTGGGCGCCTGGCTGGCCCGCCTGGAGATCACCCTCGCCCTGCACCGGCTCGCCGTCCGCTTCCCGGGGCTGCGCGCCGAGTTCACCCCCGCGACGATCGACTGGCGCGAGGGCCGGCTGACCCGGAGCCCGCGGTGTCTTCCCGTGTCGTGGTGAGGGTCGCCCGGTACACGAACGCGGGCGGCAGGTTCGGCCACACCACCCGGGTCCGCCGCACCGTGGCGAACCTGTCGTGGAGCGCCGCGGCGAGCCGGCGGCCCGGCGGGGTCCAGGCCGCGTGCAGATAGGCGAACGTCGTGAAACAGCCGCCGGGCACGAGCGCCCCGGCGACCGCGTCGAGGGTACGGTCCCGTTCGGCCGCCGCCATCACGGTCCACGGCAGCCCGGACACCACCGCGTCCACCGGCGCCCCGGCCGCCCCGGCCAGCTCCGCGGCCGCCCCCTTGACCACCGTGAGCCGCTCGTCGCGGTGCGTGGCGAACAGCCGGTCCGCGAGCACGGGGTTGAGCTCGATGGCGACCAGCCGGCCGTCCGCCGGCAGCTGCCGCAGTATCTCCCGGGTGAACACGCCCGTACCCGGACCGAGTTCGACGACGAGCCGGGCCGTTTCGAGGCCGGTGTGCTGGGTCATGGCCCTGGCCAGCCGACGCGAGCTGGCGGCCACCGCCCCGGTGGTGAGAGGACGCCTGAGGAACTGAGTGGTGATCGACACGACCGCCACACTCCGCGGCGCCCGGGTAACCCCGCGTCCTGCCCCGGGCCGCACCGGGTGGCACTGCCGGCCCGCCCCGGGTCGTACTCAGGGGCCCGACGGGTCGTCCCGTGGGAGGAGTTCTGTGCCGTCTGTGGGCTGACGCCTGCGCCGGACCCGCCGTCGTAGCGTGGATCGGTGCTTCGCCTGATCGAGAACCTGCCGGGGTGGCGGCTGCGTCACCCCTGGCTGACCGACGCCCTGCTGATCGCCCTGGTCGTGGGACCGCCCGTGATCCGCGCCCAGCCCGGCTGGCGGCCGGTGTGGGTGCAGCTCGTCGTCTACGCCGGCTTCGTGGTCCCCCTGTTCTGGCGGCGCACCCGGCCGGTGCTCGCGGCCTCGGTCGTCACGGCGGCCTTCTGGGCGCAGTATCTCGGCGATGTGTGGGGACGGGAGCCGGGGCGCGGGGTGCTGGCGCTGAGCGCGGTCCTGTACACCCTGGTGGTGCGCGGCCTGCGCAGGACGGCCACGGTCGTCGCGGTCTGCGCCGCGTCCTGTGTGCTGCTGTGGGTGCCGGACTGGCTGTCCGACTCCGCGACGGCCGGCCCCGACACCTGGTTCACCCCGGCGCTGGTGGTCCTCTGGCTCGCCGGCTCCTGGATGCTCGGCGCCTATGTGCGGGCCCGCCGCGCCTATCTCGCCGAGTTCGCCCGCCGCGCCGAGCTCACCGAGTCCCGCCGGGCGGCGCTGGCCCGTGCGGCGGCCGCCGAGGAACGCGCCCGGATAGCCCGCGAGATCCATGACGTGCTGGCCCACGGAGTCTCGGTGATGGTCCTCAACGCCGAGGGCGCCCGGCTCGCCCGCGCCACCGACCCCACCGCCGCCGACCGGGCCCTCGCGGTGATCGGCACGACCGGCCGGGAGGCACTCGGGGAACTGCGCCGCCTGCTGGACGTCCTCGGCCCGGACGGCGAGCAGGAGCAGGTCCGCGCCCCGGACCTGACGGACCTGCGCACCCTCGCCGACCGCTGTGGTGCCCGCCTCGACGTGTGTGGGGACCCGGCCGGGGTGTCCGCCGACGCGGTCGAGCAGACGTACCGGATCGTGCAGGAGGCGCTGACCAACGTGACCAAACACGCCTCGCCCGGCGCCCGGACCCGGGTGCGGATCGACCTCGGCAGCCCCGGACCCGGCCGCCGGGTCCGGGTCCGCGTCGACAACTCGGCCGGCACCGGCACCGCACCTGTGGCGCTGCCCGTCTCGGCCGGACGAGGTCTGGCCGGGATGCGGGAGCGAGCGGCCCGCTACGGGGGAACGGTGGCCGCGGGACAGCGTCCCGGCGGCGGCTACCGCGTGGACGCCGTCCTGCGCCCCGAGGCGGTGACCGCGTGAGCGGGACGTCGGCCGCGCCGTACCGAGTCCTGCTCTGCGACGACCAGGAACTGATCCGCACGGGGCTGCGCATGGTGATCGGCAGCCAGCCCGACCTCATGGTGGCCGGAGAGGCCGCCGACGCGCACACCGCGCTGGAGCTGTGCGCCGAACTCCGGCCCGACCTGGTCCTGATGGACATCCGGATGCCCGGCCTGGACGGGCTGGCGGCCACCCGCGAGCTCTGCTCCCGCGGTCCGGCGCCGAAGGTACTGGTCGTGACCACCTTCGACCTCGACGAGTACGCCTACGGCGCCCTGCGCGCCGGGGCCTCCGGCTTCCTCGTGAAGGACGCGGTGGGCGAGGAGATCCTGGTGACGGTCCGGGCGGTGCTGCGCGGCGAGGTGATGTTGGCACCCTCGGCGGTACGGCGGATGGTGGAGCGGTTCGTCCTGCCCACCGCGCCCGCAGCCGAACGGGACCGACTGGCCCTGCTGACCGGGCGCGAACGGGAGGTGCTCGCCCTGGTCGCCCAGGGGCTGACCAACGGCGAGGTCGCGGCGCGGCTGTTCCTCGGCGAGACCACGGTGAAGACCCATCTCGGCCGGGTCCTGGGCAAGCTGGACCTGCGGGACCGGGTGCACGCGGTGATCTTCGCCTACGAGAGCGGACTCGTCACGGTCGGCGGCTGAGGATCGGGGCGTGGCGAATCACCGTGCCGGGTGCCGGGTGCCGGTCGCGCGGTAGCCACCCGGCGGCCCGTCGTCCGACGGCGTACGGCGACCCGCTCATCGGCGGCGCGCTCCCCGGTCGGTCAGGCCCGCGTCGCCAGCTCCGCGATCCGGTGTGCCGACGGTGAGCCCGGATCCGCCGTCACCAGGACGACCTCCTGGTCGTCCTCCGGTACCAGCAGGACGTCGCAGTTCAGCCGCAGCCGCCCCAGCTCCGGATGGTCGACGACCTTGGCGCGATGCCCCGGGGCATGCACCGGATGCGTCGCCCAGATCCGCCGGAACTCCTCGCTTTCCGCCCGCAACTCGCCCAGTAGGGCGGCCAGTTGCGTGTCGTGCGGATAGCGTTCGGTGGCCCGTCGCAGCCGGGCCACCACGATGTGCCCGAACTCCTCGGCGCTGGAGCTCTCGTACATCCGTCCCTGGCCCAGGAAGCGCCGTCGCGCCAGGTTGGTCGTGCCGTGCCCCAGGTCGCCGCCGAGCAGCAGTTGGGCGAGGGGGTTCCAGGCCACCAGGCCGTAGGTCGCGTCAGTGACGATCGCCGCGGTGTCGGGCAGCCGCTCCAGCATCCGGGCCACCTGCGGGCGCACCTGTCGGGGCGCCGAGGTGCCGGGCGGCGGCGCGGCCGAGCCGGCCAGCCGGAAGAGGTGGCTGCGCTCGGCCGGGGCCAGCCGCAGGGCCCCGGCCAGGGCGTCCAGGATCCGCGGGGAGGGGCGCGGGCCACGGGCCTGTTCGAGCCGGGTGTAGTAGTCGACGGACATATGGGCCAGCTCGGCGACCTCCTCGCGGCGCAGACCGGGCGTGCGGCGCGGGACGGGGCCCGTCGGCAGCCCCACGGTCCGCGGGCTCAGTCCCGCCCGGTGCTCCCGCAGGAAGCGGGCCAGTTCCTGCCGCGCCATACCGTCGCCTCCCTGGTCCGCCTGGTACAGGTGGTCCCTGGCAGGACGGACGCGGCCGGGGAACCGTGGCTGTCATGAACGATCGCACAGCACTCGTCACCGGTGCCAACAAGGGCATCGGCCTGCAGATCGCCCGGCTCCTCGCCGGGGAGGGCTTCACCGTCCATGTGGGCGCCCGGGACGCCGGGCGCGGGGAGCGGGCCGTCGAGGAGATCGGCGCAGGCGCCCGGCTCCTCGTCCTCGACGTCACGGACCCGGGCAGCGTCGAGCGGGCCGCCGCCCGGGTCGAGCGCCTGGACGTCCTGGTCAACAACGCCGGTGTCCAGCCGGTGACCGGCCCGCCCGCCGAGACCGGCGTGGCGGACTTCCGGCGGACGTACGAGACCAATGTCCTCGGTGTCGTGGCGGTCACCAACGCCTTCCTGCCCGCCCTGCGCCGCTCCGCCCGCCCCCGTGTCGTGAACGTCTCCAGCGGCACCGCCTCCCTCACCTGGAGCACCCACCCCAATCCGCAGTTCGCCCACGGCAGCCCCAGGTCCGCCGCCTACCGCTCCTCGAAGGCCGCCCTCAACGCGCTGACCGTGTTCTACGCCCAGGAACTGGCCGGGGACGGGATCAAGGTGAACGCCCTCGCCCCGGGACGGCGGGCCACCGACCTGGTCCCCGGGATCACCGGCGGCGGGGATCCGGCCGAGGCCGCGCGTGGGGCCGTACGGCTGGCGCTGCTGCCCGACGACGGGCCGACCGGCGGGTTCTTCTCCTGGGACGGCACACCCGTGCCGTGGTGAGCGCGCCACGGTCCGTAGCATGAGGCCGTAGCCCGTGATGATCATGCGAGGAGCGGATCGTGCGAGACATCGCCGTCTTCAGCGGCAGCGCCCACCCCGAGCTGGCCGAGGAGGTCTGTGCGCACCTCGGGGTGCCGCTCAGCCCGACCCGGGTCAGCAGGTTCGCCAACGACTGTCTGGAGGTGCAGCTCCAGGCCAACTGCCGGGAGCGGGACGTCTTCCTGATCCAGCCCCTGGTCCGGCCGGTGCAGGAGCACCTGGTGGAGCTGCTGATGATGTGCGACGCGGCCCGGGGCGCCTCGGCAGGCCGGATCACCGTCGTCATGCCGCACTACTCCTACGCCCGCTCCGACAAGAAGGACGCCCCGCGCATCTCGCTCGGCGGCCGCCTGGTCGCCGACCTGATGGTGGCCGCGGGCGCGAGCCGGGTCCTCGCCATGACCCTGCACGCCCCGCAGGTGCACGGCTTCTTCTCGGTGCCCGTCGACCATCTGCACGCGCTGCGGGAGCTGGCCGCGCACTTCCGGCGGTACGACCTCTCGCGCACCACCGTCGTCTCGCCCGACCTGGGCAACGCCAAGGAGGCCGCCGCCTTCGCCCGGCTGATCGGCGCCCAGGTGGCGGCCGGTGCCAAGCAGCGGTTCGCCGACGACCGGGTCACCATCAGCTCGGTGATCGGCGATGTGGCCGGGCGGGACATCATCGTGCTCGACGACGAGATCGCCAAGGGCAGCACGGTGCTGGAACTTCTTGACCGACTGCGGGAGTTGGGGCCCAGGTCCATTCGAGTTGCGTGCACGCACGGGCTGTTCGCGGCCGGGGCGCTGAAGCGGCTGAGCGAGCAGCCCGACGTGCTGGAGATCGTCTGCACCAACACCGTGCCGGTGCCCGCCGAGGAGCACACCGACAAGTTGCGGATCCTGTCCATCGCCCCGGCGCTGGCCGAGGCCGTACGCCGGATTCACAACGGCGAGTCCGTGAGCGCCCTGTTCGACGAGCCGCGCAACCTCTAGACAGGAAGGAGGAGTTGTAGCGCTGAACCGCGCTCGGCGGCACCGAGGCGGACGGGAGGCCCCCAGTGGCGAAGGCCAGGTTCGAGCGGACGAAACCGCATGTGAACATCGGCACCATCGGGCACATCGACCACGGCAAGACGACACTCACCGCGGCGATCACCAAGGTGCTGCACGACAAGTTCCCGCAGCTCAACCCCTTCACCCCGTTCGACCAGATCGACAAGGCGCCCGAGGAGCGACAGCGCGGCATCACCATCTCCATCGCGCATGTCGAGTACCAGACCGAGCGCCGGCACTACGCGCACGTCGACTGCCCGGGGCACGCCGACTACATCAAGAACATGATCACCGGGGCCGCCCAGATGGACGGGGCGATCCTGGTGGTCGCGGCCACCGACGGGCCGATGCCACAGACCAAGGAACACGTTCTGCTGGCCCGTCAGGTGGGCGTTCCCTACATCGTCGTCGCCCTCAACAAGACCGACATGGTCGACGACGAGGAGATCCTGGAGCTGGTGGAACTGGAGGTGCGCGAACTGCTCACCGAGTACGAGTTCCCCGGCGACGACGTCCCGGTGGTCAAGGTCTCCGCGCTCAGGGCCCTGGAGGGCGACCCCGAGTGGACCGCGGCCCTGCTCGAACTCCTCGACGCCGTCGACGAGTTCGTGCCCGAGCCGGTGCGGGACGTGGACCGGCCGTTCCTGATGCCCATCGAGGACGTCTTCACCATCACCGGGCGGGGGACGGTCGTCACCGGCCGGATCGAGCGCGGCACGCTGCGGGTCAACAGCGAGGTCGAGATCATCGGCATCCACCCGCAGAAGACGAGGACCACGGTCACCGGCGTCGAGATGTTCCGCAAGCTGCTCGACGAGGGCAGGGCCGGGGAGAACGTCGGACTGCTGCTGCGTGGGGTCAAACGGGACGACGTCGAGCGCGGCCAGGTCGTCATCCGGCCAGGATCGGTCACCCCGCACACGGAGTTCGAGGCGCGGGCGTACATCCTCTCCAAGGACGAGGGCGGCCGGCACACCCCGTTCTTCCAGAACTACCGCCCCCAGTTCTACTTCCGCACCACCGATGTCACCGGAGTGGTCACCCTGCCCCCGGGCACCGAGATGGTGATGCCGGGCGACAACACCACCATGCAGGTCCGGCTGATCCAGCCGATCGCGATGGAGGAGGGCCTGAAGTTCGCCATCCGCGAGGGCGGGCGGACGGTCGGCGCCGGTCAGGTGACGAACATCCTCAAGTAGCCCGCCCGGCAGGCGTGGTGGGGAGCGGTCATAACGTCCCGGACGTGGCCTCCGGCTGGCCCAGGGCCGCGTCCAGGGTCGCCAGCGGCGGCAGCAGCCGCGACAGTCCCGTCACCTTCAGCACCCGCAGGGTCAGCGGGTGCGCGCAGACCAGCTGGAGCTGTCCGCCGCGCTCCAGCACCCGGCTGCGCGCCCGGTACAGCAGCCGCAGCCCCGAGCAGTCGAAGAACTCGACGTGCAGCAGGTCGATCACCACCCGGGCGCTGCCCCGCGCGGTCACCAGGTCCAGGTAGGGCATGATCTCCGTCGCCGCCGCGATGTCGATCTCGCCCCGGAACTCCAGCACCGTGTGGCCGCGGTCCTCGCGGACACGCAGGTGCCGGGTGAGCGGCGCGGGATCCTTTCGGGGTTCCTGGCGCACGACGGCATCACCTCCCACCCCTGCCGGTCAATTCCGTTCCCCGCACTGCAAGTTACCCTCGATGGAGGGAATTTGAGCATGTTCGATTGACATATGTCTGCTGCTTCGGCACGTCATTTTCTGTGGCGTGCGCGACAGTCGGAGAACGTGCACGTGGGAGCGGTACCGCGCGCTAGGAGAGCGCGTGCCACGCCTTGCTCAGTGCCTGGCGGAACTGTTCCTCCTGATGTGCGGTGAGCTCGCGCACCATCCGCTCCTCCAGCTCCCGCACCGGCCCGGCGACCCCGGCGAGCAGCTCGCGCCCTGCGTCGGTCAGCAGGATCAGCAGCTCACG
The DNA here is from genome assembly GCF_044767525.1 of Streptomyces sp. NPDC101234. Taxonomy (NCBI): domain Bacteria; kingdom Bacillati; phylum Actinomycetota; class Actinomycetes; order Kitasatosporales; family Streptomycetaceae; genus Streptomyces; species Streptomyces sp. NPDC101234. The sequence goes on along the minus strand of NZ_JBIWOA010000003.1, from coordinate 425,559 downwards.
CCGGTTGCGCGGGTTGCGCTCCCGCCGGATCAGCCCACGGCTCTCCAGTGACCGTACGAGGTCCGCCATCGACTGGGCGGTCACGAAGGAATCCCGCGCCAACTGCGCGGCCGAAAGCCCGTCATGGCGCTCCAGGACGGTCAGGGCCGTGTACTGCAGCGCCGTGATCCCGGCGGGCCTGACCAGCTCGTCGAGATGGGAGCGCACCACGAGCTCCACCTGCTTGACCATGTACAGCAGCGAGGGGCGTGTCTTTGTACCGACCATGCGTGCACCCTAGACCATTGACAGGAATCCTGTCTGTAATCAGACTGCGGACCAGACGCGGGACCAACAGGATTCCTGTTTGTTGAAAACTTGGTGACCGGGGCGGTGGGTGCCCTCGACGCCATCAACACTGGGAGTGGGCCAATGACGACCACCTTCGAGACCGGGCCGGGGCAGCTGTTCATCGGCGGACAGTGGCGGGAAGCCGCCGACGGGGCCCGGACGGAGGTCACCGACCCGGCCACCGGCCAGGTGATCACCACCGTCGCCGAGGCCGGGGCCACCGACGTCGACGCGGCCGTACGCGCCGCCCGCGAGGCCTTCGACGCGGGGGAGTGGTCGGGGCTCAGCGGCCGGGAGCGCGGCCGGGTGCTGCACCGGATCGCCGAACTGATCCGGGAGAACGCCGAGGACATAGCCGCCCTGGAGAGCCTGGACGTCGGCAAGCCCATCACACTGGCCGGGGCCGTCGACGTCACCAACGCGGCCAACGACTACGAGCACTTCGCGGCCCTCGCCCACTCCCTGGACGGCGCCGTCCGCGACGTCCCGCTCAACGCCCTCGCCTACACCCGGCGCGAACCCATCGGTGTGGTCGCCGCCATCACACCCTTCAACTTCCCGCTCATCCTGGCCGGTTCGAAGATCGGCCCGGCCCTCGCCGCCGGCAACACGGTCGTCCACAAGCCCGCCGACGAGACCCCTCTCAGCGCCCTGTACATGGCCCGCCTCTTCCAGCAGGCGGGCGTGCCCGACGGCGTCGTCAACGTCGTCACCGGCGCCGGACCGGTCGCCGGCGAGGCCCTGCTGCGCCACCCGGGCGTCGACAAGGTCGCCTTCACCGGCTCCACCGCCATCGGCAGGCACGTGGCGAGCACCGCGGGCCAGGCACTCAAGCCGGTCACCATGGAACTCGGCGGCAACGCGGCCCACCTGGTCTTCGAGGACGCCGACCTGGAGAAGGCCGTCGGCGCGGTGATCAAGGCGTTCGTCTTCAACACCGGCCAGTTCTGCATGGGCGGCCCCCGGCTACTCGTCGCCCGCTCCGTCTACGCCACCCTGCTGGGCATCCTCGCCGAGGCCGTCCCGGGCGTCCCGGTCGGCGACCCGCGCGACCCGGCAACCGTGGTCGGCCCGATGGCGGGGGAGAAGCATCTGCGCAAGGTCGAGGAGTACGTCGAACTCGCCCGCAAGGAGGGCGGCCGTATCGTCTGCGGCGGTGCACGCCTCGACCTGGACGGCGGGTTCTACTACCGGCCGACGGTCGTCGCCGACCTGCCGAACGACTCCCGGGTGATCCAGGACGAGATCTTCGGACCGGTACTCACCGTGCAGCCCTTCGACTCCGAGGACGAGGCCGTCGCCCTCGCCAACTCCACGCCGTACGGCCTCGCTTCGGGCATCCAGACCGGCAGCCTCGCCCGCGCGCACCGCGTCGCCGCCCGCCTCCAGGCCGGCATCGTCTGGGTCAACGACTGGGCGATGCTCGACCCCGCCGTCCCCTTCGGCGGCGTCAAGGCCTCCGGCTACGGCCGTGAGTACGGCCCCGAGGCCCTCGATTCCTACACCAAGGTCAAGTCCGTCGTCGTCTCGCTCGACTGAGCCCCGCAGACCAGGAGTCCGTACGATGCCCATCACCACCCGAGCCGCCGTCGTCGAGTCCGGCGGCGCGCCCTTCACCCTCGCCGACGTCGAACTCGACGCGCCGGGGCCGTACGAGGTGCTCGTCCGCATGGTGGCCGCCGGTCTGTGCCACACCGACCTCGGCGTGGCGAGCGGCGGGCTGCCCTTCCCGCTGCCCGGAGTTCTCGGCCACGAGGGCGCCGGTGTCGTCGAGGCCGTCGGCTCCGCCGTCACCGGCGTGGCCCCCGGCGACCATGTCGTGCTGTCCTTCACCTCCTGCGGCAACTGCCGCAACTGCCACGGCGGTCACCCCGCCTACTGCACCACCTGGCTGCCGCTCAACCTCATCGGCGGCCGGCGCGCCGACGGCACCGCCACCGTCAGCCGGGACGGCGATCCGCTCGGCGGCCACTTCTTCGGCCAGTCGTCCTTCGCGGAGCGTGCGTTGGTCGACGAGCGCAGCCTGGTCAAGGTCGACCCCGACGTCCCGCTGGAGTCGATCGCCCCGCTCGGCTGCGGGGTGCAGACCGGCGTCGGCGCCGTGTGGAACGTACTGGAGCCGGCCGCGGGCAGCACGATCGTGGTCCTGGGCGCCGGAGCGGTGGGTCTGTCGGCGGTGATGGCGGCCGCGCTCACCCCGGCCACCACGATCGTCGCTGTCGACCGGGTGGCCGAACGCCTTCAACTGGCAAGGGAGTTGGGCGCCACGCACACCGTCGACGCCACCCGGGAGAGCCTCCCCGAGGCCATCGGGCGCATCTCGGGCGGAGCCGGCGCCGACGGCATCGTGGAGACCACCGGGAACGTCGGTGTGCTCCGCCAGGGCGTCGACGCGCTGGCCGCCCGCGGCACCCTGGTGGTCGTCGGCGCTCCGCCCTTCGGCACCGAAGTGCCCCTGGACGTCAACGGGTTGCTGGCCGGCAAGCGGATCGTCGGCCTGACCCTCGGCGACAGCGAGACCCAGGCCTTCATTCCGGCCCTGGTCCGGCTGGTCCGCGAGGGACGGCTGCCGCTGCACCGGCTGGTCTCCACCTATCCGTTCGCCGAGATCGACCGGGCCGTGCAGGACATGAGCACGGGCAAGGCGATCAAGCCCGTGCTCACCTTCTGAGCCCGTCCTCCGAACCCGGCGCGCGGACGTCAGTCCGTCACCAGGACCAGCTTCCCCGTGGTCCGGCCGGTGTCGCCCAGCTCATGCGCCTTGGCGGCATCGGCCAGTGGGAACGTCCCCGCCACCGTGGCCCGGAGCTTCCCCTCCTCGACCAGGGAGGCGATCGCCCGCATCCCCGCCCGGTCGGCGTCCACCAGCATCCGCACCGCCCGCACACCGAGCCGCTCGGCCTCCTCGTACAGGCTCGCCGAGCCCACCGGCAGGATCGACACCAGGACCCCGCCGGGCCGCAGCACCCGCAGTGAGGCCACCGCGGTGTCGCCGCCCAGGGTGTCGAGCACGACGTCGACGTCCCGCACCGCCTCGGTGACGTCCACGGACCGGTAGTCGACCGGCTCGTCGACGCCGATCTCCCGCAGGAAGCCGTGCTTGGCGGCGCTCGCCGTGCCGATCACATACGCTCCGCGCGCCTTGGCGATCTGCACCGCCACATGCCCGACCCCGCCGGCCGCCGCGTGGATCAGCACCCGCTGCCCCGGCCGCACGTCGGCGTACTCCACCAGCGCCTGCCAGGCCGTCAGCCCCACCAGTGGCAGCGCGCCCGCCTGGACGTGGTCGATCACCTCCGGCTTCGGCACCAGGACGCGGGCGGGGACGATCACGTACTCGGCGTGCGTGCCGTGGCCGAACGGGTAGGGCACCATCCCGAAGACCTCGTCACCGGGCGCGAAGGCGGCGACGCCGATCCCGGTCTCCTCGACCGTGCCGGAGACGTCCCAGCCGAGGACGAAGGGCGGCTGGCCCAGGAAGATGCCGAGCTCCCGGTGCTTCCAGTCGGTCGGGTTCAGTCCGGCGGCCCGCACCCGGACCAGCACCTCGTTGGGACGCGGCTTCGGCCGCGCCACCTCGACCAGCTTCAGTACCTCGGGACCGCCGAGGACGTCCTGGCTGACCACACGCATCGTGTTCACATCGCTCATGGTCATCCAGCCTGCCGGGGCGCGCCCGCCCGGGAAATGGCACGATTGCCAATATCCGATGGAATCGTGCCATCCCATCGTGCCGGTCGGTCCCCGGGCGGCTCAGCGGCTCATGTGCAGGGCGACCAGCAGCTGCCACACCTGGTCCGCCACTTCCTCCGGGCCTGCGTCGAGCAGGCCGTGCAGCCAGTCGGCCAGTACCCCGGCGAAGGTGGCCGCCACCGCCGAGGCCACCAGCGGCGCGTCCGCCGCGCCCACCAGCTCCCGCTCGGCCAGGCTGCGCGCCCGCAGGTCCCGGTGCAGCACCCGGCCCAGCGGACCCCCGCCGCCCGGTGCGAGCAGCTCCCGGTACAGGGCCGCGTGCGGGGCCAGCCCTGCGAAGAACTCCAGCAGCGCGGGCGGCGCGTGCACCGGATCGGGCCGCCCCCGCCAGGCGTGCAGCGCGTCCACCGCCTCCCGTACGACATCCGCGCAGGCATCGACCGCCAGCGCCTCCAGGCCGTCGTAGTGCACGTAGAAGGTGGCCCGCCCGACCCCGGCCCGGCGTACCAGTGCGGCCACGCCCACCTCCGCGAGCGGCCGTTCGGCGCACTCCTCCAGCAGGGCCGCCTGCAGGCGCGCCCGGGTGCGCGCGGCCCGCGGGTCCTCCACGGCCGGGCGGCCGGTCACCGCGCGGCGAGGACGGCGGCCAGGGCGAGCGCGCCCGGCAGCGCCTGCGCGAAGAGGATCCGCCGGTTGGCCGTGACCGCGCCGTACACCCCCGCGACCACCACGCACGACAGGAAGAACACCTGGGCCCGGAAGCCCGTCGGATCGGCCGCGACCAGCCCCCACACCAGACCGGCCGCCAGGAAGCCGTTGTACAGGCCCTGGTTGGCCGCCAGCGGTGCGGTGCGCCGCGCCAGTTCCGCGTCGAAGCCGTGGAAGCGCATCCCCGGCGTCTTCTGCCACAGGAACATCTCCATCACCAGGATGTACGCATGCAGCGCGGCCACCAGGCCGACCAGCACGTTCGCCACGATTTCCATGATCGCAGACCCTCCCCATCTCTTGAACAGGTGTCCACTATAGCTGGACAGGTGTCCAGTAGCCGAGGGGTGGCAATGGGTATTTGTTGATTTGCCACCACCTGGCTGAGCGTGACGGAATCCTCACTTCCTCTGCTTGCCGCGGTTGATCCTTTCGGGTTCAAACCCGATAAGCTCCATGCAGTCACAGCGAGTTGACGCTCCCCACGGTGGGTTCGTCCCGCCGTGCGTGCTCATGAGTGCGGCCTTCGCACACTGCCCCTGTTCGCTGTTGTTCGATTGTGTTGTCTCGAAGGATGCAGATGGAACTCGCCACTCCGCCGCCGGCGGCGCGGGCCCCTGTCGCCTGGTACAGCTGGTGGCTGATGCCGCTGGCCTTAGGGGGAGGGACGGTCGCCGCCACGTTCATGAGCTCCGAGCGAATAACCGCGGCCGTCGCCGGCGCCGCGGCCACCGCCGCCAGCTCTGTGTGTGTACGGCTCCTGATCCGCTCGCAGCGTCAACTGCGCAGCGCCGAAGGGTCGTTCCGCAGCTCGCAGGCCGAGCACTCCCAGCAGTGGCAGCAGCATGTCTCGGGCCTGGAACGGAAGTTCTCGGCCGAGCGCGCCACGCTGGAGGCCCAGCTGACCGAGCAGTCGGCCGCGTTCGACGCGCAGCTCGGCAAGCGGGCGGCCGCCTTCGACACCCGGCTGGGTGAGCAGACCGCCCACTACGACGGTCAACTGGCCGAGCAGGCAAGGGCGTACGAGGAGCGGCTCGCCGACCTGGTGAAGGCCTCCGACGCGCAGCTCGCCGACCAGGCCGAGGTCTGGCAGGACCAGGTCGAGCACCAGCGGTCCGCGATCACCCGGCTCGCCGACGAGCAGCTGCCCGAGGCGCTGAAGCGACTGCGCGAGGGCGACGCCATCGACGACCTGCTGCCGGTGACCGAGCAGTGCGCCAAGGTCGACAAGGACCTCCAGGCCAATCTGCGCCGTATCCTGCGCACCTCGCTGATCGGTGTGGAGGAGGAGTTCAACCGCTCCACCTCCGCCGAGCAGGCCGTGATCAGCATCGGCAACCGCATCCACGTACTGACCAGCAAGCTGCGTGGTCGGCTGCACGAGATGCAGGGCGAGCACGGCCGGCTGCCCGCCGTGGCCCGCGGTCTCATGGAGCTCGACCAGGAGCTCGGTCCCGCCGACTCGCTCGCCGCCAGCATCGGCGTGCTCGGCGGCTCGGACCGACCGGGCCGTCAGTGGCAGGAGCCCCAGCGACTGCTCAGTGTGGTGCGCGGCGGTATCGGCCGGATCAAGGACTTCCACCGCGTCGAGGTCCGGCATCTGCCCGAACTCGGCGTCGACGGCGGTCTGGTGGACCATCTCACGCTGATCTTCTCCCAGCTCCTGGACAACGCGGCCCGCTACTCGCCGCCCACCGAGCCGGTCGTCGTCTCCGGCAAGGAGGTCCCGAACGGCGTCGGCATCGAGATCCAGGACTCCGGCAAGGGCCTGAGCGAGGAGAAGAAGCGCGAGGCCGAGCACTCCCTGGCGGGCACCGAGGCCGGACCCGGCATCGGCGGCATCTCCGAGGACGCCAACATCGGCCTGCGGGTCGTCGGCATCCTCGCCCGCCGCTACGGCATCCGGGTCACCTTCGCGGACTCGCCCTGGCTCGGCACTTCGGTGGTCGTCGTGGTCCCGCACAAGTACTTCAGCCCGCTGCCCGCGGCCGCCCCGGCCCCGATGACCGCGTCGGCCGCCCCCGCCGCCGCGTCCCCGGTGCAGGCGCACGGCCCGGTCGCCGTCGAAACCGTCACCCAGCCGGAGTCCGGCGAGACCCTGGAGACCACCCCGGGCGGACTGCCCCGGCGGCGCAGCCGGCGCCGCGAGGAGGAGCAGCCCGGGGAGCGCACCGCCCGCACGCAGGGCGCCGCGTTCCCCGCGGTCCCGCCCGAGGAGTCCTTCGCTGGCCTGGCCGCCTTCGCCACCGCGGGCCGTGCGCCCGCGGCGGACGAAACGGCGGACAGCGAGGCCGAGTTGACCGGAGACGAAGACGACGTGGCACCCGCGACCCCGGACGGCGCCGATGACGCCGCCGCCGGACGCGAGTCCGCCGAGCACCGCACTGAAGAGAGCGACTAGTCCACATGACGCAACAGGGAACCGACGTGAGCTGGGCGCTCCGTGATCTGGTGGAGAGCATCCCGGAGATCCGTTTCGCCCTCGTGGCCTCCAGCGACGGCAAGGCCATCACCTCCTTTGGTGCCGAGGACCCCGACGACGTGGACCGCTTCGCGGCCGTGGTGGCCGGGCTGCAGGCCCTCGCCCAGCCGGTCGCCGAGCAGTTCCCCAAGTACGCGGGGCAGCTGCGGCTGGCGATGATCGAGGTCGACGGCGGTCACCTCTTCGTCGTACGGGCCGGTGTGGAGACGTATCTCGGGGTCCTCGCCCGCGAGGGGCTCGACCAGGGGCTGCTCGGGCACCAGATGAGGGACCTGTCGCGGCGGATGGGTGAGCTGCTCGGCACCTCTCCGCGCCTGGAGGAGCACTCTGGATGAGTGCTCCCCGTCGGCCCACGGACCCGTCCGGTCTCGAGCGTTATTACGTCCTCACCGGGGGACGCAGCGGACCGGGCGGGTCGGCGTCGAGTCTCGACGTGGCGACCCTCGTCGTCTCCCGCACCGCCCCGGTCCCGGGGATGCAGCACGAGTACGAGGAGATAGTCCGGCGTTGCCGTGATCCGCTGTCGGTGGCCGAACTCACCGCCCATCTCGGATTGCCCTTCAACATTCTCGCGGTGCTGTTGGCGGATCTGCTGGACGCAGGCCGTATTGAAGCCCGTGATCCCATTCCGGCGCACCACGCCGGACGCGGGCCTGACCTCGCGCTCCTCCAGGAGGTACTCAGTGGACTTGAAAGGCTTTGACCATCCCGGCGACCCCGGTGCCGGGGGGACCCGCTCGGTCAAGGTGATGATCGCCGGGGGGTTCGGCACCGGGAAGACCACCATGGTCCGCTCCGTCAGCGACATCAAGCCGCTCACCACCGAGGAGACCCTCACCCAGGCGACCGTCGGCGTCGACAACCTCATCGGCGTCGCGGACAAGGCCGAGACCACGGTCAGCCTCGACTTCGGGAAGATCAGCCTCAACGAGAGCCTGATGCTGTACCTGTTCGGCACCCCCGGGCAGGAACGGTTCTGGTTCCTGTGGAACGGGTTGTTCAAGGGGGCTCTCGGCGCGATCGTCCTGGTGGACACCCGGCGGCTGGCCTCCAGCTTCCGGGCGATCGAGGAGATGGAGCGGCAGGACGTGCCCTTCGTCATCGCCCTGAACGTCTTCCCGGACTGCAAGGAACACCCCATCGAGGAGATCCGGGACGCCCTCGACATCTCCCCGCACACTCCGATCGTGGCCTGTGACGCCCGTGACCGGGCCTCCAGCCGTGATGTTCTCGTCGCGCTGATCCAGCATCTGCAGGAACGCTCGGCCGTCGCCCTGGAGTCCCGATGAGCGCGCCGCACGATCCGGGCGCCGCGGGCGGCTGCCCGGTGGCCCACGGTGCCGGCGTCACCCGGCTGTACGGCGCCGACGCGGAGAAGGACCCGCACGGCATCTACGAGCGGCTGCGCGAGGAGTACGGCAGCGTCGCCCCCATCCTGGTGGAGGGCGACGTGCCCGCCTGGCTGGTGCTCGGCTACCGGGAGAACCGGCGGGTCCTCGACAACCCGCTCCAGTTCAGCCGTGATTCGCGCATCTGGCGGGACTGGCGGGACGGCAAGGTCGCCGTCCACTCACCGCTGATGCAGATGGTGGGCTGGCGGCCCGACTGTGTCTCCCAGGACGGCGAGCCGCACCGCCGGCTGCGCGGCGCGGTCACCGACAACCTGCTGAAGGTGGCCGGGCGGGGCATCCGCCGCCATGTCACCCACTTCGCCAACAAGCAGATCGACGCCTTCGCCGGCACCGGCCGCGCCGACCTGGTCACGGACTTCGCCGAGTACCTGCCGATGCTGGTGCTCACCCGGGTCTTCGGGCTCGCCGAGAGCGAGGGGCGTACCCTCGCCGAGTCCAGCGCCCAGGTCATCAAGGGCGGTGCGGACGCCCTCGCGCACAACGAGAAGATCGTGTCGATCCTCGCCGAACTCGCCGCCCGCAAGCGGTCGGAGCCCGGCTCCGACTTCGCCACCGGACTCATCGACCACCACTCGGACCTCGACGAGGACGAGATAGTCCAGCATCTGCGGCTGGTGCTGATCACCGCGCACACCACCACCAGCAACCTGCTGGCCCGGGTGCTGGAGATCGTCGTCACCGACGACGCGCTGCGCTCCGGACTGGTCAGCGGCCAGCTGAACATGTCCTCCGTGGTGGAGGAGGTCATGTGGAACACACCGCCGCTGGCGGTGCTGCCGGGCCGGTTCGCCACCTCCGACCTGGAGCTGGGCGGCCGTCCCATCAAGGAGGGCGACATGCTGCTCCTGGGCCTCGCCGCCGGCAACGTGGACCCGCTGATCCGCCCGGACATCGAGGCCTCCGTCGCCGGCAACCAGTCCCATCTGGCGTTCAGTGCCGGACCGCACGAATGCCCGGGGCAGAACATCGGCCAGGGCATCATCGAGACGGCCGTGGACGTCCTGCTGCACCGGCTGCCCGGACTGCGCCTGGCGGTGCCGGCCGAGGAGCTCACCTCGACGGCCTCCACCTGGGAGTCCCGACTGGACAGCCTGCCGGTCGAGTTCGCCGTCTGAGCCGGCCGGGGAACAGCTGAACCGAACGGCCCGGGGGCCGCCGTCCGACGGGACGGCGGCCCCCGGGCCGTCAACGGGTCACACCGCCAGCAGGTCGTCCACCGACCCCTGCCCGGCCATTTCGGCGGCGGCCGCCGGACCCTCCTTGGCCGCCGCGTACCGGCCCGAGGACAGCCCCCACATGTAGTTGCCGTTGATCCAGTGCTGGATGGCCTCCACGCCCATCCGCACACTGTCCCGCTGCTTCTCGTCGAGACCCAGCTCGTCGCACATCCGGGGCACCCTGGCCTCCAGTTCGACGTACTCGTCGAGGCAGGCGGTCGTCATCCGGTACGCCTCCTTCATGGCGTCCTCCCACGAACCGCCCCGCCGCCGGTGCAGCACGGCTATCAGGTTGTGCCCGTCGCCCCGGCGCCGCTCGCGTTCGAAGGAGTGGATGTCGTTCATGAACCCGATGGTGTCCGCGGCCAGATCACGCATCCGCTCCATCAGCGGATGCGCCTCCGCCTGAGCGGGCACCTCGAAGCCGCGGCTGCGCTCGCCCATGTCGATGCTGTGGTGGATGCCGACGGTACGACGCCGGAAGACCGCGTACTCGTCGAGGTCGAGCGTCCCGGCCAGCCCCCGCGCCGCCAGGTCGACCTCCTCGCAGTGGGCGACCAGGAACCGGCCCCAGGAGGCCGCGAACCGCGTCCGCCACGTCAGGGACATGCCATCCGAGAGATGCTGCCAGACCTCCGCCCAGGCCAGCGTGATCGGGCAGACCACGCGTGGCCGGATGCCGGGCGGGCGCAGTGGGGTCACGATCAGCTCGCGCGCGACGTCGGCGATCCGGTCGGCGCGGTCCGGCCGATTGGCGTCGAACTGGTCATCGAACAGGAAGGCCAGCGAGAACCAGTTCATCAGGACGACCATGTCCTCCGCCGAGGCGTGCGGATAGGTCCGGGCCGCCGCCTGCGGCAGGTCCCACGACTTGTACTCCTCGAACCCGGCTTTGCTGCGCACCAGGTCCATGTCCCAGATCCAGCGCAGATGCCGGGCCCGGGCGTGCTCCAGATGCTCGCTGACGGGCGTGTCGAAGGGCAGGTCGAAGGTGACGTCCTGGGGCATGTGTTTCCTTTCGGGAGACGGAGCGCAGAGTCCCCCCGTCCCTGCGATCGGACGGTCAGGCAGCCGCCCGTGCACTCGAACTGGCCTTCGTGGCTCGAAAGTTGAGCCGTGAAGCGGTACGAGACTGCCCAGAGCGTAAATGATCTACGCGTGACCCCACCGTGATGTGTGTTACTGCTCACGCCTCCTGGATTGAGTACACTCGCGCGCCCCCCACGTATGTGTGCGTCACGCGCGCGGCCGTGATGTCCTCCGGGTCTCCGGCGAACGGATCGCGGTCCAGCACCACCAGGTCCGCGAGTGCCCCGACCGCCACCCGCCCGGTGTCGTCCAGATGGTTCACATACGCTGATCCCGCCGTGTACGCCGTCACCGCCTCCGCCAGTCCCAGCCGCTCCCCGGGCAGGAACACCGGCGTGTCGCCGCCCGGTTCGACCCGGTTCACCGCGACATGGATGCCCTGGACCGGGTCGGGGCTGCTGACCGGCCAGTCGCTGCCGGCCGCGAGCCGCGCCCCGGAGCGCAGCAGCGACCCGAACGGGTACTGCCACCCGGCCCGTTCGGACCCCAGGAAGGGGATCGTCAGCTCGTCCATCTGCGGCTCGTGCGCGGCCCACAGCGCCTGGATGTTCGCGGTGGCGCCGAGCCGGGCGAAGCGCGGTACGTCGTCGGGGTGCACGACCTGGAGATGCGCCAGATGGGGCCGCGTGTCGCTCGGACCGTTCGCGGCCCGCGCCGCCTCGACGGCGTCCAGCGCGTCCCGTACCGCACGGTCGCCCAGCGCATGGAAATGGCACTGGAAACCGAGCGCGTCCAACTCGGTCACGTACTGGGGAAGTTGCTTCGGGTCGATGAAGCTCTTGCCGCGATTGGCGGTGGCGCAGCCGCAGTTGTCCAGGTACGGGTCGAGCAGCGCGGCCGTGCCGTTCTCGGCGACCCCGTCCAGCATCAGCTTCACCGTGCCCGCCCGGAACCGCCCATGGCTGAACGCGGCGCGTCTCTCGACGAGTTCGGGAATCTGCTCGGCGCCGCGCTCCCGGTCCCACCACAGCGCCCCGACCACCCGCGCGGTCAGCGAACCGTCCCGGGCCGCCGTGAGATAGGCCTCGGCCGGGTTGTCCATGCCGAGGAACTCCCCGACCAGCGCGTCCTGCCAGGCCGTGATGCCGAGCGCGTGCAGATGCCGCTGGGCGTGCAGCAGCGCCGCGAGCCGGTCCGCCGGTCCGGCCGGCGGCGCGAGCCGGCCGACCAGCTGCATCGCCCCCTCCTGGAGCGTTCCGCTCGGCTCGCCCGAGGCGTTCCGCTCGATCCGCCCGTCGGCCGGATCGGGCGTGTCGCGGTCGATCCCGGCCAGCTCCAGGGCCCGGCTGTTGACCCAGGCCCCGTGATGATCCCGGTTGGGCAGATACACCGGACGGTCCGGTACGGCGGAGTCGAGCAGTTCCTTCGACGGCGTACCGCCCGCGAACGACTCCATGGACCAGCCCCCGCCCAGGACCCACTCCCGCTCCGGATGCGCCTCGGCGTAGGCGCGCACGGCGGCCACGGTCTCCTCGGCGGTGCGCAGCCCGGTCAGGTCGCACTGGGCCAACTCCAGCCCGGCCGGCACCGGATGGACGTGCGCGTCCTGGAACCCGGGCAGCAGCAGCCGCCCCGCGAGGTCGACCACCTCGGTGCGCGGCCCGGCGAGCTCCCGCAGTTCCTCGGCGGATCCGACGGCGGTGATGCGCTCACCGGTGACGGCGACGGCACTGGCCGTCCGGCCCTCGGGGGTGAGGACGGGGCCACCGGTGAAGAGCAGATCTGCGTGCATGTTTCCTGTTCCCTAGTTGGAGGTCGTGAGGAGCTGGGGTGCGTCGGCATCCGTGCCCTCGCCGGTGCGGAAGTACGGCGATCGGCGCACGTACCTCGCCCAGCCGGCGGCGACGAACCCGGACGCGATCATCGCCAGCGGGGTGGTCAGCAGGAACCAGCCGTTGTCCGCGCTGACCTCGAAGTGGTCCGTCGAGGTGTAGAAGGACCAGCCGAGGTAGCCGCCGAGCCCCAGCAGTGCGAGGGCGCTCAGCGCCGGCAGCACCACGGCCCGTACACCCTGCCGCCAGTCCTCGCGCAGCAGCGAACGGAAGCGCGCGGCGGCGGCGAGCGCGGTGAGCGCGTACGACAGGGCGACGACGATGCCGACGGCGTTCACCGTCGCCATGATCATGTCGGCGAGCCTCGGGATCACCAGGGCGAGCCCGGCGACCGCCGCGGCCAGCGCCCCGATCAGCAGCGTCCCGGCCGCCGGGGTGCCGTACCGGGCGCTGACCCTGGACCACACCGGCCCGAGGGTACGGTCCCGGCTCATCGCGAACATGCCACGGGCGGTCGGGATCACGCCGGCCTGGAGCGAGGCCACCGCCGAGAACATCAGCGCCACCAGCGGCAGCGCGGCCCACGGCTGGGCGGCCAGCCGGTCGCCGAAGAACGCCAGCCCCTCGGCCCCGTGCCCGGCCAGCTCCTTCTCGGACAGCACCCGCTGGAACGCCACCGAGCCCAGCAGGAACAGCCCCAGCATCGTCACCAGCGTGATCAGCCCGGCCCGGGAGGCGTCCCGGGGGTCGCGCACCTCCTCGTTCACGCTGAACGCGGCCTCGAAGCCCCAGTAGCAGAACACCGACAGCAGCATTCCCTGCGCCAGCGCCGTCGCCGAGGGGATCGCGAACGGGTCGAACCAGCTCAGGCTGAAGGCGTGCGGTCCGGTGACGATGCCGTAGCCGCAGAACCCGAGCAGCACGACGTACTCGAAGACCAGCAGCCCGGTCTGGAGCCGGGCCGCGGTGCGGATACCGGTCACGGCGGTGAGGGTGACGGCGACCAGGACGACGATGCCGACGGCCGTGGTCTGCGCCGTCGAACCGGGGTCCAGGGCGAGCGAGCCGATCCGGTGCACTCCGGCCTCTTCCGCCAGCTGCAGCATCGCGGACCCGGTGACCGCCGTGGTGTAGGCGAGGAAGGCCACCGTCGCCACGATGTTCACCCAGCCGACCATGAAACCGAGCCACGGGTTGAGCGAACGGCCCACCCACACATAGCCGTTGCCCGCGTTCGGCTCCACCCGGTTCAGCCGCGAGTAGGCGCCCGCGATCCCGAGGACAGGCAGGAACGCCAGCAGCATGATGGCCGGCAGATGCAGCCCGACCACCCCGGCCGTCACACCGAGACCGATGCCGATGCTGGTGGTGGCGGCCGTACTGGACGCGGCCACCGCGACGCCGTCCAGGACGGAGAGGGATCTGCGCAACTCCGGTGGGTCCGCTGTGTAGGGCTGGTCGGTCATGGCCGGCACACTCCGCTCGCACCTGGGGGCCGGCCCGACCGGCCCCGGTGACCGGTCATGAAACTGCCGGTGCACTTCACAGGTCAACGGTGTTGTCATAAGGTGCCGACACATCGCGAGGGAGGCCCCATGAGCGAACGCGTCGTCCCGGCCGCCGGCCGGCGGCGCCGGCGCCCCACCAAGCAGGGCGTGGTCCTCTCCGAGGAACTGATCGTGGAGACCGCGCTCCGGCTGATCGAGGAGCACGGCGCCGAGGCACTCTCCGTGCGCCGCCTGGGCCGCGCCCTGGGCGCCGACCCCAGCTCCCTCTACCGCTACTTCGAGCACACCGACGACCTGATGCTCGCCATCGCCGACGAGCTGATCGGCCGTACCCTGCGCACCTGGCGGCCCACCGGCGAGTGGCGCGCCGACCTGCGCGACCTGGGCCTGCGCATACACGCCGGCGCCCTCGCCCACCCCAGAGCCGCGGTGCTCAGCGCCCACCGGGTGACCGGACGGACACACGAGATCCAGGCGGTCGAGACCATCCTGGGGGTGCTGCGCAGCGCCGGTTTCCCCGATGCGGAGGCGGTCCGCGTCTACCACGCCTTCATCGACCAGGCCCTCGCGTACGGCGCCCTCGACTCCGCCAACACCGCCCTGCCGAAACCCGCCCGCGAGGCCGAGGCGGACGTGTGGCGGACGACCTACACCCGGCTGCCCGCCGCCACCCACCCGAACATCGCGGCCACCGCCCGCCATCTCGTGGCGTCGATGCGGGGAAGTTCCTACCCGGCGGCCCTGGAACTGCTGCTGACGGCGGCCGGGGCCCGGCTCGCGGAACACGGTGCCGTGTCACATTCCACGCTCGGTGCCACGTCACATTCCACGCCGCCGGTCCGTCATCTCCGCGACACCGATCACGAGGAGGCCGAACGACCATGACCCGACCGCCCACGCGCAGCGCCGAGCAGCGCAAGAAGAACACCCTGGACCGGCTGGAGCGGGACGAGGACGTCTGGGTGGCCACCGCGGGGGAGGAGGGCGGCGCGCCGTACCTGGTGCCGCTGTCCTTCCGGTGGGACGGTTCGACCCTGCTGCTGGCCACCCCGGCCGCGAGCCCCACCGGCCGCAATCTCGTGGCGACCGGCACCGCCCGGCTTGCTGTCGGGCCGACCCGGGACGTGGTCATGATCGAGGGAGAGGTCCGCGCGGTGACCCCGGAGGAACTGTCCGTCGAGGAGGGTGACCGGTTCGCCGCGAAGTGCGGCTTCGATCCGCGTCGACTCGCCACCCGTTACCTGTACTTCAGGGTCACCCCGAGACGGGTGCAGGCCTGGCGGGAGGCCGACGAGATCGCGGGGCGCGAGCTGATGGGCGACGGGAAGTGGCTGGTGGCCGACTGAATCCCGTGATCGGGGACGGACACACCGCGCGGACCTGGACGAGGCGGAGCGCCGGGTGGCCGGCCTCGGCGGGCCGGCGGTCGAGGCGCGGGGTCCGGCCGGGCCGTACGAGGAGCGCGGTCGCTCCGGCCCGGCCGGACACTCCTTCACGCCGCGTCCGGCCCCGCCGACGGCGGGCCGACCCGGTCCCGGTCGCCCTTCCGGGCCGTCGGCCACACTCCGGTGGAACGCTCTATGGCCGTGGCGCCGGTGCGGTCCACGGCGCTGCGCGCCACCGCGAAGACGGCGCCCTGGAGGGCCGCGCCGAGCAGCACCTCGCCCCAGCCGCGGTTCCGGTCCAGGGCGTCCGGCGCGTCCTCCTCGCCGCGCAGCGCCCTCCAGGTCCGGCGGAAGACCAGCGCGCCCAGCGCCCCGCCGGCCCAGCTCAGCACGAGGCCGAGGGGCGCGTAGACGAGGGGGAGCTTCAGTTTCTTCCTGCTCTTGGCCATGCCTGCCTCCGCGTGGTCAGGGCCGCCCCGTGACCGGCACCTCCTCGCCCGCCGGCACCGGGCCGGGCGGTGTCCCGTCCCCGAAGGGCCGACCGCCCAGCTCCTCACGGTGATGGGGTGTCAGCCACCCGGCGAGGTCCGGACCGAGGGGCACGACGGCGGTGGGGTTGATCCCGGTGTGGACCTGGTAGTAGTGCCGCTTGATGTGGTCGAAGTCGACGGTGTCACCGAATCCCGGCGTCTGGTAGAGGTCCCTCGCGTACGCCCACAGCACCGGGTTCTCGGTGAGCTTCCGGAGGTTGCACTTGAAGTGGCCGTGGTAGACGGCGTCGAACCGGACCAGCGTGGTGAACAGCCGGATGTCGGCCTCGGTGATCGTGTCCCCGACCAGATAACGCTGCCCGGCCAGCCGCTCGGCGAGCAGGCCGAGCCGCCGGAACACCGCCGTGCACGCCTCCTCGTAGTCCTGCTGCCCGGGCGCGAAACCGGCCCGGTAGACACCGTTGTTGACGTCCGTGTAGACCTCCGCCATCACCGCGTCGATCTCGTCCCGCCGGCCGGCCGGATACAGCTCGGGCGCCCCCTCCCGGTGCAGTGCCGTCCACTCGGTGGCCAGGTCCAGGGTCAGTTGCTGGTAGTCGTTGGTGACCAGCTGCCCGCTCGGCACGTCCACGACCGCGGGCACGCTCACCCCGCCCGGGTAGCCGGTCTCCCGCCGGTCGTAGGCCTCGCCGAGGAACCGGATGCCGAGCACCGGGTCCCGGCCGCCCGGGTCCAGGGTGAAGCGCCAGCTGCGGTCGTCCTGGATCGGGTCGGTGACGGCCAGGGAGAGGGCGTTCTCCAGGCCGAGCAGCCTTCGTGAGATCACCGCCCGGCTCGCCCACGGACAGGCACGGCTGACCACCAGCCGGTAGCGCCCGGCCGCCACCGGCCAGCCGTCCCGTCCGTCCGCCGTGATCCGGTCCGCGAAGTGACTGGGGGACCGGGAGAACGCCTTGTGCCCCAACGAGGCGTTGCCGCCACCGCTCATGGTTCCTCCTTGCCGAGGGGACGTCGCCCCGAGGACCGGTACGCACCGGTCCATGAGGGTCGGTACGCACCGATGCACCGGGTTCCCCCGATGTTCCCCGATTCGCGCCGCCCGTACGGTGTGATCGGTGCGCGTCGGGGCAGTCGGCGGGCGTGAGCGGGACCGAAGAATCCGGTGATCGCCGCCGGCGGGGTCGTCGCCGGCTCGCCCGCGCTGCTGTCGGAGGCCGCGGCGTCAAGGATCTTCGCCATGGGCGGCTGTTTCTCCGTCGGCCAGGACGTCACCGACCGCTCCGCGCACGAGACAGCGGAAAGCCCCGCCGCGACGGGGGAACGCGGCGGGGCCTGACCTTCGACTGCCCGGCCCGGACCCGGCTCATGCCTGCCGGAAACAGATTTTTCTAAATTCCGACGGTTCCAGGCCGGAAAGGATTCCCGGAACCGTCAGTTCCCCGCGACCGGCTCCAGCACGAACACCGGGATCGCCCGGGACGTCTTCTTCTGGTAGTCGGCGTACGGCGGGTACGCGGCGACCGCGCGCTCCCACCACTGCTCCTTCTCCGCACCGGTGACCTCACGGGCCGTCATGTCCCGCTTGACCGCCCCGTCCTGGAGCTCGACAAGCGGCTCCGACTTGACGTTGAAGTACCAGACCGGATGCTTGGGCGCACCGCCCTGCGAGGCGACCACCGCGTACTTCCCGTCGTGCTCCACCCGCATCAGGGGCGTCTTGCGGATCTTCCCGCTCTTCACCCCCAGGGTGGTCAGCAGGATGACCGGCATCCCGGTGTCCATCAGGGTCGTGCCCTTCGTCCCGCCCGAGCTCTCGTACAACTCGACCTGCTCCCGCACCCAGGCGGTCGGGCTGGGCTCGTACTCGCCCTCAAGAGGCATGAGGTCCGTCCCCTTCGTCGCTGCCAAGACTGACGCCACGATTCAACACCCGGTGCGGCCCGGATCATCCACGCGACACCGAACCCCCTACCCCACACGTAATCGCCTACCCCGCGCGTTCCGGGCATGGTCCTACGCCCACCGCATCCGGCCGACACACAAGGCAGGTCACCCACGTCCCGCACCCGCGCCGTCGTCGAGGAACTGCTCCGCCGGAGCGGCGCGGGCGACCCCGGGCCGATCGCCGAGCTGTACGCCGAGGACCTCGACCGGCGGCTGAACCGGCCCGAGGACGAGCACGACCGTCCCGCCACCCCGTGGATCACCCACCGGACAGGCCGCGCCGGCGCCGCCGCCCACGTCCGGGACCTCGCCGCGCACCCCGTGCCCGGGCAGGCGGACACCCGGATCGAGCGCGTCCTCGTCGACGGCGCCGAAGCGGTCGTGCTCGGCGAGATCCGGCAGACCGCGAAGCCCACCAGGCGTCCCTATCGAGCCAGGTTCGCCCTGCACCTCACCGTCCGGGACGGTCTGGTCGTCCGGCACCACGTGTACTAGGACAGCCTCGCCGTCGCCCGGCCTTCGCGTCCTGACGTCCGTCGCGTCCTGGCGTCTTCGGCCGTCAGCCCGGCGACAGTGCCATGCGGGCCGCGAGCCCCAGCATCACGCAGCTCGACAGCAGCGCCGTGACCAGGCGCCCCCGGTGGCCGGTCAGGCCCCGGCCGAGGAGCGCCCCGCTGCCCGCCAGCAGCAGCTGCCAGCTCGCGGACGCGGCGAAGGCCGCCAGCACGAAGACACCCTGCTCCAGCGGCCGTACCGCCGTACCCGCCCGGGTGCCGACCACCAGGGCCGCGAAGTAGATGACCGTGGTGGGGTTGAGCAGCGTGATGCCGAGGAGGCCGAGATACGCCCGTGCGGGGCCTGGTACCGGCCGTTCGGCCCGGACCGCCAGCCGCCGCTCCCGGAACCGGCGCAGCGCGACCGCCGCACCCCGCACGGCGAGCGCGACCAGGACCGCGGCCGAGGCCCAGCGCAGCGGCCCGAGCACCGGCTGCAGCGCCGCCGCCAGCGCGGCGCCGCCGGCCATGGCGAGCAGGGCGTAGAGACCGTCCGCGCTGGCGACGCCGAGGGCGGCACAGGCGCCGGTCCGCAGGGACGTACGAGCCGTGAGGGACACTAGATATGTGCCGACCGCGCCGACCGGGACGGCGATGCCGTACCCGGCGAGCAGGCCGGCGACGAGCGCGGCCGTCACCGGCGTGCGGGCTCGGGCCTCCAGGAGCGCCCCGGCTGCTGCTGGCCCCGCACCGGACGGACGGTCGCGGAGGTCAGCGTCGCACAGGCGTGAGGAGTCGTCATGCGCAGATCCTCCGGCCCGCCTCGCCGCCCCGGCAAGCGAATTTCGGCGTGGAACCGTCCCCCGACCGCATGCCGTTCGGCCAGATCACGCACTTCACCGATCTGGCTGAACTTGCGGTCGCCCCATAGATGCCCCGGGCATCTAATGAAGATCGGCACGACGTACCGCATTCGTCTGCGAGGTCTTCCATGAACGAACTGACGGACCTGACGGAACCCACGACTTCTGCCCATCCGGCCGACCCCGTGGCCTGGCCGCAGGACCGGACGTGTCCCTACCACCCGCCCACCGGCTACGACCCGCTGCGCGACGGAAGCCCGCTGTCCCGTATCCGTCTCTACGACGGCCGTACCGCCTGGGCGGTCACCGGCCACGGCGCGGCCCGGGTGCTGCTCGCCGACCCCCGGCTCTCCAGCGACCGCCGGCGGGAGGACTTCCCGATGCCGAACGCCCGGTTCGCGGCGGTCCGGGAGCGCCGCAACGTCGCCCTGCTCGGTCTCGACGACCCGGAGCACCAGAAGCAGCGCCGGATGCTGATCCCGGACTTCACCCTCAAACGAGCGACCGGGATGCGGCCGGCCATCCAACGGATCGTGGACGGGCTGCTCGACAGGATGATCGCCGCGGGACCGCCCGCCGACCTGGTGAGCTCCTTCGCCCTGCCCGTGCCGTCCATGGTCATCTGCGACCTGCTCGGTGTCCCGTACGCCGACCACGAGTTCTTCGAGGCGCAGTCCCGGCGGCTGCTGCGCGGTCCGGAGCCCGCCGACTCCCTGGACGCGCGCGAGAAGCTGGAGGTCTATCTGGGCGACCTGGCGGACCGCAAGAGCCGGGACGAGGTGCCCGGCGACGGCGTCCTCGACGACCTCGTCCACGAGCGGCTGCGGGACGGCGCCCTGGACCGCGCCGAGGTCGTCTCACTCGCCCTCATCCTGCTGGTCGCCGGGCACGAGACCACCGCCAACATGATCTCGCTCGGCACCTTCACCCTGCTCCAGCAGCCCGAGCGGCTCGCCGAACTGCGCGCCGACCCCACGCTGGTGCCCGCCGCCGTCGAGGAACTGATGCGGATGCTGTCCATCGCCGACGGGCTGCTGCGCGTCGCCCTGGAGGACATCGAGGTGGCCGGCACCACCATCCGCAAGGGCGACGGAGTCCTCTTCGCGACCTCGGTCATCAACCGTGACGAGTCCGTGTACGACGACCCCGACACCATCGACTGGCACCGCCCGACCCGTCACCACGTGGCCTTCGGCTTCGGCATCCACCAGTGCCTGGGCCAGAACCTGGCCCGTGCCGAGCTGGAGATCGCCCTCACCACCCTGTGGGAGCGGCTGCCGGACCTGCGGCTCGCCGCGCCTCCGGAGGAAATCCCCTTCAAACCCGGCGACACGATCCAGGGGATGCTGGAACTCCCCGTGACCTGGTAAGAGGCTCCTGCCATGCACATCGAGATCGACCAGGACGTCTGTATCGGCGCCGGCCAGTGCGCCCTGACCGCGCCGAACGTCTTCACCCAGGACGACGACGGCTTCAGCACCCTGCTCCCCGGAAAGGAGGACGGCGGCGGCGACCCGCTGGTCAAGGAGGCGGCCCGGGCCTGCCCGGTACACGCCATCACGGTCAAGGAACCCACGGGCTAGGCAGTCGGCGGCGCGTCCAGTACCGCCAGCTCCAGCCCTCGCAGCAGCGCCGGGTCGGCGACCACCTCGTAGGCCGCCACCCGGTCGCCCTCGACGGTGACCCGCAGGACGTACAGCAGGCGTCCCCGCGGGGCGACGGCGAGGCCGACCCGGCCGTCGACCAGGACCGGTACGGCGAACCGGGCGCGCCGGCGCAGCAGCACGGTGCCCTCCGCGACCGCCGGGCTCCCCGCAGCTCCGCCGGCGACGCCCGGCGGTCGTCAGCCAGGCGCCGAGGTTGTCGATCCCGGTACCGCCCGCCCGGCTCAGCCGCAGCCAGGCCTCCTGGACCGCGTCCTCGGCGTCGCCGGCCGAGCCCAGCATGCGGTAGGCGATCGCCCGCAGCCGCTCGCGCGGTGCCTCGAACTCCGCCGCCAGTTCGTCGTGCCCGTCCATTGGTCACCTTTCCGCTCCGTGCTCCGTCACCCCGTCGACGAACCCGAACCGACCGGCCTGGACGGCTCGTCTCGGCGTCCGCCCCGAACACCTCTGGACGGTGGCGGCCGAGCTGACCCGCGTCGACGTGCTGCCCGTCCTGGCCGGTCAGGAGGAGACCGCCGCCGCCTCACTCGCCGCGGCGCGCGCCGAGCTCTCTCGGCTCGTCGCCGCCGTGGGCTGACCTCACCCGGCGCGCAGCAGCACCCGGGCCGCCTCGCGCGCCTCGGCCGCCGGCGCCGTGCTGCCGGTGATACCGGCGGTGACCATCGCCCCCTCGGCGAGCAGGAACAGCGGCCCGGTGAGCCCGGCGTCCAGCCCGGCGCCGGCCACCAGCTCCGCGAGGTAGTCCCGGAACGCCCGCTTGTGGCCCCGCACCTGGGCCACCACCCGCGGGGAGGTGGCGCCGAGCTCGCCGTACGCGTTGATCCACGCGCACCCCCTGAAGTCCTCCTCGCCGAACCAGGTCTCCAGCCAGTCGAAGACGGCGAGCAGCCGCTCCCGAGGGTCCTCGTGCCGCTGGACGTGTTCGGCGAGCCGTTGCCGCCAGCGCGCGTCACGCCGCTCCAGATAGGCCTCCACGAGCTGCTCCTTCGCGGGGAAGAGCTGGTAGAGCCGTTTGAGGGAGACCCCGGAGGCGCCGCGTATGTCGTCCATGCCGACGGACTGCACCCCGCGCCCGTAGAACAGCCGCTCGGCGGCGTCCAGGGCCTGCTCACGGGCCACCACGCTGTCCATGGACCACTCCTTGACGAGAGAACGTGCGTTCTCCTATGTTAGCAGCGACAGGGAGAACGCACGTTCTCCATCGAAGGACATCGAGGAGGAGACCATGACCGACCGTCCGCCCCTGCCGCCGTTCACCCGGGAGACCGCGGCCCAGAAGGTCCAGGCCGCCGAGGACGCCTGGAACACCCGCGATCCGCAGCGCGTGGCGCTCGCCTACTCCGAGGACTCCGTCTGGCGCAACCGCGGCACCTTCGTCACCGGACGGGCCGAGATCGTCGAGTTCCTCACCGCCAAGTGGGACCGCGAACTCGACTACGCGCTCCGCAAGGACCTGTGGGCCTTCGACGGCAACCGCATCGCGGTCCGCTTCCAGTACGAGTGCCACGACGCGGACGGGCAGTGCTGGCGGTCGTACGGCAACGAACTCTGGGAGTTCGACGAGCACGGGCTGATGACCCGGCGCGAGGCGAGCATCAACGACGTCCGGATCGAGGAGCACGAGCGCCGCCTCCACGGCCCGCGCCCGGAGTCCGAACACGGCCTGTCGTTCCCGCTCCGGTAGAACCCGCATAGGGTTCCCGGATGACCGATGAGACCGCGAAGCCCTTCCTCTACCTGGTTGTCTGCGCGGCCGGCATCGCCGTCGGCGTCGGCAAACTGATCACCGCGGCGCAGGAGCGCGGCTGGGAGGTCGGGATCATCGCCACACCGGTCGCCATGAACGGGTTCTTCGACACCGCCGAGGCCGAGGCGCGCACCGGCCGCCCGATCCGCTCGGCCTGGCGCAGGCCCGCCGACCCGCGCCCCTTCCCGCCGCCGGACGCGGTGGCCGTCGCCCCGGCCACCTTCAACACCGTCAACAAGTGGGCCGCCGGACTCGCCGACACCCTGGCCGTCGGCACCCTGTGCGAGGCCCTCGGCCTGGGCGTCCCGATCGCCGTGCTGCCCTGCGTCGCGGACGCCCTGTCCGCCCACCCCGCCTACCAGGAGAGCCTGGCCCGGCTGCGCGGACTGGGCGTCCGCTTCGGCGACCCGTACGCCGGCGAGCCCGAAGCGGACGGCGGGCGCCCCGAGTTCGCCTGGGCACGGGTACTGGACCTGCTGGAGCGGGACTGACGGCGTCCGATTGCGGCGCCGTCCCGAGAGACCGGACAGCCCGTAGACGTACGCTCGGCTCTGTACGACGTGATCTCGACGGCGGGAGACAACGATGGAGTACGTGAAGCTCGGCCGCACCGGTCTGGACGTGTCCCGGATCTGCCTCGGCTGCATGACCTACGGCCTGCCCGACCGCGGCACCCACGAGTGGACCCTCGACGAGGAGGCGTCCCGCCCGCTGATCCGGCAGGCACTGGACGCGGGCATCAACTTCTTCGACACCGCCAACGTCTACTCCGACGGCACCAGCGAGGAGATCGTCGGCAAGGCGCTGCGCGACTTCGCCCGGCGCGACGAGATCGTCCTCGCCACCAAGGTGCACGGCCGGATGCGCCCCGGCCCCAACGGCGGCGGCCTGTCCCGCAAGGCGATCCTCTCCGAGATCGACCACAGCCTCGGCCGCCTCGGCACCGACTACGTCGACCTCTATCAGATCCACCGCTTCGACCACGACACGCCGATCGAGGAGACCATGGAGGCGCTGCACGACGTCGTCAAGGCGGGCAAGGCCCGCTACATCGGGGCGAGTTCGATGTACGCCTGGGAGTTCTCCAAGGCCCAGTACACGGCTGAGCTGGGCGGCTGGACCAAGTTCGTCTCCATGCAGAACCACTACAACCTCCTCTACCGCGAGGAGGAGCGCGAGATGCTGCCGCTCTGCGCCGACCAGGGCGTGGGCGTGCTGCCGTGGAGCCCGCTGGCCCGGGGCCGCCTCACCCGCGACTGGGGCACGGTCACCGAACGCAGCGCCACCGACAACTTCGGCAACCGCCTCTACCAGGACGGCGACCGCGCGATCGTGGAGGCGGTCACCCGCATCGCCGACGACCGTGGCGTCCCCCGGGCCCAGGTGGCACTGTCCTGGCTCCTCCACCAGAACACGGTGACGGCCCCGATCATCGGAGCGTCCAAGCCCCGGCACATCGAAGACGCCGTAGCGGCGGTGGAGTTGGAGCTCAGCGACAAGGAACTCGAAGAACTGCAGCAGCCGTACGGTCCCCATCCCATCTCCGGCCACTGAAACGCGCCCCGTTTTTTGCTTTTGAGGGGCGCGGGGCTGTATTCGATTTGCGGCTACCGCCGGGTGGGCGCGACCAGCCCCCACCCACCCGCAGCCGAATCACAGCCGTTCTGTCCCGCAAGGACCACCCCCTTCGCTCTCGAGCAACGGGACACGATCCCCGGACATCGTCAACGTCCGGTAGTACCCCCCGATCCGCACCGCCGACCGTCCCACGTAGTGCCCGATGAACGACCGTCGGAACCGCCCTGCGGAGCGGTTCGGCTGTGACCCGTGCACCAGGCTCCCGTTGAAGAACAGCACATCTCCCGGCCCCATATCGACCGGCACCGCCGCCAGCCCCTTCGGTGGTGCCACGTACTCCCGCGCGAAGGACAGCTCCGCGTCCGACTCCTCCGGGCAGAACAGATCCATCCGATGCGTCCCCGGCACCACCTGGAGACCGCCGTTCTCCCGGTCGATCGCCTCACAGGCGATCCACGCCGCGACACACGTCCCCGGTTCCACCCGCAGATAGAAGTTGTCCTGGTGCAGCGCCTGCCCCCGGGCCCCCGGCGGCTTGAAGTAGAACATGCTCTGCGCGGCCAGCACCTCCTCCCCGAACAGCCCCTCCAGGATCACCCGCAGCCGCGCGTCCAGCAGAAACCGCCGGGCGAGCGCGCTGATTTCGTGCGGCTGCATCACCCGGGGATACCGGTGCAGCGGATCAGCCGTCGGCCCCGGCTCGAAGTGCCCCGGCACGGCCCGTCCCGCCGCGTGCAGCGCCGCGAACTCCGCGCACAGCCGGTCGATCTCGTCGTACCCGAACAACCCCCGTACGACGGTGAACCCGTCCTCCTCGAACTGTCGCAGGACGGTGGTGTCGTTGCCCGTGACTGTCATACCCGCGCTCCTCGGTCCGGTGTCCTGGCCTGTCACGCTAGGACGACGCACCCGCGGAGAGGATGCCCATGAGCGCTGAGGAACTGCCCGGGACTGCTGTCCCGGCGCCACCGCTGGGCATGGTGGTCACCGGCCGCTACGACCAGGGACCCGGCTACCGGGTCAACCGCCCGAAGGGGTCGAGCAGTTGGCTGCTCACCTGGACCACGGACGGCCGTGGTCTGCTCCGGCAGGGCGCCACCCGGATCCTTGCGCGTCCCGGAGACCTCGTCGTCCTCGCCCCGGGCATCCCGCACAGCTACACGGTCGGGCCCGGCGCCGGCCGCTGGCGTTTCTGGTGGACCCACTGCGAGGCCCGCCCCGCCTGGGCGCAGTGGCTGGGGCCGGGTGCCGTGGGCGACGGCGTCTACGCCGTCGGCGCCCCGGGCGCACTGCACACCCGGATCGAGGCCGCGTTCCACCGTGTGCTCGCCGACTCCCGCTGGACCGGCACCGGCGCGCCGCCCGCCCCGGCACCCGGCGACGACCCCGTCGCCGTCGCGCACGGCAGCGCCGCGCGCGAACTCGCCCTGTGCGCGCTGGAGGAGGTCGTCCTGCTCGCGACGGCCGGCGCCCACCGGACCCCGCCCGGCCCGGACGACCGGGTGCGGCGCGCCGAGGAACTGATCGCGGCCGACCCCGGCGCCCCGCACACCGTCGGCTCGCTCGCCGCGCGTGTCGCGCTGTCTCCGTCCCGGTTCGCCCACCTCTTCACCCGTCAGACCGGCGTGGCACCGATGCGCGCGTTGCGCGAGGCCCGGCTGCGACACGCCGTTCGGCTGCTGGAGAGCACCGACCTGACCGTCGAGCGGGTCGCCGCCGCGTCCGGATTTCCCAGCCCGTTCCACTTCAGCCGGGTTTTCCGTGAAAGATACGGTGTCCCGCCCGGTGCCTACCGCTCCGGTGAACGTCCGTAATCCATCCGGCTATTGGTTCATGGGCGCCGAGGAGCCGGCGGCTTGCGCAGGTCGGGCCGTGGTTCAATGGTTCATGCCGATCGCGGGGCGGCCGGCGGTGAATCCCCGTGCCAATTGCGATGTCGATACAGCGACACAGTGCGAACTCGCTCATTGACGATTCGTCAAATTAACCCGTGGTCCAGGCAATGCGCAAAACCCCGGGATCCCTTGTTCTGCCCTGCTGGCCTGTGCAAAGGTGTGGCGTGTCGGCATGCGGACAATTATTTACACCCGCATGCGCGAGGCCGCTCCCGTTCGCCCCCCACGCTTCAAAAGAGCAGCCGACGGCGGATGCGCGAGCGCCGAACCCCCAACAGGCCCATCCGATCAAGGTATCGGCCGGGTCGTATACCGGTTGCATACCAGACGGTATGGGCCGAATCCCGCGTTGCGTCTGGAAGGAATGCAGTCGTGAATGACGCAGGCCTGGGGAATTCCCCTACCCCCGCCCGGCCGTTCGACGTCACCGACGAGGAGCTCAGCACCGAGCTCAAGCAGTGGACGGGCACCGCGCCCGCCCTGCATCCCGTCGGCGAACTCCTCGACCGGCACTGGGAAGCGGCCTTCGCCTACGCCCGTCTGTGCACCGACGGGACGCGCGGCGCGGGAATGCTCACCACCGCCGCATTCACCCGCCTCTTCGGCGAATCCCTCCGCCAGACCGGCCCGACTGCC
Organism: Streptomyces sp. NPDC101234; assembly: GCF_044767525.1. NCBI lineage: Bacteria > Bacillati > Actinomycetota > Actinomycetes > Kitasatosporales > Streptomycetaceae > Streptomyces > Streptomyces sp. NPDC101234. The sequence goes on along the minus strand of NZ_JBIWOA010000003.1, from coordinate 398,651 downwards.
GCCTGGCGCCCCCAACTCCTTGTCACCGTCCGCCGTATCGCCGCCGAATGGGACAACGACGGGCGCGGCGAACTGCTGCACCCCGAACTGCGCGCCCAAAAGGGGGAGCGGGTCGCTTCCCGGCTGCTCCCGCCCGCGAACCGGCGGCTGCTCTCCCGCGCCTTCCAGCGGCTGACCCAGTCCTCGCGCGCCGTGCTGTGGCACACCGAGGTCGAGTCGGAGCCGCTGTCGACCCCCGCCGGGCTGCTGGGCCTCGACGAGCAGGACGCGCAGGTCGAGTTGCGCCGGGCCCGCGAGCGGCTGCGCGAGGAGTGCCTCCAGGTGCACCGCGAACTCGCCCACGAGGACGAGTGCCAGCGCTACGTCCGGATGATCGACGTGACCTTCCGGCGCGGCGGGGTCGACGTCGACCGGGACCTCCAGCAGCACCTGAACGGCTGCAAGCACTGCCGCTTCACCGCCGACCAGCTCCACCAGTTCAACGGAGGCCTCGGTACAGCCCTCGCGGAGGCCGTGCTCGGCTGGGGTGCCCATGCCTACCTGGAGTCCCGGGCGGCGGGCCGCATGGCGGAGCCCGCCGAGCCGGTGGCCGCGGCCGTCGGCGGATTCGTCGGAGGACCCGCGGGCGGATTCGCGGGCGGTGAGGCCTTCGCGCCGGGCAAGGACCTGGTGGTGCACCCCGTCGCCTCCCGGCGCGCCGCGCAGCGCGCCGCCCGCCGGGTCCGGGTCCGGCGCCGCAACCTCGCCGTGGCGGTGGGCACCGTGAGCGGACTGGTCGTGCTGCCGCTGGTGCTGTGGGCGGCGCTCGGCTCCGGCGACGACTCCGGCTCGTCCGCCTCCGCCAAGCCCTCCGCCACGCCCGGTACCGGCAGGTCCACCTCGGGCCCGTCCTGGATCGGCACCAGCCAGACCACCCAGGGCACCCTCCGCGGCCGGCTGCACAACATCGCCTCAGGCCTCTGTATCGGCGTGGTCGGCAAGCAGGCCGTCAAGGGCGCCGAGACCGAACTCGCCGAGTGCTCCTCGGCGGCCAGCCAGCAGTGGACGTACGACAGCGACGGGCTGCTGCGCAACGGCGCCGACCCCGGCCTCTGCCTCGACTCGCACCTCGGCTACTCCGTCCAGCTCGCCCCGTGTTCGTCCGCGACCGGGGCCGGCGGCCGGAGCATCCGCTACGACTTCACCCTCCAGGGCGCTCTGGTGCCCCGCTGGGACCAGGACCTGGCGCTCGCCCCGGCCGCCACCGACGGCGGTGGCGCCCTGGTGGTCAAGACCCGGACGAACATCAGCGCCCAGCGCTGGGTGATGGACACCTCCCAGCCCGACCTGCAGATGCAGATCGTCAACTGGGACGCCGAGACCACCCCGACCCCGACCGCGGCCGCCACCCCCACGACCAAGTCCGCGAAGACCCCCACAGCGACGCCCACCCCGTCGGCGTCGCAGACGACCGCACAGCCGACGCCGTCGAGCACCACCGGCTACAACCCGTGCGCCGACTACCCGGGCTACTGCTACGGGGGCGGCCAGTACGGCGGCGGCTGGGGCGGCGGAGGCTACGGGGGCGGCTACGGCGGCTACGGCGGTGGCTACGGCGGCGGTCACCAGGGGCGCTGAGCCCGCAGGCTCAGCGGTGGTGGGGAGGCGGGGGCGGCATCGTCGTCAGATCGGGCGCCCCCTCCGGCCACACCAGCAGCACCGGGCAGGGCGCGTGGTCCACGGCGAACCGCACCGCCTTGCCCAGGCTGTGCGGCCCGAGCCGGGACCGGTCGCCGTCCCGGGCCAGGATCAGCAGATGGGCCCCCTCGGCGGCGGCCACCACCTCCCGCTCCACCCGCCCGGTCCGCTCCAGCCGGGTGCACGGCCGTCCCAGCCGCGCCCCGGCCGCGTCGAGCAGTTCCACCGCCGACGTCCCGCCGAGCTCCATCAGCCGCCGTTCCGGGTCCGGCTCCGAGCCCGCCCGGCCCAGCAGCCCGGCGAACGCACCGTGCGCCAGCCCGGCCACCCCCGGCTCCGCCACGTGCAACAGCACCACCTCGGACGCGGCCGGCGCATAGGAGCGCGCCGCGTCCACACAGGCGGGCCAGGTCCCCTCCGCCAGCCAGACGATCACCCGCATACGGCCTCGTCCTCCTCCCGGTCAGCTCCCGATCACCTGTAGCGCCCCCCACAGTGCCACCACCGCCGCGCCCAGCGCGGTCGGCACGGCGAACAGCCCCAGCCGGGTGAACTCCCGCAGATCCACCCCGTGGTCGTGCTGGTGCACGATCCTGCGCCACAGCAGCGTCGCGAGCGACCCGGCGTAGGTGAGGTTCGGCCCGATGTTCACCCCGAGCAGCACCGCCAGCACCGCGCTCGGCCCGGTCGGCGCGACCAGCGGCAGCAGCACCAGCACGGCCGGCAGATTGTTGATGAGATTCGCCAGTACGGCGGCCAGCGCGGCGACACCCAGCAGCGCCGGCAGCCCGGTCCCGCCCGGCAGCACCCGCCCGAGGGCGTCGGCGAGCCCGTTGTCGACGACCGCCCGCACCACGACCCCCAGCGCCAGCACGAACGCCAGGAAGGCCGGGGCCGCGGCCTTCACGACCGTCACAGGGGTGGCCCGGCGCCGTACCAGCGCCCGCCCGGCCAGCACCAGCGCACCCGCGCACGCGGCCCACGCCGGGTCGATGCCGACCGCGGAGGTGAGCACGAACCCGGCGAGCGTGCAGCCGACCGTCACCAGGGCGAACAGCGGCAGCCGGGGCGGCTCGCCGGTGTCCTTCGCCCCGGGCGCCGCAGTCGACAGGTCCGTGGCGAAGAACCGCCGGAACACCACGTACTCGGCACCGATCGCGACCAGCCAGGGCAGCACCATCAGCGCCGCGAACCGGGTGAAGCTCAGCCCGCTGGCCGCGAACGCCAGCAGGTTCGTCAGATTGGACACGGGCAGCAGCAGCGAGGCGGTGTTCGACAGATGCGTGCACGCGTAGACGTGCGGCTTCGGCCGCACCCCGGACCGGGCCGCCGTCGCGAACACCACCGGCGTCAGCAGCACCACCGTCGCGTCCAGGCTCAGTACGGCCGTGATCACCGACGCCAACACGAACACCGCCGTCAGCAGCCGCACCGGCCGGCCGCCCGACCAGCGGGCCGTCCACGCCCCGCAGGCCTGGAACAACCCCTCGACGTCGCAGAAGTGGGCGAGCACCAGGACGGCGGCGAGGAAACCGACGACGGGCCCGAGCTGCTCGACCTCCGCCCGGGCGTGGTCGAGCGAGATCGCCCCGGTGGCGATGGCCACGCCCGCCGCGGGCACGGCCAGCACCGCCTCCGGCCAGCCGCGCGGCCGGATCACGGCCCAGGCGAGGACGGCTGCGAGCAGGAGGACGGACAGGGTCTCGGCGAGAGGCGTACTCAGGGTGTGTTCCTCGGGGCGTGATCAAATGCTGCCCGCCCATGAAAGCAGACGGGCCCGGTTACGAGGACTGTGTACCCGCCGCGCCCAGGAACTCCGCCCAGCCGCCCGTCGGCTCCTGCCCCGGGTTCAGCGTGCGCAGCTTGCGCAGCACCGCCGGGTCCTGGGCCTCCAGCCACGTCACCAGCTGCTTGAAGGACACGAATCGCACATCGTCGTGCTCGGCCATCTTGCCGATCGCCTCCTCGACGGCGTCCATGTAGATGCCGCCGTTCCAGCGCTCGAAGTGGTTGCCGATGAAGAACGGCGCCCGGTTGGTGCTGTACGCCCGCTCGAAGCCCGCCACGTAGCTGTCACGGGCCTGGGTGCGCCAGGCGTCGTACTGGGTCTTGTCGCCCAGCGGGTTTCCGGCGGACTGGTTGTACATCATGTTGTAGTCCATCGACAGGACCTGGAAGGAGTGCCCGGGGAACGGTATGGACTGCAGCGGGAAGTCCCAGATCCGGTTTCCCTGCACCTTGCCCGGCCAGATCTGCAGGCCGCCGGGGGAGCTGGCGTCGTACTTCCAGCCGAGTGCGGCCGCGGTGGGCAGCAGGTTGCTCTGGCCCTCCAGGCACGGGGTGCGGCCGCCGATCAGCTCCTTGCGGTAGTCGAAGGGCAGCGGCTCCAGGTCGGTGAAGCCGGTGTTGGTCTTCCACTTGGTGACGAAGTCCATGGCCTGGTCGATCTCGCTGCGCCACTCGGCGGAGGACCAGTTGCGCACACCGTCGCTGCCGCAGAAGTGCCCGTTGAAGTGGGTGCCTATCTCGTGGCCCTCCAGCCAGGCGGCGCGCACCTGCTGGATCGTGGAGTGGATGTGGCGGTCGGACAGGTAACCGATGGCGGAGGCGCCGACCGCGTGCTGCGGCGGCCGGTACAGGTCCTTCTTCGACTCGGGCAGGGTGTAGATGCCGGAGAGGAAGAACGTCATCTTCGCGCCGTGGTCGGCGGCCACCTTGCGGAAGCGGGAGAACAGCTGGTTGCTGAGCTCGCCCGCGCCGTCCCAGGAGAACACCACGAACTGCGGCGGCTTGGTGCCGGCCTTCATGCGGGTCGCCGTCGGCTGGTGCGGCTGGGCGCCCGTGTCGGCCGTCGAACCGTCGCCGATGAGCTTCAGCGGCTTGGCCGGCGCGCCGCCCTTGCCGCTGTCGGCGGAACCGCTGCCGTTCATCGTCCAACTGCCCTTCGAGCACGCGGAGAGGGCACCCAGCGCCCCCGCCGTCGCGCCCGCCGTCAGCACCCGCCTGCGAGAGATGCCGCTCATGTCCGTCCCCGATCCGTCGTCCCGGCCCCCCGAGGAGCCGCTTTTCTGCGTGGTCTTCGGGTTCGATGGCAGGTCCGGCGAAAAAGATCGGAGCCGGCTGTGCGTGTTGCACGTCTGTGACAGTTGTGGCCCGGACATGACGAACCCCGCTGCCCGGGGGAGTCGGCAGCGGGGTTCGCTCAGGGGAGTGGTCGAGGGAGAGCCGGGGAAGCGGTCAGACGCCGGTGCCGGCGCTGAACACCGTCAGACGTACCGAGGAGGAGTTCCCGGAGACCGGGACCGCGCCGTTCTTCCAGGTCGCCTTCAACGAGTCCCGCTCGTCGGGCGGGGTGACCACCAGCGCGGCCGGGGTCGCCGTCTTGGCTCCGCTGATCTCCGGGTTGGAGAAGGTCAGCCCCGCCCAGGCGCTCTGGCCGGGCTTGAGGGTGACCGTCGCGGGGGAGCTCCCCGACTCACGCACGGGGTCGGGGCCGAGCTGGGTGCCGGACGCGTCGACGAACGCGGCGCCCGGGAAGCCGCGCACGGTGCAGGTGCGGCCCGACTTGTTCGTGAGCACGATCGGGAAGTTCTCCTGCCCGGCCCCCGGGTTGTCGGCGCCCACCGAGGCGGACAGCTCGGAGGTGTGGCAGCGCGTGCCGCTCGCGGCGGAGGTCGTCGTGCCACTGCCGCTCGTGGCGGAGCCGGTGCTCTGGGACGACGACGAGGACGTCGTGTTCTTGCCGGACGGGGCGGATCCGGTGTCCGACGTGTCCGAGCCCGCCGAGCCGCCCGTCGCGGGCGCCGCCGTGCCCGACACGGACTCCGGGGACTTCCCCGGGCTGTCATTGCCGCAGGCCGTCAGGAGGCCCAGGGCGGCGACCGTGCTCGCGAGCAGGGCCGCCCCGCGCCGCAAGGACTGGGACGTGTGCGCCATGTCTCTCCACACTCCTGGTTGTTCATGGCACGCGGGTGAGGCGTGCCTGCGGCGCTCCGTGCACCGTCTCTCTCATCCGATGCTCGAAGCGGCGGAAAAGTTCGGGGCCACGCCGGAATTCGTCCGGTCAGGTGACCTTCAGGGAGCGAAGTATGCCGTCCGTCGTGTCACGGTCGGCCGCGCCCTTCTGCCGTATCTGGACGTACACCTGGGGCTGGGAGTCCCCGCCGGCCGGGCCGAGGGCCGCCTCCTGGATCGAGCCGCCGGTTCCGGAGCAGTCGCTCCAGGTGCGGATCCTGCCCTTCCAGGCGGTGCCGGAGAACGCACGGCTGCCGTCGTAGTGGCAGTCGTCGTGGGACAGCGCGGTCACCTTGGCCGTGAGGTCGCCGTGCTCGCTCACGCCGATGAACACACCGTTCACCGCGGCCGTCAGGTCCTGCCACTTCGACACGTCGTCGGCCACCTCCAGACCCGGCTCCTGCCCCGAGGCCAGACCGAGGGCCCGCGGATTCCAGCCGGAGTTGCGCAGCTCGCCCGCCCACGCGGACGGCACCTGGGCCACCACCCGCCCGGTGGAGTCCGTGACCCGGGACTCCTGGCCCGCCGACCCGTGCCGCTCGACCATGGTGACCGCGACGGCCGTGCCCCCGGCCGCCAGCACCGCGGCGACGATCAGGGTGACCGCGTTCAGCCGTCTTCGGACCCCGTCCAGCCGCTTCGGCCGGCGCGCCGTGGCGGCCGCCGCCAGCCGGTCCAGTTCGTCGGCGAAAGCGTGCGCGGTGGGCCAGCGCCGCTGCCGGTCCGGCTCCAGGGCCCGCATCAGCGCCCGCTGCACATCGTCCCCGAGGTCCGGCCGCAGCCGCTCGGGCCGTACGACCTGCCCGGGCGCCGCCGGCACCGCCCCGGTGACCAGCTCATAGCCCACCGCGCCCAGCGCGTAGACGTCGGCGCGCGCGTCGATGCCCTCGCCGGGCTGGGCCTGCTCCGGCGGCTGGTACCCCGCCGAACCGGCCGCGAGGGTGAGCCCCGACGCCTGCGCCAGGCTCTTCGCGAGCCCCAGGTCGGCCAGCAGGACCCGCCGGGTGCCGTCCTGCGCGGTGCGCAGCAGCACATTGGTCGGCTTGATGTCCCGGTGCACGATCCCCGCCTCGTGCAGATCCGCCGCGCCGCGCGCCGCCAGGGCGGTCAGCCGCAGCGCGTCGGGGACCGGGAGCGGGCCACCGGCGAGCAGATCGGCGAGGGTGCCCGCGTCGGCGTACTCCATCACGAAGTACGGCCGCCCGTCGGGGAGTTCGCCGATGTCGTAGACCTGCACCACACGCTTGGAGTCGGCCCGGCGCAGCAGCCGCGCCTCGGACAGGAACCGGTCGTGGATGTCCAGCCGGTGGGACCAGTTGTCGGCGAGTACCTTCACCGCGACCGAGGCGTCCAACTGGTCGTCGTGGGCGAGCCAGACCGTACCGAAGGCGCCGGTGCCCAGGCGCCGTTCCAGGCGATAGCGGCCGATCCGCTCGAGGGGTTGCATACGACTATCATGCCTGCCCTGAGATCGACTTCGAGGGGGACCTCCCGTGCCGGACGCCACGCTGACCGAAGACCTCGCCCGGCGGGCCGCCGCCGGTGACCAGCTGGCACTGAACCAGCTGCTCAGCGAGGTGTGGCCGGACGTCGTACGACGCTGTGGCCGGTTCCTGCCGTGCCGGGAGGACGCCGAGGAAGCGGCCCAGGACGTGCTGCTCCAGGTCTCCCGGAAGATCTCCACCTTCGAGGGCCGCAGCCGCTTCAGCACCTGGCTCTACACGGTCATCGCCAACTGCTCCCGGCAGAAGTACCGGGACCTGAAGCGACGGGCCGCGGAGCAGCCGGCCACCATCGAACCCACCGCGCATGTCGACCCGCGTACGACGAGTGTGATCGCGGGCTCCCGGATCGATCTGCTGGAGGCGCTGGACCGGCTGGAGCGGGAGCACCCGCAGCTCGTGGCGCCGCTGGTCTACCGGGACATCTGCCAGCTGGACTACGCCGAGGTCGCCGAGCGGGTGGGGATTCCGCTGGGGACGCTGAAGTCCCGGCTGCACGAGGCGCGCAAGCAGGTCAGGCCCTGGCTGAGCGCGCCGTAGGAACGGCGATGGCCGCGTCTCCGCGGCCCGCACACACATAAGGCGAGGAGTTCGTCCACTCCTCGCCACTCTCAACTTATAGCGCACTGGGGGGCTTGCGGCAAGGCCCCCCTCGTCCCGCAGAATCGCAGGCCGAAGCCAGGAACCGCGGTAATTGGGGGATGTGCGTCATGCGTGTGCTGTTGATGGGATTTGGGTCGCGCGGAGACGTGGAGCCACTGGCGGGGCTCGCCCGTGCGCTGCGGGAACTCGGTGCTGAGGCGCTGCTCTGTGCCCCGCCCGACGAGGAGTACGCCGAGCTGGCGGCCCGGGCCGGTGTGCCGCACGTGCCGTTCGGGCCGTCCGTGCGGGCCCTGGTGACCAGGCCGAATCCGTCCCCGGAGGACGCGTTCAAGCTCGCCCCCGAGCTGGTCGCCGCGCACTTCGACACGGTCGCCCCGGCGGCCGAGGGGTGCGATGTGCTGGTGGCGAGCGGTCTGATGCCGGCCGGCGCGCGGTCGGTCACCGAGAAGCTGGGCATCCGCTACGTGCTCGCGTGCTTCCACCCGTTCGGACTGCCGTCCTCGCACCGCCCGCCCGCGGGGCGCCCGGGCCGTCCGGCCCCGCCGGACGCCGACCTGCGGACCCTGTGGAAGGTGGACGCGGAGCGGGTGAACGCGCTGTACGGCGAGGCACTGAACACCCACCGGGCCGCGCTCGGCCTGCCGCCGGTGGACAACGTCCGCGACCACGTCCTCACCGGCCGGCCGTGGCTGGCGGCGGACCCGGTGCTGGCCCCCTGGCGGGACACGACGGATCTCGACCTCCTGCAGACCGGGGCCTGGATCCTGCCCGACGAGCGCCCGCTGCCGGCCGACCTGGCCGCGTTCCTGGGGGCCGGCGAACCGCCGGTGTACGTCGGCTTCGGCAGTATGGCGATGCGCGGCGCGCCCGACGTCGCCCGGGTCGCCGTCGAGGCGGTCCGCGCCCAGGGCCACCGGGTCCTCGTCGGACGCGGCTGGGCCGACCTGGCCCTCGTCGACGGCGAGGACGACTGCTTCGCGATCGGCGAGGTCAACCACCAGGCCTTGTTCCGCCGGGTGGCCGCCGTCGTCCACCACGGCGGCGCGGGCACCACCACGACCGCCGCCGTGGCCGGTGCGCCCCAGGTGGTCGTGCCCCAGATCGTGGACCAGCCGCACTGGGCCGCCCGGGTGGCCGCCCTGGGCATCGGCGCGGCCCACGACGGCCCGACGCCGACCTTCGACTCCCTCTCGGCCGCGCTCGCGACGGCTCTGGCCCCCGAGACCCGGACCCGCGCGGCCGCGGTGGCGGGCACGGTCCGCACCGACGGAGCGACGACGGCGGCCCGGCTGCTCCTCGACGGGGCCTGAGCGGCTGACGGTCACCGTGGCGCCCCATAGGGGCGCGGGGAACTGCGCGACCAGCCACGACGGCGCCGCAGCCTCCCACGCACCGTGACCTCTGAGTTCTGGATGACGGTCGCCGTCCCAGCCCCCCTCCATGCTCGTCCTGCCCCCGTACGCGCCCCCGGCCGCACGGCCTCTCCACGGAGCTGATGCATTGCACCCCCTGACCACCAGCGCCTTCGACCTGCCCGAAAGCCTGTCCGCCAAGGCGGCCCCCGCCCTGATCGCCGGCGACGAACGGCACTTCGCCGCCATCGCTCGCTGCCTCGACGAGACCATCGCCGAGCTGTCCGACCAGCTCGACGCCGAGCTCAGGGCGCCGGGCGGCACCGGCCGGGCCGCGATGGACCGGGACATCGAGGTCCACCGGCTCACCGGACGGCTGCGCACCCTGCGCCGCTTCGGCCTGGACCTGTGCCTCGGGCACATCGTCGGCGCCGACGACCCCGAGCCCGTGTACATCGGCCGGCTCGGCCTCACCGACAGCGAGGGCCGCCGGCTGCTTCTCGACTGGCGTTCCCCCGCGGCCGAGCCCTTCTTCGCGGCGACCCACGCCGACCCGATGGGGCTGCGCAGCCGCCGCAGGTACCGCTGGACGAACGGCCGGATCGGCGACTACTGGGACGAGGTGTTCACCGCCGACGGGCTCGACGGGCATGTCGCGCTCGACGACCAGTCCGCCTTCATCGCCAGCCTGGGCGCCGACCGGTCGGAACGGATGCGCGATGTGCTCGCCACCATCCAGGCCGACCAGGACGCCATCATCCGCGCGGGATCCCGGGGCGCCCTCGTCGTCGACGGCGGCCCGGGCACCGGCAAGACCGTCGTCGCCCTGCACCGCACCGCCCACCTCCTGTACTCCGACCCGCGCCTCGGTCACCGCCGGGGCGGTGTGCTGTTCGTCGGCCCGCACCGGCCCTATCTGAACTACGTCTCCGACGTGCTGCCCAGCCTCGGCGAGGAGGGCGTGCAGACCTGCGTCCTGCGGGACCTCGTCGACGAGGGAGCCGACGCGGCACCCGAGACCGACCCGGAGGCGGCCCGTCTGAAGTCGTCCGCCGACATGGTGCGGGCGATCGAGACGGCCGTCCGCTTCTACGAGGAGCCCCCCGCCACGGGGATGACGGTCACCACCGACTGGGCCGACCTGCGGCTGACCGCCGCCGACTGGGCCGACGCGTTCCGGGCGCCGGGGCCGAGCACACCGCACAACGAGGCCCGCGACCAGATCTGGGAGGAGCTGGCCGCCATCCTGCTGGACAAGTACGACGGCGACGACGTCACGCCCGAGGAGTTCCGCGGGTCCCTGCGGCAGGACGGGGAACTGGTCGACGCCCTCAACGGCGCATGGCCGCTGCTGGAGGCGTCCGACCTGGTCGGAGACCTGTGGTCGGTCCCCGCCTATCTGCGGATGTGCGCCCCCTGGCTGGACCGCGACCAGGTCCGGACGCTGCAGCGCGCGGACCCGCACGCCTGGACGGTGTCCGACCTGCCGCTCCTGGACGCGGCCCGGCAGCGGCTCGGCGACCCGGAGGCGGCGCGGCGCAGGCAGCGGCAGGAGGCCGTCCTCGCCGCCCAGCGCGAGCGCATGGCGCAGGTCGTCGACAACCTGATCGGGGCGGTCGCCGACTCCGGCGCCGACGGCGACGAGGGCGAGGGCCTGGTGCGGATGCTGCGCGGTGCGGACGCCGAGGTCAGCCTGGTCGACGAGTCCGAACTGCCCGCCCTCGCCCCGGACCTGCTGGCCGGCCCGTTCGCGCACATCGTCGTCGACGAGGCCCAGGAACTGACCGACGCGGAGTGGCAGATGCTGCTGCTGCGCTGCCCGTCCCGGAGCTTCACCATTGTCGGGGACCGCGCCCAGGCCCGGCACGGGTTCACGGAGACCTGGCAGGAACGCCTGGAGCGGGTCGGGCTCGACCGGATCACCATGGCCTCGCTGAGCATCAACTACCGGACGCCGGAGGAGGTCATGGCAGAGGCCGAGCCGGTCATCCGGGCCGCGCTCCCGGACGCCAACGTGCCGACCTCGATCCGCGCCGGCGGCCTGCCCGTCGTCCACGGTTCCGTGGCCGAGCTGGACCAGGTCCTCGACACCTGGCTCGCCGCCCATGCCGAAGGCGTCGGCTGCGTGATCGGCGACCCCGGCTTCACACCGACGTCCCGCGTCCGGTCGCTGACACCGGAGCTGTCGAAGGGGCTCGAATTCGACCTGGTCGTCCTCGTCGACCCGGAGAAGTTCGGCGAGGGCGTCGAGGGCGCGGTCGACCGCTACGTCGCGATGACCCGGGCGACACAGCAGCTGGTCGTCCTCACGAGCGTGTCCTAGACGGTCGTGGACGGTTCTGGACCGTCTTGGACCGTCCTAGAGGCCGTCCTCCTCCTCGAACAGGGACAGCTCCGCCCAGATCGTCTTGCCCTCGGCGGTGTGCCGGCTGCCCCAGCGCTGGGTCAGCTGGGCCACCAGCAGCAGTCCCCGGCCGCCCTCGTCCCAGGTCTTGGCCCGGCGCAGGTGCGGGGCGGTATGGCTGCTGTCGGAGACCTCGCAGATGAGGGTGGGCGTGTCATGGATCAGCCGGAGACGGATGGGGTGGGCGCCGTAGCGGATGGCGTTGGTGACCAGTTCGCTGACCACCAGCTCCGCCGTGAAGGCGGCCGTGCTCAGACCCCATTCGTCCAGCTGCTTCACGACCTGTTTGCGGATCGGCGCGACCAGCGCGGGGTCGACGGGCACGTCCCAGCTCGCCACCCGGGACGGCGGCAGGCCCTGGGTGCGGGCCAGCAGCAGGGCCACGTCGTCGGCCGCGCCGCCCGACGGCAGCAGGGCGTGCAGGATCCGGTCGCAGGTCTCGTCCAGGGAGTCGCTGTACGCCGCGAGCGCCTCGTGGAGGAGCCGGAGACCGGTGTCCGGGTCGCGGTGCTGGGACGTGATCAGCCCGTCCGTGAACATGGCCAGCACGGTGCCCTCGGGCAGCTCGATCTCGGTGGACTCGAACGGCAGCCCGCCCAGGCCCAGCGGGGGACCGGCGGGCAGGTCCACCTCGTGCAGGCGGTGGCCCGGGCGCAGCACGACGGGCGGCGGATGGCCGGCGCGGGCCAGCGTGCAGCGCCGGGACACCGGGTCGTAGACGGCGTACAGACAGGTCGCGCCGACCTCGCCGGGGCTGGCTTCGCCGCCCTGTTCCTCCGAGAGCCGGACCACCAGGTCGTCGAGGTGGGTGAGCAGCTCGTCCGGGGCCAGGTCGATGTCGGCCAGGGTGCGCACGGCGGTGCGCAGCCGGCCCATGGTGGCCGAGGCCTGCACTCCGTGGCCGACGACGTCCCCGACGACCATCGCGACCCGCAGCCCGGACAGCGGGATCACGTCGAACCAGTCGCCGCCCACCCCGGCCCGGGCGGCCGGCAGATAGCGGGAGGCGGCCTGCAGGGCGGCGGTGCGCGGCAGCGTCCGGGGCAGCAGACTGCGCTGCAGGGCCAGGGCGGTCTCGCGCTCGCGCGAGTAGCGGCGGGCGTTGTCGATGCAGACGGCGGCCCGGGCCGTGATCTCCTCGGCCAGCAGCACGTCGTCCGGGCTGAACGGGTCGGGCCGCCGGTGCCGGTTCAGCACCGCGACCCCCAGGGTCACCCCGCGCGCCTGGATGGGCACCGACATCGTGGCGTGGATACCGAAGTCGCGCACCCGCTCCGCGCGCGCCGGGTTCCAGTGCACCCACTGCTGCATGTCGCCGGAGGGCATGGAGGCCAGGATCGTACGACCCGCGATGAGCGAGTCGGCCTGCGCCGAGGCGCCCGGGTAGGACTCGGTGTGCCCCGGCTTCACCACCGCCTCGGGGACGCCGGACAGCACGGACTGGTGCGCGCTGCGGCGCAGCGTGACCGGCGCCGTCAGTCGCGCCGGGAGATCGCCGCCGTTCTCCGGCGGGTCCAGCAGATCGACGGTGACGAAGTCGGCGAGCGCCGGTACACAGACGTCCGCCAGCTCCTGTGCCGTTCGGGTGACGTCGAGGGTGCTGCCGATGCGCACGCTCGCCTCGTTGACCAGTTGCAGCCGTTCCCTGGCCAGGTAGTTCTCGGTGAAGTCGTGCGCGGCCAGGCACACGCCCCGCACTCGGCCCGCCGTGTCCGTGATCGGTGCCATCCGGGCCAGCCAGGCGTGCGCCTGCCGCTCGCCGCCCGTGCGCATATAGGTCTGGACGTCCAGCGGGCGGCCCGAGGTCAGCACCTGGAGCATGTTCTGCTCCAGTTCCGCGCTCTGCACCATGCCGCCGATCTCCGCGATCCTGAGCCCCTGGATCCGCTCCTCGGGCAGTCCGATCACCTCGGCCATCGCGTCGTTCACCCGGCGCAGCCGCAGCTGCTCGTCGTAGACGGCGATCGCGCACGGCGACTGGGTCAGCGCGGCCGTGGCCAGCGGGTCGTCCGGGGTGCGCGGGCCGCCGCCGGCCAGCGGGGAGACCACCAGCCAGTGCCCGGGACGTTCGTCGTGTGCCGCCCAATGGTGGGCGAGCAGCCAGATCGGGATCGTACGGCCGTCCCGGTGCCGGAGTTCGAGGACGCCGTCCCAACGGGGGCCGGCCGGCGCGGGCGGTGCGGTGTCACCGGCGAGCAGCAGCGCGGCGGGCCGGCCCACGACCTCGCGGGCCGCGTGGCCGAGGAGCCGTTGCGCGCCCTCGTTCCACTCGGCCAGTGTGCCGTCCTCGTCGACGACGGCCCGAGCCGTCGCCGCATCGTCGAACGGATAGACCCGGCTCATCGTCGCACTCCCAAGCGCACACTTCACAGTCAACAGGTGCACCACTGCTGTTCAGCCTAGTGCTTCGGGCCCCGCTGTGAACGGCAACCCTGTTCGGCCGGTCGGCCGCGACCGCTTCCGGTCCGAAGGGTCGAACGGGGACCGGCCAACAGGACGACAGCGGTGCCCGACCGCTTCCCGGCCCTTGACGTCCGCAAGTGTCGCACCGTCAGAATCTGTTTGTTCACGATCAGTTGTGAGTTGTTCTGAGCCCTGATGAGGGAGAGCCGCACCATGACGGTCACTCGCAGATCGGTTCTGGCAGCCGCCACGGCAGCCCCGACGGCCGGCACGCTGCTCGGCGCACCGGGAGCGTGGGCGGCCCCGGAGGCCGGTACGTCCACACAGGTCACCGGCCGCCGCACCGTCGCCCTGCGCGACGGCTGGCGGTTCGCGCTGGTCGACCCCGGCGGGATCACCGACCCCACCGGCGCCTACGCGAACGCCGCCGACCCCGGCTACGACGACTCGGCCTGGCGCCAGGTCGCCGTACCGCACGACTGGAGCATCGAGCAGGCCCCCACCACCGACCACGGCACCACCAGCGGCACCGGCTTCTTCCCCGGCGGCCTCGGCTGGTACCGGCTCGCCTTCACCCTGCCGCCCGGCTGTGCCGGCAAGCGGATCTCGGTGGAGTTCGACGGCGTCTACATGGACTCCTACGTCTACTGCAACGGCACCCAGGCCGGCCGCCACCCCTACGGCTACACCGGCTTCGCCCTCGACCTCACCGACCTGCTGCACACCGACGGCAGCACCGAGAACGTCCTCGCGGTCAAGGTGCAGAACCAGTTGCCCAGCAGCCGCTGGTACTCGGGCAGCGGCATCTACCGCGAGGCCCGCCTGGTGGTGACCGACCCGGTGCACGTGGCGCGCTGGGGGACGTATGTCACCACGCCGGACATCACCGCCGAACGCGCGGTCGTACGGGTGCGGACGGCCGTCGTCGACGAGTCCGGCGAGGGCACGGACGTGACGGTGGTCTCCCGGATCGCCGATCCCGACGGCCGTACGGTCGCCCGTACGTCCTCCACGGTCACCGTCACCGGCTCCGGAGGGAGCGCCGAGACCCATGAACTGACGGTCGACAAGCCGAAGTTGTGGGCCATCGAGAGCCCGCACCGCTACACCCTGCACACCGAGCTCCGCGTCGGCGGCACCACCACCGACACCTACCGCACGGTGTTCGGCATCCGCAGCTACCGCTTCGACCCCGACGAGGGCTTCTCCCTCAACGGCGTGCACACGAAGATCAAGGGCGTCGACCTCCACCACGACCAGGGCGCCCTCGGCGCGGCGATCAGCGCCGACGCGGTGCGCAGACAGATGACGATCATGAAGTCGATGGGCGTCAACGCCTTCCGCACCTCGCACAACCCGCCCTCGCCGCAGATGATCGAGGTCTGCGAGGAACTGGGCATCGTGATGATGGTGGAGGCCTTCGACTGCTGGCGGACCGGCAAGACCAGGTACGACTACGGCCGGTTCTTCGACGAGTGGTGCGAGAGCGACGCCACCGAGATGGTGCTCGCCGCCCGCAACTCGCCCGCCGTCGTACTGTGGTCCATCGGCAACGAGATCCCCGACTCCACCTCGACGGCCGGGCTCGCCATGGCCGACCGGATCATCGCCGCCATCAAGGCCGCCGACGACAGCCGTCCCGTGGTCATCGGCTCCAACAAGTACCACAGCGTGCCGAAGCAGGGCTCCGCAGCCGACCTGATGCTGGCCAAGCTCGACGGCCTCGGCCTCAACTACAACACCGCCAACTCCGTGGACGGACTGCACGCGGCCTACCCGCACCTGTTCCTCTTCGAGTCCGAGTCGTCGTCGGAGACCTCGACCCGGGGCGAGTACCAGGAACCGGAGCACCTCAACACCGGCGAGAACCAGACCCCGGGCCGCCGTGCGACCTCGTCCTACGACAACAACCTGGCCTCCTGGACGATGAGCGGCGAGTACGGCCACAAGAAGGACCGGGACCGCAAGTGGTTCGCGGGCCAGTTCCTGTGGTCGGGCATCGACTACATCGGCGAACCGACGCCGTACGACGTGTTCCCGGTGAAGGCGTCCTTCTTCGGCGCCGTCGACACGGCCGGCTTCCCCAAGGACATGTACCACCTCTTCCGCAGCCAGTGGGTGAGCGAGCCGATGGTGCACCTGCTGCCGATGAGCTGGAACCACGAGGCCGGGGACACGGTCGAGGTCTGGGCGTACGCCAACGTGCCCTCCGTCGAGCTGTTCCTGAACGGAACGTCCCTGGGGACAAGGGAGTTCGACACCAAGACGACCACCGACGGCCGTACCTACCTGGAGACCACCGAGGCCACCGGCGACGACAAGACCTTCACTACCGGCCCCTATCCGGGCAGTTACACCAGCCCCAACGGCAGCGCGGGCAAACTGCACCTGACCTGGAAAGTGCCCTACCATCCGGGTGAGTTGAAGGCCGTGGCCCGGCACGACGGCAAGGTGGTCGCGACCGACGTCCTGCGCACCGCCGGCGACCCGCACGCGGTACGTCTCACCGCCGACCGCCGGTCCCTCGCCGCCGACGGGCGTGCGCTGGTCTTCGTGACCGCCGAGATCGTCGACGCGCACGGCGTGGTGGTGCCGGACGCCGAGCACCTCATCTCCTTCGACGTGACCGGCGGCTCGCTCGCCGGGCTTGACAACGGCCGCGAGGAGAGCGCCGAACGCTACCAGGCGAGCACCCGGACCGCCTTCCACGGCAAGGCACTCGCCGTCATCCGCTCCGGTACGAAACCGGGCGGACTCAAGGTGACCGCGCGGGTGGACGGGCTGCGCAAGGACACCGTCACCGTGTCCGCCACCCCCGCCGGTGCCGTGGCGAGCACCCCCGCCCCCGCCTTCGGCCCGGACCACCCGGCACCGCCCAACTATCCGTACGCGGACGCCAGTTACTCCGGGCGTGCGGACACCCTCCCGGCCGCCATGCTCGACGGTGACGCGACCACCGGCTGGTCCAACGCCTTCGCCAAGTCGGCCACCGCCCTGCTGCCGGCGTTCGCCGGGGCCCGCGCCGAGGACTGGGTGTCGGTCGACTTCGGACGCGCCCGGACCTTCGACCGGGTGGCCGTCTCCTTCACCCTGGACACGACCCACGCGCTGCCCGCCTCGGTCGAGGTGGCGGTCTGGGACGGCGAGGTCCACCGGCCCGTGGACGGCACGTCGGTGGACTGGGCGACGGCCTCGGACACCCCGACCGTCATCACGTTCACCCAGGCACGCGGCTCCCGGATCCGGCTGACGCTGACCAGCGCGCACCCGGGGGAGACCTCCGGGGCGGTGCGGATCAGCCGGCTCGACATCTGACGGCGGCCCGAACGGTCCGGACGGGGCGACCGCCACTGGTCCCGTCCCGTCCGGACCGTCCGCGCCAGGACCTCGGAGGTACCGTATGCCGTCCGTGCTGACCTGCGGATATTTACGGTCGAGTACCCGCGCGGTACCGTGAAGGGCATGCCAGCTCTCAACGTGGAGTTCACCGACCGCGAGCTAGAGGACCTCAGGCAGATAGCCAAGGAGCGCGGTACGTCGATGAAGGCCCTCGTCCGCGACGCGGCCGCCGCCGACATCGCCCGGCACCGGGCCCTGCAGGAGGGGGCGGAGGAGTTCCGCCGCTTCTTCGCGGCCCATGCCGCCGAGTTCGCGGCCGCGTTTCCCGATGACGAGCCGCCCACGAAAGGCGAGGCCGCCTGAGCCATGCCGCCGGTCATCCATATAGACGTGCCCTGGCTGCTCCAGCGCCATGAGGAAGTGCTGCCGGACCAGCCCACCGTGAACGACTTCTCCGCGCTGGTCGCCGCCGTCGCCCGGCATCGCGTCGATCCGCCCCGGCTCGGCGTGGACTCCGACCCTGCCTGGCGGGCCGCCGCCCTGCTGCACACCCTCGCCCAGCTCAAGCCGCTGCCCTCGGCCAACGCCCGGTTCGCCTGTGCGACCGCCGTGGCGTACATGTTCGTCAGCGGCGCCGGTATCGACCCGCCGTACGGCGCCCTCGTCGACCTCGCCCGCGACCTGATGACCGGCAAGACCGACGTCTACGCCGCGGCGGACCGGCTCCGTTCCTGGCAGCTCTGACACCCGCCCGGACGTGCGGGGCAGACCGCCACCACCCTCGGAGGCCGCCGGCCGAGGGCGGGAGGAACGGGGCCGGCGGCCTGTTTCGCACAGAAGAGCCGCCGTTCTGCGCGGGGCCTTGCGAGGAGGGCCGGGCACCAGTCGACCACCCCGGCGGACGGGCCGGGAGGGTGCGCGCGGGACCGGGGTGGGCGCACGGTTCGCACGGGGTGTGCGGAAAGTGAATACGGCCGTTACCGGACAATGGCGGTCGGCGTCTTTCTGACTTTCTGTCAATGCTGTCGATGTTGTACGGGTGCCTTGTTGCTTGTGTGAGACTTGTGCCAGGGTGAACCACCTGCGCGGGGGAATGGCCGGGACCTATTCGGCAGTTGGGGTATGAGACCGACACCGCGTCGGCGAATTCCCGCACCCCGCCAGCGCACCGAAGAGGTACGCACCACCGCACCAAAGGAATCCGCTCAGTGCCCACCCCCCACCCGCCTCGACCTCTCTATCCGCCGCCGGGCGGTGGTCCGGGCGAGTCCGACGAGTCCCTCGCCGCCCCGCTGCGAGCCGGCTCCGACATCGAGGCCTCCCGGTCCGCCGCGCTGCTCATGGCCCGGCACTGGCGCCCCGTACAGGAATACGCGGCCATCTGCCTGGCCGTCGGCGGGCCTGTCGCCCACATGGTCGCGGCCGCCGCCTTCCACCAGGTCCTCGACCGGGTGGCCCTCGGCGAGACCGCCGACGCCCTCCGGCCCCGGCTGCTGGTCTCCGTACGCGACACGGTCGCCAACTGGTCCGCCGAGGACCGAATATCGGAAGTTCTTCCCGACCTGGGGAAACCGGCCGGTGGTCGAGGTATGCGCGCCACGAAGACCATGACACCGGAAAACCGCGCCCTCGCGGAGCGTTCATTCATGGGCCTTCCGGCGCTCGCGCAGAGTCTGCTCTGGCACGTCGAGGTCGAGGCCGAACCCATAACCGTACCGGCCGGTCTGTTGGGCATGGACACGGCAACTGCGTCGACCGCTCTCGAAGACGCCCGGGAGAAATTCCGCGAGGGCTGTGTCCGCGCCCACCGGGATCTCGCGCCGTCCCAGGAGTGCCGCTACTACAACCGGCTGCTGGACGTTCCGATCCGCCGCGGCGGCGCCCTGCTGCCGGATGTCCAGGAACATCTCGCCCAGTGCCCCTACTGCCGGGCCGCCGCCGAACAACTCGGCCATGTCGAGGGCGGACTGGGCGTACTGCTCTCCGAAGCGATCCTCGGCTGGGGAGCCCGCCGCTACCTCGACTCGCGCCCGGGCCGCAAGGGCTCCGAAGCCCCACACAGCCGTGCCGCCAACCGGCGCTCCGGCGGCGGCGGAGGGCGCCGACGCGCCGCCGCCCGGACCCGGATCCTGGCCCGTATCCCCGTCGCCGTGCGCCGCCCGCCCGGCTCCTGGTCGTCGAAGACGCTGCTCACCAGTGTCGGCGTCGCCGGGGCGGGGCTGCTGACCTCCGTGCTGGCGATCAGCGCGATGTCGGGCGGCGGCGACGGCAGCGACGCGGTCGCGACCGCGGGCCAGATCCCCGGCGACACCGACCCGGACGCGACGCCCACGCCCACCTCCGGCACGGCCGGGCTGCCCGCTGCCGACCATGTGACCCGGCTGCGCAACCAGGCCGCCCAGCTCTGCCTGGACATCAAGGGTGCGCCGAAGGCGGGGGCGAGCGTCGTCCTCGAGGTGTGCTCGACGTCCTGGACCCAGCAGTGGACGTACGAGAGCGACGGCGAGGTGCGCAGCGCGGCCGACCACAGCCTCTGCCTGGACTCGCACGCGGACGGCGGGGTCGTCATCCTCGGCACCTGCGCCGCGGCCGACGCCGAGCGCGGCCAGGACGTGCGCTACGACCTCACCGTCCAGGGCGAGTTGCTGCCCCGCTGGGACGAGACCCTCGCCCTCGCCACGGCCGGCGAGCAGGAGGGCGCGGACGTCGTCGTCAAGGTCCGCGACCACACCAGCGGCCAGCACTGGCTGACCGACTCGCCGATACCGTCCCAGAGCCGCGGCTCGCTCTCCATCGCGGGCACCGGGGCGGCCTCGGCGCAGCCCGCGGAGCTGTCCGGGAACTAGGGACGGGACGGACACGCCCCGGGACGGACACGCCCCGGGGACGGACGGCCTCTAGTTCACGACGTCCCGGGGTGCGCCGCCCGCCAGGAAGTCCAGCACGTTCTGCACGGCGGCCAGCGCGATCCGGATCAGCGTCTCCCGGGTGACGCCCCCCACGTGCGGCGACAGCACCACGTTGGGGGCGCGCAGCAACCGCAGGGCCGGGGTGGGCGGTTCGGGGTCGAAGACGTCGAGGCCCGCCCCCGCCAGGGTGCCCTTCTCCAGCGTGTCGGCCAGGGCCTCCTGGTCGATGAGCGCACCCCGGGCCGTGTTGACCACGAACGCCGTCGGCTTCAGGAGGGCGAGGCGGCCGGCGTCCAGCAGATGCCGGGTCTCGTCGGTGAGCGGACAGTGCAAGGTCACATAGTCCGCGGCGGGCAGCAGCTCCTCCAGTGGCACGTACCGCGCGTCGCCGTACCGCGCCTCGGTCTCCTCCGACGCCCGGCGCCGCTGCGTGTACAGGACCGTCATGTCGAACGCCGCGGCACGCCGTGCGACCTGCTGTCCGATCTGGCCCAGCCCCACGATGCCCAGCGTCTTGCCGGACAGCTCCGTGAGCGAGCGCTGCAGCCGGGGGAGCGCCCAGTCGCCCTCGGCCAGCGCCTGGTGCGCGGGGACCAGCTGCTTGGCGAGGGCCAGCATCAGCGCGAAGGTCTGCTCGGCCACGTTCTGCGCCTCGGCGCCGCTGGAGCCGATCGTGCACACGGACACCCCCTTCGCGCGCGCCGCGCCGGTGTCCACATAGTCGAAACCGTGGCTCGCGCACTGCACCAGCTCCAACTCCGGCGCGGCGGCGAGGTGTTCGGCGCTCACCGGGGCGAGCGCGGTGATCACGACCTGGGCCGCGCGCAGCGCGGCCGGATCCTCGCCGGCCGACTCCACGACGGTGACCTGGGCGTCGGCGGGGAAGAGGGACGCCATCCCGGCGCCGGCCGTGCGACCGCCGACGTGCGGCGGGATGACGGCGAGGACGTTCTTCGGGGCGGTCACACGGACTCCTCGACGAGGTCGGCCGCGGTGATCGCGGCGGGAGTGGAGTGCCCGGACAGGGCGAGGGTGAGGTCGAACTCGGCGAGGAGCGAGCGGATCACGTGGTCCACACCGGCCTGCCCGTCCAGGCCGAGGCCGTAGACGTACGGCCGTCCCAGCAGGACCGTCCGCGCGCCCAGGGCGAGCGCCTTGAACACGTCGTCGCCGGTGCGCACCCCGCTGTCGAAGAGCACGGTCAGCCGGTCGCCCACCGCCTCGGCGACCCGTGGCAGCGCGTCGAACGCGGCCACCGAACCGGCCACCTGACGGCCGCCGTGGTTGGACACCACGACCCCGTCCATCCCGGCGTCGGCGGCGAGCCGTGCGTCGTCGGGATGGAGCACACCCTTGAGGACGATCGGCCCGTCCCAGTGCTCCCGCAGGAAGGCGAGGTCCGGCCAGGTGTGGCTCGGGTTCCCGAACAGGCCGAGGAAGTGCAGCACGGCGGCGTTCGGGTCCTCGTGCACCGGCTTGGCGAGCCCCGCCCGGAACGCCGGGTCGGTGAAGTAGTTGGCGGTGCCCACCCCATTGAGGAACGGCAGATACGCCTGGTCGAGGTCGCGCGGGCGCCAGGACAGCAACGGCGTGTCGAGCGTGACGACCAGCACCGAGAACCCGGCCGCGCTCGCTCGTCCGAGGAAGCTCTTCGTCACCTCGCGGTCCCTGCCCCAGTACAGCTGGAACCACCGCTCGGCGTCGCCCATGGCCTCCGCCACCTGCTCCATCGGTGTGCTGGACGCCGAGGACAGGATGAACGGCACGCCCTGAGCGGCGGCGGCCCGGGCGGCCGCCGACTCGGCGTCCGGATGCATGATCGACAGCACACCGACGGGCGCCAGCGCCAGCGGGGCCGGCAGCGCACGGCCCAGCACCTCCACCGCCAGGTCCCGCTCGCCGACGTCCCGCAGCATGCGCGGCACAATGCGGCGCCGCTCCAGGGCGGCCCGGTTGGCGCGCATGGTGCTGCCGTCACCGGCGCCGCCCGCCACATAGCCGACCGGACCGGGCCCCAGCCGCCGTTCGGTCAGCTCCTCCAGCCGGGTCAGATCGGTGGGCAGCCGCGGCACCGCCCCCGTCATCCCGTTGAGATAGATCTCGTACTGGAAGTCCGCCCAGTGCTTTGCCATCCGTACGTCCCGCCTCTCACCGTCGAGTACGCGTCGTGGCGACCATACTCGGCGGTATGTAAGGGGCCGTACACCGGCCTTCGAGTCAGCTCGCGGCGGTCGCCGCAGGCCGGGAGGTGTCCGGTTCGGCGCCCGGGCCGGTGATCGGCGGCACCGGGACCTCGACGGTCCGGGCCAGCCGGGGACCCTCGGGGCCGTAGACCGCACGCGGCTCCGGGAAGACCCACAGCAGTGTCAGGAACAGCACCGCGGCCACCGCGAGGGACAGCGGCAGGCTGATGTCGACGCCGCCCGCCAGGCCGCCCAGCGGGCCGACGAACTGGCCGGGGATATCGGTGAACAGCACACCGATCACCGCCGAGACCCACCAGGCCGTCATACCGCGCCAGTTCCAGCCGTGCGTGAACCAGTAACGGCCGCCGCGCTGACGGCGGTTGAAGACCTGCAGGGCGTCCGGGTCGTACCAGCCGCGCCGGGTCCAGAAGCCCAGCATCATCACGACCATCCACGGGGTGGTGCAGGTGATGATCATCGTGGCGAACGTCGAGATCGACTGCACCAGGTCCAGGCCGAACCGGCCGATGAAGATGAACGCGATGGACAACACGCCGACCAGGAAGGTCGCCTGCACCCGCGACAGGCGCGGGAACACCGAGGAGAAGTCCAGGCCGGTGCCGTAGAGCGAGGTCGTGCCGGTCGACATGCCGCCGATCAGGGCGAGCAGACAGACGGGCAGGAAGAACCAGCCGGGGGAGATGGCCAGCAGTCCGCCGACGAAGTCCGGGGCCGACGGGTCGACGTACTTCGGTGCCTTCGCGGCGATGATGCTCGCGGTGGCGAGGCCGAAGACGAACGGCAGCAGCGTCGCGATCTGGGAGAGGAACGCGGCGCCGACCACCCGGCGGCGCGGCGCGTCGGCCGGGATGTAGCGCGACCAGTCGCCGAGGAACGCGCCGAACGACACCGGGTTGGAGAGCACGATCAGCGTCGCGCCGATGAAGGACGGCCAGAACATCGACTTGGTCGCCGCGTCCGCCGAGGCCGTGAACACCCCGGCGTACGACGGGTCGAAGTCCCCGGCGAACGCGAACGCGCCGAGCACGAACAGCACGCTCGCCGAGGCCACCGCGACCTTGTTGACGAACAGCATGAACCGGAAGCCGTACACACACACCGCGAGGACCAGACACGCGAACAGCGCGTACGCGACGACGTACGACAGCGTGCTCCGCTCCAGGCCGAACAGCCGGTGCGCGCCGCCGACCAGGGCGTCGCCCGAACTCCACACCGAGATCGAGAAGAACGCGACGGCCGTCAGAAGGGACAGGAACGAGCCGACCACCCTGCCGTGCACGCCGAGGTGCGCGGAGGAGGCGACGGCGTTGTTGGTGCCGTTGACCGGGCCGAACACCGCCATCGGGCACAGGATCAGCGCGCCCGCGACCACCCCGAGCAGGGTGGCGGCCAGGCCCTGCCAGAAGGACAGGCCGAACAGGATCGGGAACGCGCCGAGGACGCAGGTCGAGAAGGTGTTGGCACCGCCGAAGGCGAGCCGGAACAGGTCGAGCGGGGTCGCGGTGCGGTCCGCGTCGGGGATCCGCTCGACACCGTGGACCTCGACTTCGGTGAGGGACGGCGCGGCGGTGGGGGAGGGCTGCGAGGACAACGGGGGCTCCAGCGGAGGACGGCGGTGGAGCGCGGGGTCGGCGCGACGGCGGGCGGACGGCCGTGGCGCGCCGCGGGGTGTGCGGCGGTCCATGGGCCGTCCTGACAGGGTTCCGCCGACGCTAAAGCCCGGGTCAAGTCCGCGACGAGGAGACTATTCATCCCACTTTCGCAGCCGGAGTGGATGATTCGCCCATGGTCGGACGGCCGGTCTCAGTCCTCCTCGGCGTCCGGCCCCTGCGCCCGGACCTTCTCGACGTGCTCCAGCGATTCACGCAGTTCGGTCAGCCAGTCGTCGGTGTGCTTCTGGACCAGCCGCACGCACCAGGCCAGTGCCTCGCTGCGGCTGCGCGCCACACCTCCGGCGATCAGCGTGTCCAGCACCTGGCGCTCGGGCTGGCGCAGCCGGGTCATCACCGGCGCCGCCACATGCGTGAACAGCGCCCGCTGCCCCGCGCACTCCACACCCCAGGACACCTTGCGCCGGAACTGGTGCTCGGCCTCCCGCGCCACCCCGATCCGGGTCTCCCGGGTGCGCTCCCGGAACTCCTGGATCCGCCCCTGCACCGCCGCCTCACGCTCGGCGTCCGAGACGCCCTCCGCGAGCTTGGGTCCGGGGATGCGTCCGACGACGGTGACCTCCTCGCGGTCGACCGTCACCTCGACCAGTTCCTCGAAGAGGTCGTCGGGAAGCCGGCCGGCGAACCAGCCGCGCAGCTTGTCTCGTTGCTCTTGAGTAATCATGTAATGACGATTACTCCGTTGCAGCACAAAGGCAAGGGCTTGCCGCGATGTCCGCCGACAGCGGAAGCGGAATGTTTCAGGACGATTAACGAGGCGATGGGATCAGGCCATCTGGCCGCTTCGGGCGATCAAGAACCGCTCCGTTGAGCGGTCGACGCGTTCGATTTCCGTGACTTCACGCCACTGATTCAATACGCAAGGTTACTGAATTCGATGGGTTCGATGTGTGTTTCGGCGGCGGACTCGGCAGAGTGGCGCCCGCCGCCCCGGCACCCACCGGGCCGAGGGCGGCACCCGTCGAATCAAGCGGAAGGATGCACACAATGCGAACCACCGCGCGCTGGGCAGCGACCCTCGGCCTCACGGCCGCCGCCGTCTGCGGACCCCTGACCGGGGCCGCCGTCGCCGCCCCGAGCTCGCTCTACGCCCCCTCGGCCCTGGTGCTCACCACCGGCCACGGCAGCGAGGCGGCCACCGCCACGCCCGAACGCGCCGTGACCCTCACCTGCGCCCCGACCGCCTCCGGCACCCACCCGGCCGCCGCCCAGGCCTGCGCCGAACTACGCGGCGCCGGCGGCGACTTCGATGCCCTCACGCCCAGAACCGACGTGTGGTGCACCAAGCTCTACGACCCCGTCGTGGTCACGGTCGAGGGTGTCTGGCAGGGCAAGCGCGTCTCCTACGAGCGCACCTTCGGCAACGCCTGTATGAGGGACACCTACGGCGCGAGCGTCTTCGCGTTCTGAGACCCGGGATCGCACGGTCCTCGTGACTGCCGGACAGGTCCGCAACTGGGGAGTGCGGCCCATGGCGCGGGGAACCAGCGATCTCGCTGCGGGGGTCGGACGGGCGGAGTGGGGCCGCCCGCCGACCCCTGGCATCACCGCCGCTCCCCGGTGCTCCCGTCCCGGGGAAACCCGGGGAGCGGCGGAAAGCGTCCCAACAGCCCCGAGGCCCTGAGGAGTCGTGGAATCCGGGGCCCTTCGCACACCAGCCGCAGCCGCCCGCCCCGCTCCTTGGCGCGCGCCTCGGCCCTGCACAGCACCCGTAACCCCGAGCAGTCGAGAAAGTCCAGCCGCCGCAGATCGACGAGCACATCGGGCTCGGGCCCGGCGGTGGCGGCGAGCAGATGCTCGGCGAGCAACTCCTCGGTGGCGATGTCCACCTCGCCGAAGACCTCGACGACGAGGTACGACCCGCACCGCCGAGTACGCGCACAGGAGTTGGCGGCGGGCGGCCCACGGTCAACGGCTTCCGGCGTCATCTTGGCTCCACCTGGCATGGGGCGCATACGGGCCCGGTTGTTACCCACTGGGAGCGCGCCCCATCCCTGACAGGAGCAGCGCAAGATCAGGTTCACTCGACCGTGTGAATTTCTTTAAAGAGGCTTGACCTGGCGCCCCTTTAGGGGCGCGGGGAACTGCGCGACCAGCCACAGTGAACCCGCAGTCGGCAACGGCGAGCCATGGCAACGGCGAGGGGCCACCGTCTCCCTGCTGACGGCGGCCCCTGGGTCCCTGCGGCTCCTTGGGAACTACATGTGCACAACCGGCGCCGCATCGGCGTCCTGCTCCGGCACTCCTCGCCGGAAGAGCAGGAAGGCGATCACCGCGCCCGCCACGAACATGCCGGCCGACCACCAGAACGCCGTGGTGTAGCTCTCGATCGTCGCCTGCGCCTGCACCAGCTTGCTGGTCGCGTCCTTGCCGGCCAGGTAGTCGGACGCCGCGCTCGCGGCCAGCGTGTTGAGCAGCGCCGTACCGATCGAACCGCCGACCTGCTGCATGGCGTTGACCGTCGCGGAGGCGACACCCGCCTCGTCCGCCGTCACCCCGCCGGTGGCGAGCTGCATGGCCGCCGGCATGACCAGGCCGAGGCCGAGGCCGGTGACGATGAGCTGCGGGAGCACCGCGCTGACATAGCTGGAGCCGACACCGATCCCGGCCAGCCAGGCCATGCCGGCCGCGGAGACCGCGAAGCCCAGCGGCACGACCGCCTTCGGTCCTATCCGCGGCACCAGGACCTGCGTGCCCACCTGTGCCGTCACCATCAGGGCGCCGATCATCGGAAGGAACGCCACACCGGTCTTGGTCGGGCTGAAGCCGAGGTTCAGCTGGAGGTAGTAGGTGAGGAAGAGGAACACACCGAACATGCCGCCGGCGGAGATCAGCACGGCGAGGAACGAGGCGCCCCGGTTGCGGTCGAGCAGGATGCCCAGCGGCAGCAGCGGGTGCGCGGACTTGGTCTGCCACCAGGTGAAGGCCGCCAGGAAGAGCACACCGGCGATCAGGAAGCCCCAGGTCAGCGGCGAACCCCAGTCGTGCGTCTCGGCGTTGGAGAAGCCGTAGACCAGCGAGAACAGACCGGCGGCGACCAGCACCGTGCCCGGCACGTCCAGCTTGGAGTTGGCGGCGTCACGGTGGTTGGTCAGCAGCATCATGCCGCCCACGAAGGCGACGACGGCGATCGCGACGTTCACGTACAGCGTGTAGCGCCAGTCGAACGCGTCGGTCAGGACGCCACCCAGCAGCAGGCCGAACGCACCGCCGGCACCCGCGATGGCGCCGTAGACACTGAACGCCCTGGCCCGCTCACGGGCGTCGGTGAACGTGGTGTTGAGGAGGGAGAGCGCGGCCGGTGCGAGCAGTGCGCCGAAGGCACCCTGCAGGGCGCGCGCGGTGACCAGCATGCCGAAGCCGTTCGCGGCACCGCCCAGTGCCGAGACGGCGGCGAAGCCGACGACTCCCACGAGGAAGGCCGTCTTGCGGCCGAACAGGTCGGCGATCCGGCCGCCGAGCAGCAGCAGGGACGCGAAGGCGAGCGCGTAGCCGGTGACGATCCACTGCCGGTTGCCGTCGGAGAATCCGAGGTCGGCCTGGGCGGACGGCAGGGCGATGTTCACGATGGTCGCGTCGAGCACCACCATGAGCTGGGCGACGGCGACGACCGCGAGGATCCACCACCGTTTCGATGAGGAGGCGGCAGGCGGCGCCTCCACGGAACCGACGTGGACGTCGTCGGTCAGGGTCTTCTCAGACATTGGCGAACCATTCCAGGGAAGCCGTTCGGGATGTACCGAAGAAGCCGCCTCGAACGACGGCCCTGCAAGGCCGCGAACGAAACGGTTTCGTACACGTCGAGCCTAGACCACGTTCAGCGAAACGGCAACGTTTCGCTGGGGAGGGGGGTGCGGCCGCCGTGAGCTCTGCGTATTCCTTGACAGGAATATAACCAGTCGCGCATATTGAAACCATGTCCGAAGACACCCTCTGGACCGCCCTCGCCGACCCTCACCGAAGAGCCATAGTCGGCCTGCTCCTGACGCGCCCCCGGCCCGTCGGCGAGATCGTGGACGCATGCGGCCTCAGTCAGCCCAGTACCTCCAAGCACCTCAAGGTGCTGCGAGAGGCCGGCCTGGTCCGGGTGCGGCAGGACGCCCAGCGCCGTGTCTACGCCCTCGACCCCGCCCCGATCGCCGAGCTGGACGCCTGGCTGGCCCCCTACCGCCGACTGTGGAACCGCAGCCTGGACGCCCTGGGGCACCGCCTCGACGAGACGACGTACGACCCGGAAGAACCCCCTTCGAAGCCCAAGGACTGATCCCCATGCCCGCCGAACTCACCGGCACCTACGTCACCCTCGACGACGGCCGCCCGGCCGTCCGCTTCAGCCGCCTCTACGGCCACCCGATCGACCGCGTCTGGCACTTCGTCACCGACCCCGACGAACTCGCCGGGTGGTTCCCCTCCCGCGCCGAGATCGATCTGCGCCCCGGCGGCGCCGTCAAGTTCACCGGCGACCCGAACATGCCCGAGTCGTACGGCACCGTGCTCGCCGTCGACCCGCCCCGCCACCTGACCTTCGACTGGGGCGGCGACGAGCTCCGCTTCGAGCTCGCACCGGACGGCGAGGACCGCACCCGCTTCACCCTCACCCACGTCCTGGGCGAGGAGAACACCGCCGCCCGCAACAGCGCCGGCTGGGAGGTCTGCCTCACCGCCCTCGACGCCAAGGCCCACGGCGAACGCTTCGAAGGGCCGCACGCCGGGGTCAACGCGCCCTGGAAGGAGTACTACCAGGGCTACCTCGACGCCGGCCTGCCCTCCGGCGCCCCCGTTCCCGGCCTCGACACCTGAGCGATCACGCCAGCTGCCGCCGCACCAGCTCGTGCAGCCGGCCGCCGGTGTCGGCGAGCAACCGGGCCGGCGGGCCCTGCTGGGCTACCTTGCCGTCCTCCATCACGATGACACGGTCGGCGTCCATGACCGTCGACAGGCGGTGAGCGATCACGATCCGGGTGGCGTTCAGCTTGCGTGTGCTCTCGATGACCGTGCGCTGGCTGTCGTTGTCCAGCGCGCTCGTCGCCTCGTCGAAGAACAGGATCCGCGGCCGCCGGATCAGCGCCTGGGCGATCATCAGCCGCTGCCGCTGACCGCCCGAGATCGCGCCGCTCCCGGCGACGATCGTGTGCAGCCCCATCGGCATCCGCTTGATGTCCTCGGCGAGGCCTGCCATCTCGGCCGCCGCCATCGCCTCTTCGGGGGTGTACGGCTCGGTGCCGCAGATGACGTCCAGGATGGAGCCGGTGAACGGCTGCGCGTGCTGGAGCACCACACCGCACTGACGGCGTACGGCGGACTGGTCGAGCGCGCCCAGGTCCTGACCGTCGTACAGGACGCTCCCCGACACCGGCTTGTCGAAGCCGATCAGCAGCCGCAGCAGCGTCGACTTGCCACAGCCGCTGGGGCCGACGACCGCCACGAACTCGCCCGGACGGATGTCGAAGGAGACATCGTCGAGGACCAGGGGGCCGTCGTCCGCGTAGCGGAAGGACAGCCGGCGGGCCTCGACCGCGCCGGACAGCGGCCCCGGGCGGGTGCTGGCGGTGCGTACCTCGGGGGCGGCCTCCAGGACCGGCTTGATCTCCTCGAACAGCGGCAGCGCGGCCACCGCCGACACGAAGGAACCGGTCAACGACGTGACCGCGGTGAGCAGCATCGTCACCGACGTGTTGAAGGTGAGGAAGGACGCCGCGTCCATGGCGCCCCTCGCCGGGCCGGCCAGCAGCATGAACATCAGCAGGGTGCAGACCGGGAGGTAGACCGAGCCGAGGACCGTGGTGAGGTTCTTGATCCGGCCGACCTTCTGCTGGAGCTCCCGGCTGCGCGCGAACTCGCCCGCCCAGGCCGCGTACGCGTAGTTCTCGGCCGCCGCCACCCGCAGTTTCGGCAGACCCCGCAGGGTCTGGAAGGCCTGGTTGTTCAGCTTGTTGCCGAGCACCACCAACTTGCGCTGCCAGCGCACCTGCCACAGGCCGAGCCCCAGGAACAGCGCGGCGATGACCACGAGCATGCCCATCGCGGCCAGCGCCATCGGGACGCTGAACCAGAACAGCAGGCCCAGGTTCATCGCGCCGACCGTCACCGACTGGGCGACCACCGGGCCGACGCCCGCCAGCAGCCGGCGGATCGCGCTGATGCCCATCGCCGCGCTCGCCAGCTCACCCGTCGAACGCTGCGTGAAGAACTTCGTGGGCAGCCGCAACAGCCGGTCCCAGACGGCGGGTTGGAGCGTCGCCTCGATACGGCCCTCCAGACGGAGGATGGTCAGGTTCTCCAGGAGCGTGAACGCGGCCGACACCACCGCGCTGATCATCACCGCGAGACAGACCTGCACGATCAGGTTCGTCTGGGCCTTCGGCACGTAGTCGCCCAGCACCTTGCCGGTGGCGATCGGCACCAGCGAGCCGATCGCCACGGTCACCAGACCGGCGAGGAGCAGACTGCCCAGGTCGCCACGCGTGCCCTGCAGACTGAACCGGAGCAGACCCAGCGGAGTCAACGCCTTGTCGGGCAGCGGGCGGTAGAACATCACCGCGCGCGGCTCGAACTCCTCCGCGTTCGCCTTCTCGATCGGTGTCTCCCGGCCGGTCGCCGGATGGACGGCCACATAGCCGCCGCGCCGCCACAGCAGTGCGACCGGCGCCCCGGACAGGGCCCGGTGGCCGACCAGTGGGCCGACGTTGTCCCGCCACCAGCTGCCGTCGAGCCGTACCGCCCTAATACGAACCCGCGAGGCCAGCGCCACCCGTTCGACCGGGTCGATGCGGTCGCTCTCGGTGCCGCTCTGCGCGGGCTCGGCGAGGGTGATGCCCGCTGCCTGGGCGACCAGTTTGCAGGCCGCGTAGGAGGCGTCGGCGTCGGCGGCCGTGGTGCGCTTGGACCCCTTGCCGATGGAGGCCAGAAGGGTGCGGTCGGCCTGGGCGCGGACGGCCTCACCGGCCTTGATACCGGCCGCGGTCCGGGTCTCGTGGGTGCGCTCCAGCTGCTCGATCCAGCGGTCCAGCGTGGTGAGCAGCCGGTACTCCTGGTCCACCATGCTCTGCCACACGGCCGGGTCCATCAGCAGGTCCGCGGCCGCCTCCGCGCCGTACAGCGAGCCGTACTGGACACTGCCCGGCGGCACCTGCATCCAGAAGACGTCGTCGTCGGTCGGGGCCGCGGCCCGCTCGCTGGCGGTCATCGGCGCCTGGAAGAGGATGGACAGGCCACGGCCGACACCGAGGGCGAGGGCGTACTCCAGGGGGCTCGTCGTCGGCGGTACGTACTGGGGGTTGCCGTACTCGTCGTAGGACCAGGTCTGGGTGCCGGCGGGCTGGTACAGCTCGCGCAGGCCGATGCGGTGGACCACACAGTCGCGCAACGGGCGTGCCACCAGCGTGTGCTGGGGCCCGGCGACCGGACCGAGCAGCAGCGAGCCGGCCTCCAGCCGCCCCAAGTGGTGCCAGTGGCCCTGCTGTTCGGCGTCCACCGCGAACAGGTCCAGAGCACCGGACGCCACCAGCCACAGCACCTGCGGACCTTCGAGGTCCAGCCGGTTGAAGCCGGTGCAGTCGATCCGGGCACCCAGCGAGCCGAGCGCGCCGAGAACGAGGTCGCCTCCGTCTACGGTCGTCATCTCATCGCTCCCTGACCAGCGCGGCGTACGCCCCGCCGTGTGCCACCAACTCGTCGTGCCGCCCGCGCTCCACGATCGTCCCGTGCTGGAGCACGACGATCTCGTCGCTGTCGCGGACCGTGCTCAGCCGGTGCGCGATCACCACGCAGGCACAGCCGCGCCGGCGCAGGTTGTCCATCACGGTCAGCTCGGTCTCGGCGTCCAGCGCGCTGGTCACCTCGTCGAGCACCAGGATGCTGGGACGGCGCACCAACGCCCGTGCGATCTCCAGGCGTTGCCGCTGGCCGCCGGAGAAGTTGCGGCCATCCTGCTCGACCCTGCTGTGGATACCGCCGGGCCGGCGCGTCACCACGTCGTACAGGGCCGCGTCCCGCAGCGCCTCCACCACGGCCTCGTCCGGGATCGACGGGTCCCACAGCGCCACGTTGTCGCGCACCGAGCCCTCGAAGAGGAAGACGTCCTGGTCGACGAAGGAGACGGAGGCCGCGAGCGCGCCGCGCGGGATGTCCTCCAGACGCTGGCCGTCGATGCGGATCACCCCCTCCCAGGGGGAGTAGAGACCCGAGATCAGCCGGGAGACCGTGGACTTGCCGCTGCCCGAGCCGCCCACCAGGGCCACCTGCCGGCCCGGTCCGACGGTCAGGTTGAAGCCGGTGAGCAGGGGCTTGTCGAGCGGGCTGTAGCCGAAGGTGATGTTCTCCAGCTCGACATGGCCCTGCAGACGCCGGGTCGAGTCACCGGCGCCGGGGCGGGCGTAGATCGGGTCCGCCTGGAAGTTCTCCACGTCCTTGAGGCGGGCCACGTCGGCCGCGAAGTCCTGGATACGGCCCGCGACACCGTTGAGCCGGGTCAGCGGCGCGGTGAAACGGGTGACCAGCGACTGGAAGGCGACCAGGAGACCGACCGAGATGCCGCCCTCGACCGCCCGCATACCGCCGATCCACAGGATCAGCGCGCTGTTGAGGGTCGCGAGGGTCGGGGCCACCACGCCCAGCCAGGCGCTCGGCACACCGAGGCGCTGCTGTTCCTCCAGGGTGGCCGCGTGCTGCCCGGCCCACTTGCGGAAGTAGCCGTCCTCGCCGCCGGTCGCCTTCATCGTCTCGATCAGCTGAAGGCCGGTGTAGGAGGTGTTGGTGAGCCGGGCGGTGTCCGCGCGCAGCTTGGCGGTCCGGGTCGCGCGCAGCCGTACGACGAACCGCATCGCCACGATGTTCAGCAGCGCCACGCCGATGCCGAGGAAGGTGAGCTGTGTGTCGTAGGTATAGAGGAGTACGGCGTAGAGGACGACGACCACCGCGTCCACGCCTGCCGCGGCGAGGTCGCGGGCGAGGGTCTCGGCGACCTGGTCGTTGGACTGGAGCCGCTGGACCAGGTCGGCGGGGCTGCGCTGGGAGAAGAAGGTCACCGGCAGCCGCAGCAGATGGCGCAGGAAGCGGGCGCTGGAGAGGGTGGAGGAGACGATCCGGCCGTGCAGCAGGTTCGCCTGCTGCAACCAGGTCAGCACCAGCGTGAGCAGGACACAGGTGCCCATGGCGGCGAAGAGCACGGCGAGCAGCGAGGTCTGGCCGCCGATCAGGAACAGGTCGATGTACTGCCGGCTCAGCGCGGGCAGTGCCGCGCCCACGACCACCAGCAGCAGGCTGGCCAGGACGGCCGCGGGCATGGTGCCGGCGGTGCCCCGCAGCCGGGCCGGCATCGCGCCGAGGACGCCGGGACGGCGCCCGCCCTTCTCGAAACCGTCGCCCGGTTCCAGGACCAGCACCACACCCGTGAAGCTGCCGTCGAACTCCTCCATGGGCACGAACCGGCGGCCCTTGGCGGGGTCGTTGATGTAGACGCCCCGGCGGCCGAAGCGGCGGCCCATGCCGTCGTAGACGACGTAGTGGTTGAACTCCCAGAACAGGATGGCCGGGGCTTGGACGTCGGCGAGGGCGGCCAGGTCCATCTGCATGCCCTTGGCCGTGAGGCCGTAACTGCGGGCCGCTTTCAGGAGGTTGCTGGCGCGTGAGCCGTCGCGGGAGACACCGCAGGCGATCCGCAGCTCCTCCAGCGGGACATGACGGCCGTAGTGGCCGAGGATCATCGAGAGGGAGGCGGCGCCGCACTCGACCGCCTCCATCTGGAGCACGGTGGGCGTGCGGACCGTGCCGCCGCGGCCCTTGGGCACCGGACGCTTGGGCGGGGCGGCGCGCCGGCGGCCGCGGGTCTCCTGGGCGGTGGTCACGGGAGCAGCCAATCGACGGGACGCTGGTCGGCCAGCCGGATCGAACCCGAGGCCAGGGTCATGGAGTCGAGCCGGAACGGCGGCCCGTCGGCCGAGGACCACTTGTAGCCGCTCTTCGTCCTGTTCGACGTGTCCAGCCGGACCAGTACGGCCACCGGGCGGCCCTTCTTGCTGAACTGCTCGCCCAGCTGGCTGTCCCCGAGGAACGCGGCGATCGACTGGGCCGACTGGGCGGAGCGGTCCACCGACTTCACCTGGCCGCGCAGCACGCCGTACTCCTGGGTCGACACCGACGACACGGTCAGGTCGACCTGGGCGTCCGCCGGTATGGAGGAGGCGTTCTCGGCGGGGACGTAGACCGTCGCGTACAGCGGGTCCGAGGCGTGCGCGATCTTCTCCACGGCGGCGACGTTCGCGCCGGTCTGGATGATCTGTCCGATGGTGGCGGCCAGCGCGCTGATCCGCCCGGCGGCGACCGTGCGCACGATCGAGTCGCCCTGGGGGGTACGGACCTTCAGGACGGGGGAGTTCGCCGGGAGCCGTTCGCCCTGCTCGGCGAGGACGGCCGTGACCTGGCCGGCGACCGGGCTCTGCAGGATGTAGCTGCCCTGCCCGTGGGTGAGGATGGCCTGCGCGCTCACCGTGGAGGCGACCGAACCGGTCACCGCCCACACCGAGGCCGCCGCCATCACGACGACCGAGACGGACAGCGCGAGCCAGCCCTGCGGGCGGGCGAAACGCACCGGGAGATCGAGCTCCTCCGGTGACTGGAGCTTGGCGAGGGCCTGTTGGCGGAACTGCACGGAACTTCCCTCACCTGTGGGAGAGACGCTGATGAAGAAGGCGTTTCAGAACGCCCGAGAGCCCCGGGGCCGGGATCCGGCTCCGGGACTCAGCGGCAACGAGGTGCGATCAGAGACCGGCGACCAGGTTGGTGACCGGCTGGGTGTTCAGGCCGGTGACACCCTCGACGGTGCCGACAGCGGTGTTGACCAGGCCGGAAACCGGGGCGATGCCGTCCACCAGGCCGGTCACGGTGCCGAGCGCGTTCAGGGACAGACCGCCGGAGACGTTGTCGAGCTCGGCGTCGGAGATCTCGACGGTCTCAACCTGGGGGGTGGAGTTCATGATGGAACTTCCCTTCATATGGATATTCACAAGGGGGGAGAACGGCCCCCTACGGCCCTTCGGGACGAGACAACGGTCCTGTGGGGACGAGCGGATGGCCGCGACCGCGGGTGCTGGGCGCCCGTTTCCGGGAACCCTTCGCGGTCCCTGCGGTGCGATGGATCAAAGCACGCCCGCGGTCCGCGCTTCCAATCAACCAGGGGTCTCACCTGGGAACTTGAGCCTCAGAAGGGCTCATCCGTGCAGGCGTGCGCACGCCATGTCGGCGACTCCTTCACAAGCCGCACGACTTCGCCCCAGCGCCGAGGCTTGCCCGCCCGGTGGCGAATCCGGCACACCGCGCCAAAGGCGCGGCAGGGGGCGTGCGGTTGTGCAGATCCGTCGCTTCCCGTGACTTGGTTGGGTATTCGATGTGCAGATTCCCTGAAGCAAGGATTCCGGTCCGTGATCGCAACGGAACGTCAGTGATCGATTGCTGACCGTGTCGGTTCGGGGGTGCGGGCTCTCACCCCAGCAGTGCGTAGACAGTGCTTGCCCGGGCGGCGAGCGCGCCCGAACTCTCGTCGCGCATGGTGATGTCGGCGAACGCCATCCGGCGGCCCAGCTTGGTCAGTACCGCTTCGATCAGGACATCCGTACCGGTCACCGCGCGCTGGAAAGACGTGGACTGCTGCACCGTCGTCATCGGCACGAAGGAGCCCCGGGCCGCCGAGACCGCGATCACCGTCGCCGTGTCGGCGGCCGCCATCAGGGCCTGCCCCGACAGTCCGCCACCCTCCCTGGACAACCGCTCCGACCAGGGCAGACGCAGTGTCGCCCGGTCCTCGCCCACCGCCTCGACGGTCAGTCCGAGATCGAGCACCCAGGGGGCGAAGTTGGCGGAGAGGATCTTGTCGGCTTCGGCGGTGGTCATCGTCATATGGGGGATTGTTCCCGGGCCTCGGACGCACCACGCGCAGCCACGCCACGACACCCACGGGCATGGCCGATTTTCAGCCGGTCCAAGGAAGTTGGGAACCGGAATTGAACGCACCACGTGACCCGCCCGTACCTATGAGCATCCAGGCGCCGCTCACGAACGACTGCCCTACTACGGCAGGTACTCCGTCCCTTGGAGGTCGAGAAGTTTGAGTCACAAGCGAATTCCGAAGCGCAATGCCGCGATTGCGGCGGGCGGTGTGGTGGCGCTCGGAGCTGCGGCCTTTCTGCTGCCGAACGCCAACGCGTCCCAGGACAACGCCTCCGGTGCCAGCACCGCGCCCAAGGTCCTGAAGGCGACGCAGGCTTCGGATCTCTCCTCGCAGCTGCAGAGCCTCCTCGGCCAGGCGTTCGCCGGGGCCTACTTCGACAGCGGCAAGCAGCAGCTCGTCGTCAACGTCGTCAACGGCGACAACAACGTGATCGTCCAGGCGCAGAAGGCCGGCGCGGTCGTCCGTCAGGTCGCCAACAGCACCTCCGCGCTGGAGGCCGCCGCGGCCACCCTGAAGACCAAGGCGACCATACCGGGCACCGCCTGGGCCATCGACCCGAAGACCAACAAGGTCGTGGTGAGCGCCGACAGCTCCGTCACCGGCGGCAAGTGGGACACGCTGGAGTCGACGGTCAAGGGCCTCGGCTCCAACATGGCCACCCTCAAGAAGTCGTCGGGCACCTTCAAGACCCTCGTCTCCGGCGGCGACGCGATCTTCTCCCAGGTGGCCCAGGGCACCGTCCGCTGCTCGCTCGGCTTCAACGTCAAGGCATCGGACGGCAGCCCCGCCTTCCTGACGGCCGGTCACTGCGGGGTCGCGGCCAAGGACTGGTCCGACTCCCAGAACGGCCAGCCCATCGCCACCGTGGACCAGGCCCAGTTCCCCGGCAACGGCGACTTCTCGCTCGTCAAGTACAACGACGCCACCACCCAGGCGCCGAGCGAGGTCAACACGGGCCAGCAGACCGTTCCGATCACCCAGGCGGTCGACGCCACGGTCGGCGAGACCGTGTTCAGGATGGGCTCCACCACCGGTCTGCACGACGGCCAGGTCACCGGCCTCGACGCCACGGTCAACTTCGCCAGCGAGACCGTTCCCGGCGGCACCGACACCGTCACCGGTCTCATCCAGACCAACGTCTGCGCCGAGGCCGGCGACAGCGGCGGCTCGCTGTTCACCCAGGACGGCGGCGCGGTCGGCATGACCTCCGGCGGCAGCGGCGACTGCACCGCCGGCGGCGAGACCTTCTTCCAGCCGGTGACCACCGCTCTGAAGGCGACCGGCGCGACCCTCGGTGACGCGGGTGCGGGCGCCGGTGACGCCGGTGCCTCGGCCGACCCGTCGGCCACCGCCAGTGACCCGGCGGCGGGCGGCGACCAGGTCGGCGGCGTGGCCGACCCGTCCGCCACCGCCAGCGACCCGGCTGCCGGTGGCGACCAGAGCGGCACCGGCGCGGTCGACCCGTCGGCCACCGCCAGTGACCCGGCCGCGGGCGGCGACCAGAGCGGCACCGGCACCGCGACGGGTACCGGCGACCAGTCCGGGACCGTCGCGAACGGCACCAGCAGCAAGCACCACCACAAGAAGGGCTGACCGGCCCCACCAGCGGTTCCGTTCGGCAGCGGACGGCCCGGCCCTCCGGCGGGAGGGCCGGGCCGTCCGCTGCCCGCGGGGTTCAGCCGTCCGGCTGGGCTCGCAGCAACAGCACCGCCACATCGTCCACACGCTCCTGCGCCGCCGCACTGTGCCGCACGAGCGTGTCGGCGAGCCTGTCCAAGGGCTGGTCGCCGTTCTCCGCGAGCAGTTCGCCGAGACCGACCAGCGCGTCCTCGATGTCCACGCCGGGTGATTCGACCAGCCCGTCGGTGTAGAGGGCGAGCACCGAACCCGGCGCCAGCGAGACCTCGGTGGTCGGGTACGTCGCCTCCGCGTCGATGCCCAGCAGCGGACCGCCGGCCAGGTCCAGCACCCGTACCCGGCCGTCCGGCCGTCTCAGCAGCGGCGGCGGATGCCCGGCCCGGGCCATCACCGCCCGCCCCTGTGCGGGATCCAGCCGCAGATACAGACAGCTCGCGAACAGGTCCGCGCCGAAGTCGATCAGCAGCCGGTTGGTGCTGCGCATCACCTCCTCGGGCGCCTGTCCGACGGTGGTGAAAGCCCGTACACCGGTACGGATCTGGCCCATCAGCCCGGCCGCCGTCACGTTGTGCCCCTGCACGTCCCCGATCACCGCCGCGGCCAGCGGCCGGGTCGGCACCAGGTCGTAGAAGTCGCCGCCGATCTCCATGCCGTGCATGGCCGGCAGATAGCGTGCGGCCGCCTCGACACCGGGCGGCGGGGTCAGCGAGTGCGGCAGCAGGGCCGCCTGCAGACCGTGCGCCAGCTGGTTCTTCGCGTCGTAGAGCAGGGCCCGCTCCAGGGCCTGCGCGATGAGCCCGCCGAGACTGGTCAGCACGGCGCGCTCGTCGGCGGGGAAGGCATGCGGTTCGGCGTAGGCGAGGACACAGCTGCCCACCGGCCGCCCCGACGCGATCAGCGGCAGGATCGCCCACGCGGCGAACCCGTCCGGGGAGTCGCGCCGCCCCGGATACAGCCGTTCCAGCTGCTGCCGTGACTCGAAGAACGCGGGCACACCGGTGTTCAGGACATGGGTGCCAGGTGTCCGCGAGGCCAGCGGGATACCGTCGAACCGCTCCACGACCTGCGGATCGTCGTACCCCCGGTGCCCCAGCACATGCAGCCGCCCGCCCCGTGACCCGAGTATCACCAGGGCCTGGCTGCCGACGGCGGGGGCGACCTCGTCCGCCACCAGCTGCACCACGTCCTGCACCCCGACGGCCTCGGTCAGCGCCCCGGCCAGGCTCAGCACCTGCGAGATGGTGACCAGCCGGGGGGAGGCCGCCGCGTCGGCGCGCGGCAGCGCACCCACCATCTCGGCGGCCGCCCGCGCCCGGGTGATCCGGGTGGTCAGCCCGGTCCTGCTCGGATACATCCGGAACGACAGCCAGTCGCCCGGCGGCTTCAGCGCCACGAACGACGTCACATGCTGGCTGATCAGCGCGGCCCGGTAGCGGTCCTCGTACATCGGGTCGTTCAGCCAGGGCACCGACACCCACGGCTGGGTGCCGAGCAGTTCGCCGGCCTGGACACCGAGCAGTTCGGCCGCCGCCGCGTTGGCGAACGCGACCCGCCCGTGCAGATCGAGCGAGGCCAGCCCGTACGGCAGCCGTGCCACCATCCGCGCCGCCTCCACCGTGCCCAGCGTGCCCGCCCCCGACACCGGCGCCGTCAGCAGATCCGGCTCGGCCCGCAGCGCACGGTTCTCCCGGGCGGCCCGGTCGAGCCGCACCGCCAGCCGTTCGCACGCCGCCGTCAGCGCCTGCCGCTCCCTGTCGGACGGCACCGTCGGATGCGAACCGGGCCAGGTCACGTACACCGCCCCGTACACGGTGTCGGCCGTCGCCACGGGCAGCGCGGCCAGCACGAACGGATACGGCAGCACCACCGCGATCCGCGGATACCGGCGCGCCATGTCCTCCTCACCGCCCACCCACACCAGCCGGCGCTCGCGCACCGCCTCCGCCACCGGGATCGGCGCGCTCAGCCCGACCCGCTCCCAGGGCGCGGCGAACGCCCGGGGCAGCCCCGCCGTCACCGCCATCTCCAGGACCGGCTCGTCGGCCGCCATCAGATAGACCCCGCCGGAGTGCGCCTGCACCTCTTCCATCATCGAGGCCAGCGCGAGCGACAACAGCGGCCGGCCGGACCCGGCGTCGTCGGCCGCCGGCTCCTCCACGGTCGGCTCCACCGGCGCCGGAGGGGACCCCATCGCGTCGGACACGCCCGACCACCTCCTCGCCCGGCCGCGCGTCGCGTCCTCGGGATCAAGGCTCCCTCGCGGCGGCGACCGGCGCACGGCGAGAGCGGCAGGAGCCACTGCACCGGGCGGCCTCCGTGTACCCCGTTCACGCCCGCACATGCCCCCGCAGTCGATGCGCGCGGCGGCGTACGAGCGCCTGGCGTGCGCCCCCGCGCACCCTGATGGCCGGAACTCCGCGCCCGCGAGGGGTGGCGGACGCCAACAATGGGGCACGCGGTCAACACCTTGAACCGAAGAACCGAAGGACGGCTGGCTGAGGGGGCGGCGGTGATCCGGGTACTTCTGGTGCACGACGCATGTCTGGTGAGATCGGTCCTGGCGGAGTGGTTACGCCGGGAACCGGGGCTCCGCGTGTACGACACGCCGTGGCACGACGCTCGGGGGCAGGTCCGGGCGGTACGGCCGGACGTGTGCGCGGCGGACCTCGACAGCTCCGGCACCCACGGTGTGCCACCGCTGGCCGAACTGCGCCCGGCGGAGGCCGGCACGCCGTCGCCGAGGCTGGTGGTGCTTGCCGGTGCGAACAGACCCGGGCTGCTGAAGCGGGCGGCCGAGGCGGGGGCGCTGGGTTACGTCGACAAGGAGGGCGCGCCGGAACGGCTGGTGCGGGCGATCCGGCGCGCTGCCGAGGGGGAACGTTTCGTCGACGACTCCCTGGGCTTCGGTTTCCTCAAGGCCGCCGAGATCCCGTTCACCCGACGGGAGTTGAGCGTGCTGGAGCTGGCGGCCGGCGGGGCGTCGATCGCGGAGATCGCCGGGAGCCTGCACCTGTCCCACGGGACGGTGCGCAACTACATGGCGGCGATCACCCGCAAGACCGGCGCCCGCAATCGCGTCGACGCGATCCGCATCTCACAGGGCGAAGGGTGGTTGTGATGCGGCCGGGCTCGTGGTGGTGGGGGGAGGAGGCGCGGCGGGTGGCGTGCGGCGAGTGGATGTGACACGGCCGGTGTGGTCGGATGAGGGTGGGTGTGGTGTGGCTGGTCCTCAACGGGCGGCTGGTGGGTGTGACGGTGCCGCCAAGTCCTGGTAGAGCGTGCAGGTGCGCAGCAGGTCCTGGTGGGTGCCGTAGGCCGTGCGGGGGCCGTCCAGCACCAGGATCCGCTGGGCGCGGCCGGCGGAGGCGATCCGGTGCGCGACGACCACCAGCGTGCCGCCCGGCCGTGCGGCGAAGGCGCGCTCCGCGTGGGCCTCGGCCTCCGCGTCGAGATGGCAGGTGGCCTCGTCGAGCAGGGCGAGCGGCGCGGGGGAGAGATACGCGCGGGTGAGCGCGATCAGCTGGCGCTCGCCGGCCGACAGCGCCGCGGGGCGCACCGGGGCGTCCGGCCCGCCCAGCCGCTCCAGGAGCGGGGCGAGCCCGACCGCCGCGGCGGCGGCCAGCAGCTCGGGCTCCGGGACGGGGGCCGGCCGCAGCAGTCCGAGGTTCTCGGCGAGGGTGCCCGTGCTGACGTACGCCTCCTGCGGGATCAGCACCCGCAGCCCGGCCGCCCGCGCCCCCGGCACGGGGTGCCCGTACACCCGGATCTGGCCGTGCGCCGGGGCCAGCAGCCCGGCGGCCACCGCGGTGAGCGTCGACTTGCCGATCCCGCTCGGCCCCACGACGGCGAGGTGACCGCCCTGTGGGACACACAGGTCGAGGCCGTCGAGGACGGGGGCGCTCGCGGGTCCGTAGGCGAAGGACACGGCGGCGAGGGCGAGGGCAGGGACACCGACGTCCGGGCGTCGCCCGGGGACCTTGCGGGGTGTGGTGGACCTGGGGGTGTCCGGGGTCTCGCCAGGTGTGCCGGTGCCGGTGCCGGGGTTCGGGGGCGGGCGCAGTCTGCGCAGGACGACCGTGAGGCGGGCGCCGCTGGTGCC
Source organism: Streptomyces sp. NPDC101234 (assembly GCF_044767525.1). Classification (NCBI taxonomy): domain Bacteria; kingdom Bacillati; phylum Actinomycetota; class Actinomycetes; order Kitasatosporales; family Streptomycetaceae; genus Streptomyces; species Streptomyces sp. NPDC101234. Next base: position 356,890 of record NZ_JBIWOA010000003.1, on the reverse strand, counting down.
GAGGCCGTGCACCAGGTTCTGCAGGGCGGGGAGCAGGGACTGGGTGATGTAGGCGAGCGCGCCGACCAGGGCACCGGCGGTGACGCCGTGGGCGAGCAGCCAGGGGGCGGTGGCGAGCAGCAGCACCAGGGGCAGTTGGCCGCCGACGCCCAGGGCCGCCACCCGTACGACGCTCCAGCGGGCCAGCGCCCGGGCGGCCCGGAACTCGGCGTCGACGCGCTCCCCGGCACGTGTGCAGGCGTACTGCTCGGCGCCCGCCGCCGTGACGTCCCGCAGCCCCGGGCACATCTCGCCCAGTTCTCCCGCGAGGGCCTCGTCGGCGACGAGGAAGGCCTGCTGCCGACGGGCCAGCGGGCGCAGGGTCGCCGCGAAGAGGCCGAGCCCCGCGAGCAGCGGGGGTACGACGACCAGCAGCAGCGGGGGCGCGAGGGTGCACAGCCCGGCGAGGGCACCGCCGACCGCGAACACGAAGGAGCGGGACACCATCACCAGCCCGGCGAGGGTGTCCCGGGCGATCTCCACCTGCTGGGTCAGCCCGGAGAGCGCTGCCCGGTCCGCCTCCCGCACCCCACGCGCGACCACCCCCGACACCAGCCGGTCCCGCACCGGTTCGACCAGGTCGGCGACCACGCCGTACACCCGCCGGGTCCCGTATGCCCCGAGGACCACGCCGCCCCCGGCCGCCGCGAGCCACAGCAGCCCCGCCCGGACGTTCCCGGCCAGGAACCCGACGTCGAGCGCGCGGGCCAGGGCGTATCCGAGGAGAAAGGTCTGCCCGGCCTCCAGCAGAGACCAGCCCGCGAGCCGCGCCGACACCGGCCATCCAGCCCGCAGCAACCCCATGGCCCGCCGCCGGGCCCGGCTCGTCACCGTGTCCTCCGTTCCGTCGCCGCCGACCGCGACACGTCAGCGGCCTGCGTCGGCAGGGCGCCTGCCGCGCCCTTGCTCGCGTCGGGTGTCGCCTCGGCGGCCGGGGCGAGCGCGCCCGCGTCCCCGAACACCGCCCGGTACCCCGCGTCGCGCCACAGCTCCGCATGGGTCCCCACCGCCCGGACCCGCCCCCCGTCGAGCCATGCCACCGCGTCGGTCCTGGCCGCCGTGGTCGCGCGGTGGGCGACGATCAGGCGGGTCGGGCCGGGGCCGGACAACAGGGACTCGGTGATGTGGTGTTCGGTGACCGTGTCCAGGCTGGAGAGGGCGTCGTCGAGGATCAGCAGCCGGCCCGGGTGGGCGAAGGCGCGGGCGAGACCGAGACGCTGGGACTCGCCGCCGGAGCGCGGGGCGTCGGCGATGCGGGTCGCGTAGCCGTCGGGCAGGCGGCGGATGTACGCGTCGGCCCGGGCCCTGCGGGCGGCGGCACGGATCTCGGCGGGGGAGGGGGCGGCGAGCCCGAGGGCGACGGTGTCCTCGACGGTCGTACCGAGGAGGGCCGGGCGGGCGAAGGCGTAGGTGACGGCCCGGCGCAGGTCGTCGTGGCGGAGGGCGGGCAGCGGAACGCCGTCCAGCAGGACCTCCCCGCTGTCCGGGTCGGTCAGGCGGCCGGCGAGTTCGGCCAGCAGGGACTTGCCCGAACCCGAACGGCCGACGACGGCGAGGGCGGTGCCACCGGGAACGGTCAGGTCGAGGCCGTCGAGCACCGCGCGCCCGCCCCGGTGGGCCGCGACCCCGCGCAGTTCCAGGCGGCCGGGGCCCGGCGGGAGCGGTTGGGTGCCATGGGAGGGTGCGGGGTACGACACGACCTCGGCGAGGCGCGCCGCGGACGCGCGGGCCCGCGTGAGAGCCGCGAGCTGTCCGACCAGCACGCCGACGCCGGTCGCGAGGACCGCGTAGCGGGAGGCGGCCAGGACCTCGCCGACCGAGATCCGGTGGCGGGCGAGCAGCAGACCGGCCACCGCCATGACGCCGAGCTGGAGCAGCGGGCCCACCATGACCGCCTGGGCGGCGGCCCGGCCCTGCACCCGCCACATCCGGCGCCCGGCGCGGGCGAGTTCGGGCAGCGGGCGCAGGATCCGGGCCGTCTCCCGGTCCTGGAGGCCCGCCGCCGCGATGGTCCGGTGGCCGTCGACCGCCTCCGCCAGCGCGCTCGCGATCCGGCCCTGCACCTGCTGGTACTCCGTCACGCACGCCGAGGTGTCCCGGGTGAACGCCCGCAGCAGCAGGGCGAGTACGGGCGCCCCGGCGAGGAACACGGCCGCCAGCCAGGGGTCGATGAGACCGAGTGCGACCACGCCCCCGACCGGACCGGCGAGCGCGGCGAGCAGCGCGGCGAGCGCGGCAGGCCCGGTCCCGGCCTGGGCCGCGTTCCCGACCAGCCGGGCGACCAGGTCCCCGGCGCCGAACCGGGCCCCCGCGCGCGGCCCGAGGGCCAGTACATGCCCCGTGACCCGCTTGCGCAGTACGGCCGTTGCACGCGCGTCGACGGTCCCGGCGACGACGCTCGCGCAGCCGTCCAGCACGGCGAGCAGCAGCACGATTCCCGCCGCCCGCAACACCCAGCCGGCCGCCGGGGCGCCCGCCAGCAGCAGGTCCAGCGCGCGGCCCAGTACGGCGGGCAGCAGCAGCCCCGCCGCCGTGGCGGCCGTACTCACCAGGCACAGGGCGGCGCAGCGCACCCCGGCGTGGCGCAGGGCGGTGCGCATCGGATCACGGTGCGGAGGCGGGGTCATCGTGGCAGCCCTCGTATCGGCGAAGGCCCCGGACGGGCCCCCTCCCGAAGGAGAGGGCCGCCCGGAGCCCGGTTCGCGGTGCCGGTCAGAGACAGAGCAGGATGCTCGCCGCCGACACGCACGACAGCAGGCTCACCGTGCTGGCGCCGCCTCCGTCGTGACGCTCTTCGGACTCCATCGTCTGCAGGTCGAGAAGTGCCATGTCTTGTCCTTTCCGGGGACCGAGCGGTCCCCCCGGTGTTGTCGGGGACGGGGTTGCGTCACGGCTCCTTCAGAGTGCGGAGCCGTGTTCGGGGGCCGCCGGTGGCGGCGGGAGGAACGGCAGGTGGGCGGCGCGGTCGCCGTCGAGGGCGGCCGTCAGCGCGAGCAGACACCCGGCGGTGCCGGTGCCGAGGTCCATGGAGAGCCGCATCATCTGGTGCCCGGGGAAGGCGAGTTGGCCCTGGTAGGCCATCGCGAACCAGCCGAGCCCGTCGACCTGGGCGGCGATCCTGTCCGGGTCGGCGCCGGTGCGGGCGAGGTGCAGGATCATCCCGGCGCGGCCCTGGAACAGGCCCGGCTGAGCGTAGAAGCGTGAGGTGGCGGCGGTCAGGATCGCGGCGCGGGCGCGCTCGAAGGCGCCGGTCCCGTCGGTGCCGTGCGCCAGCCAGTCGTCGAGGACCAGCCCGATCCCCGCACTGCCGTCGCCGAGGTACGGCAGGGTGCGCCAGCCCTCGTCGACCTCCAGACCGCCGCCCCGCTGCACCACACAGCGGTCCAGGTCCCGGCGCAGCGCCTGGCCGGCCGCCGTCAACAGCCGGGCCTCGCCGGTCCGTTCGTATCGCCGCAGCAGGAACAGCGCGGGCCCGGTCGCACCCCGCAGCAGCCCGGCGCGCCGCCGGGGCGTGTCCGGGAGCGGTTCGGCGAGACGCCGTACGACGATCTCCGCGGCCTCCGCGGCCCGCTCCCGCAGCGCTGTCTCACCGGTCGAGTCGGCGAGCGCGTCGAGGACCAGGCCGAGGCCCGCCAGGCCGCCGTGCAGGTCGGACGAGAGGTTGCGCCAGTTCTCCCGGAGGATGCCCGACACGAGGTCCAGCGCGCGTTGCCGGTGGCCGAGTCCGGCCAGGACGTGGGCGACGCCCGCGAGACCGTCGTACAGACCGAGCGGGGTACCGGGCGGCGGCGGTGCCGTGTGGTCGAGCAGCCAGCGCTCGCCCTCCTCGTGCCGTCCGGCGCCGGACCGGTCCAGGGCGTACAGCACCCCGGCCGCACCGTGCGCGAGGCCCAGACCGCCGCCGTCGCCGAACTGGGCGATGTCACCGGGGAAGAGCCGGTCGTCGCGCTCGGGGGTGGCGGAGGCGAGGATCGCCTTCACCATCGAGTCCCGGCTGTGCGGCCAGTCCGCCGGCACGACCGGGCGCGCGGCCGGGGTGCCCCGGGTGATCTCCGCGACCGCCTCGTCCAGGAACGCCCATGGCACGTCCGGGAACTGACCGGCTATCACGTCCGCCAGGTGGGCGGCCTTGCCCCGGTCGACGACGAACAGCGTGGTCACCGGCAGGAAGAGGGCCAGGCGCAGACAGGCCAGCGCGTAGCGGTCGACCTCCACGCCTCTGCGGTCGGGCGGGGCGAAGAAGCCCGGGTGGGCGACCACTTGACGGCCGTTCTCCGCGACGGGGGCGGCCGCCTCGAAGTCGACGAGGAACACCGACTCCTCGTCCGGGGCCACCATGATGTTGAAGGCATGCAGGTCGTTGAAGACGATCCCGCGTGCGTGGACGGCCTCGACGGCCCGCTCCACCGCCCGGTGGATTCGCAGCGCCCAGTCGGTGTAGTCCCGTACCGCCCCCGGGTCCGGGTCCGGGGTGAGCAGCGGATGCCGTTGTGCGAAGAAGGCGTTGAGCGGGCGCCCCTCCAGGAAGTCCGTCACCAGGAACCGGTGGTCCCCGAGGGTGAACCAGTCCCGCACCTCGGGCACCACGCCGGTGCCGGCCACCGCCTCAAGTGCCGCCTTCTCCCTGGCCAGTCGGGCGACGGCGTCGGCGCCGTCGGCCGCGAGCCCCGCGTGCGGCCGCCCCTCCTTGAGCACCACCCGCCGCCCGTCCCGCGTGTCGGTCCCGGCGTAGACCCCGCCGCCGTTGGAGAAGTGCAGCGCCTTCTCGATCCGGTACGGCAGGTCGCCCACCGTCGTGGCGTCCCGCGCCGCCAGCTGCGGCCGCAGGAACTCGGGGAGCGTCACCCACTCCGGGACCTGGAAGGAGGGCGCCCGCCGGTCCGGCACCAGCCTCCCCGCGCCGTCCCGCACCGCCGTCACCAGCGAACCGCGCTCGTCCACCACGTAGGAGCGGGCGAACGCGCCGTAGCGCACGTACAGCGGACCGTCGTTCCATCGCAGGTCGGTGAGGATGTACGGTCCCTCGAAACCCTCCAGGAGCGCGCCCAGTTCGCGCAGCACCTCCTGCAGCCGGCCCTCGTCGGACGGGTAGACCGTGACGAACTTGCCGCTGGTGTCGCGGCCCGCGTACTTGGCGTTGCGCAGGTGCAGCAGATGCGGTCCGGGCACGAACTTGAACGGGATGCGGCGCGGCACGCAGTAGTCCCACACGACCGCCGCGATCCGCTCCGCGTTCGCCCGGGTCGCCGAGGAGTGGATCTTCCAGCCCTGGGCCGGTGAGGGCAGCGGCGCGCCGTCCGCGCCGAGCGGGGTCATGGTCAGCCAGTCGCCGGACCGTGCCGCGTGCCAGCCCTCCGGCACCGCGCGACGCGCCGTGGCGAACAGGGGCTCCGACTGCGCCCCGCCCGACCCGAGCCGGTCGGGCGTGTCGTAGAACTGCCCGTCGGCGAGCGCGTACACCTCGTACCGCCTGTCCATCCCGTCCCCCTCCGTGGCCAGGTCCCGACACTCCCAGGCGCCGAACGGCCGCGGACAGTCATGTCTGTCATGAGATCGCCGTGCGGAACCCACGGGTCAAGACATGTTCGGTTCCTTTCGAGCGCATCGACCTTTGGACCTCCACGGAACGGTCACAGGGGCTGCGCATACGCGTCATAAGCGCTGTAATGGCGGCGTGGTCAGTGAGGGCGCTGCGGTACGCGGAACGAGAACGGATCGCGCCGAAATCGCCCTCGAAACGCTCACGGGCGATCCCGGCGCACCCGACTGGCTCCGTCGCGTCCTCGAACAGGCGCTGGTGTTCGCGGGCGCGGCGTTCGCCGGTGTGTACACGCCCGGGGACGACGGGGCCGTGTTCTGCCTCGCCGAGTCGGCCGGCCTGCCCCGCACCCTGTACGGGCTGCGGGACTCCTATCCGGCCGTGGGGCGCTCCTCGGTCGCAGAGGTGTACGGCACCGGGCGGCCCGTCTGGCTCGGCCCCGAGGAGCTGGCCGACTGCCCGGACGCGCGGCGGACCCCGGCCCAGGAGTTCTCGCTGGCCGTCCTGCCGGTGCCCGGCCGTGCCGGACTCCTGGTCGCCGTCAGCGAGCGGGACGACGGATTCGGCCCCGAGGACCGCGCCTGCCTGCACCTGGTCGCCGACGCGATCGCCCTGCCCGCCCCGTTCTCCGGCCCCACCGACACCGGTGAGCTGCCCGCCGACGCGTTCAGCCTCGCCATGGACACCGGCCGGATCGAGGTCGGCAACAGCATCCTGGACCTCTTCGGCATGGAGCGGGACGAGTTCGACGGCAAGGTCGAGACGCTGCTGGGCCGTACCGTGCCCGAGGACGTGCCCGCACTGATGTCCGTCGTCGAGGCCGACCACATGTCCATCGGCGACCGTGAGCTGGAGTTCCGGATCCTGCAGCCCTCCGGCGCGCCCAGATGGCTGCGGCTGCGCGGCCGTCTGATGCCCGGCGGCGAGGGCCGCCCGGCCCGGCTGGCCGGCACCGTCGCCGACGCCTCCACGCTCCGCTCGGACGTCACCGACGTGGCCCGTGTGCAGCGGCTCGCCGCCGCCCTGGCCACCGCTCTCACGGTCAAGGACGTCAGCCAGGCCGTCGTCACCGCACTGCGCGGGCCGCTCAAGGCCGACCGGATCGCGCTCGCGGAACTGGAGAACGACCGTCTCGTGGTCACCGTCCTGGAGCCGCCCGACGCCGAGTCCTGGCCCGAACTGTGGCGCACCGAATGGCGCACCGAGTGGCCCGACGCGCCCGTACGCGCCATGCCCACCCTCGCCGCTGCCCTGCGGGACGGCCGGGTGCAGATCTGGCCCGCCCAGAGCGCCCTGGAACCCGCCCTCGCCGAGGTCGGCCCCGGCGGCCTCGCCGTCCTCCCGCTGCCCGCGGGCGGCCGGATGGCCGGCGCCTGCCTGATCGGCTGGGACAGCCCGTACGACTTCGGCCCCGACGACCGCGCCCTGCTCACCGCCTCCGCGGGCCTGGCCGGCGAGGCCCTGATGCGCGCCCACGCCTTCGACGCCGAACACGAACTCGTCGGCATGCTCCAGCGTGCCCTGCTGCCCCGTCGGCTGCCCACGCTGCCCGGCGCGGTCGCCGTCGCCCGCTATCTGCCCACCACCGAGGGGCTGGAGGTCGGCGGCGACTGGTACGACGTGATCCCCCTGCCCGAGAACCACGTCGCCCTGGTCATCGGCGACGTCCAGGGCCACAGTGCGGCCGCCGCCACCCTGATGGGCCAGATGCGCACCGCGCTGCGCGCCTACGCCGCCGAGGGCCACACCCCCGACGTGGTGGTGTCGCACGCCAACCGTCTCCTCATGGACATGGAGAGCGACCTCTTCGCCACCTGCTGCTACGTGGACGTCGACATGGAGGACGGCACCGCGTGGTGCGTCCGCGCCGGGCATCTGCCGCCGGTCCTGCGTCACCCGGACGGCTCCACGGAGATCGCCGAGACCGAGGGCGGCCCCCCGCTCGGTGTGCTCGGCCAGGCCGACTTCCCCATGACCCAGCTCAGCCTGCGCCCCGGCACCCTGCTCGCGCTCACCACCGACGGCCTGGTCGAGTCCCCGGGTGAGGACATCGACGACGGCATGGCGCGCTTCGCCCGCGACCTCGCCGTCTCCGACCCCGCCCACCTCGGTCTGGTCGCCGACGCCCTGCTCGGCAACGCCCACCGCGCCGACGACGTCGCCCTGCTGCTGATGCGCTACGACGGCATGGCCGTACGGCCGCTGCGCGAGAGCTGGACGGTGTGGCGGGTCCCGGAGGCCGCCCGGCACGCCCGCCGGTTCAGCAAGCGCACCCTGCGCTCCTGGGGCGTCACCGACGACGCCATGGACACCGCCCTGCTGATCGTCTCCGAACTCGTCACCAACGCCCTCATCCACACCGAGGGCCCGGTCCGGCTCGATCTGACCCAGGTCGACCACCGGCTGAGGATCGCCGTCGCCGACGCCTCGCCGCGCAGCCCGGTGAAACCTCCGAACATCGGCTGGGAGGCCACGGGTGGCCGCGGCATCCTCCTCGTCGAGGCCATGTCGGCCGCCTGGGGGACCGTGCCGGTCAGCGGCGGCAAGCAGGTGTGGGCGGACCTGGTCGAGGACGCCGAGGAGGACTGAGGGCGGCTGAGGGCGGCTGAGCCGGTCGAGCGCCACACGGGTGCATGTGCGGCCGTCTCGGGAGGCGGTGCGGGCCGAGGCTTCTTAGGGTCTTGACGTGGCACACACCTTCGAAGAACTGGTGGCGAAGCACCGCGCCGCCGACGCGGCCCACGAAAAGGTCCTGGAGCTGCGGGACGCCTACGGCCCCCCGGCCCAGCAGCAGGAGCCGGGCGGCGCCCAGTCGGAGACCTACGAGACCGCCCTGCGCGCCTGGCGCGACCTCGCCCGCGACGAACTGACCGCGGTGAACGAGTACGCCCGTGACGAGGGCCGCCCCCGGTCCGAGATCGAGGCGGAGGTGGAGCGTGCCGCGGCCTGGCCGGAGGACTCCTGAACCGCGGCCGCGCGGGCGCCGAATTCATCGGACATAACGGGCGGGATGCCGGTACGAGGCACCTCGTGGTCACATGCCATCCGCACCAGGGCCATACTGTCGTAACCAGTCGTGAAAACAGAAGAACGTCTAAATCAGATGTTCACCTATAAGGTGTAGTGAATGAAGGCTTTGGTGCTCTCCGGCGGTGCCGGAACCCGGCTGCGGCCGATCACCCACACATCGGCGAAGCAGCTCGTGCCGGTGGCGAACAAACCCGTGCTGTTCTACGGGCTCGAATCTCTTGCCGCCGCGGGCGTCACCGAGGTCGGGATGATCGTCGGCGACACCGCCGCCGAGATCGAGGAAGCGGTCGGCGACGGGTCGAAGTTCGGCCTGCGCGTCACCTACATCCCCCAGGAGCACCCGCTGGGACTCGCCCACGCGGTGCTCATCGCGCGCGAGTTCCTCGGTGACGACGACTTCGTGATGTACCTCGGCGACAACTTCATCGTCGGCGGCATCAGCGGACTCGTCGACGAGTTCCGCGAGACCCGTCCCGACGCCCAGATCCTCCTCACCCACGTGCCCAACCCGCGGGCCTTCGGTGTCGCCGAGCTGGACGCCGACGGCCAGGTGGTCGGCCTGGAGGAGAAGCCGCAGGAGCCCAAGAGCGACCTCGCCCTGGTCGGCGTCTACCTCTTCACGCCCGCCATCCACGACGCCGTGCGCGCCATCAAGCCGTCCTGGCGCGGCGAGCTGGAGATCACCCACGCCATCCAGCACCTCATCGACCAGCGCGCCGACGTGCGCTCCTCGGTGATCAAGGGCTACTGGAAGGACACCGGCAACGTCGTCGACATGCTGGAGGTCAACCGGACCGTCCTGGAGAGCCAGGAGCCGCGCATCGACGGCGAGGTCGACGAGGCCAGCCAGATCGTCGGCCGCGTGGTCGTCGAGCCCGGTGCGCGCGTCACGGGTTCCCGGATCGTCGGACCGGTCGTGATCGGTGCCGGTACTGTCGTCAGCGACTCGTACGTGGGCCCCTTCACGTCGGTCGCGGAGAACTGCCGGATCACGGACAGTGAGCTGGAGTTCTCCATAGTGCTGCGGGACTCCTCCATCGACGGGGTGGGCAGGATCGAGTCCTCGCTGATCGGCCGGCACGTCGAGGTGACCCCGGCACCCGGCACCCCCAGCGCCCACCGCCTCGTTCTCGGAGACCACAGCAAGGTGCAGATCCGTTCATGAATCTCCTCGTCACCGGCGCGGCCGGCTTCATCGGCTCCACGTACGTCCGCGGCCTGCTCGCCGCCGACGGCCCCGACGCGCCGCACATCACCGTGCTGGACAAGCTCACCTACGCGGGCACGCTGACGAACCTGCCCGCGGAGCACCCCCGGCTGACCTTCGTCCAGGGTGACATCTGCGACGCCGAGCTGGTCGACAAGCTCATGGCGGACGCCGACCAGGTCGTGCACTTCGCCGCCGAGTCGCACGTCGACCGCTCCATCGACGGTGCGGGCGCGTTCGTGCGCACCAACGTGGTCGGCACCCAGACCCTCCTGGACGCGGCTCTGCGCCACGGCGTCGGCCCGTTCGTGCACGTCTCCACCGACGAGGTCTACGGCTCCATCGAGACCGGTTCCTGGCCCGAGAGCCACCCGCTCCAGCCGAACTCGCCGTACTCCGCCTCCAAGGCCTCCTCGGACCTGCTGGCGCTGGCCTTCCACCGCACCCACGGCATGGACGTCCGCGTCACCCGCTGCTCCAACAACTACGGGCCGCACCAGTTCCCCGAGAAGGTCATCCCGCTCTTCGTGAGCAACCTCCTCGACGGCAAGAACGTCCCGCTCTACGGCGACGGCAGCAACGTCCGCGACTGGCTGCACGTCGAGGACCACTGCCAGGGCATCGACCTGGTCCGCACCGGCGGCCGCTCCGGTGAGGTCTACAACATCGGCGGCGGCACCGAGCTCAGCAACAAGGAGCTCACCGGGCTGCTGCTCGAAGCGTGCGGCGCCGACTGGGAGCGCGTGGACCGGGTCGCTGACCGCAAGGGCCACGACCAGCGCTACTCGGTCGACTGGAGCAAGATCCACAACGAGCTGGGGTACACCCCCAAGCACGACTTCACCTCCGGCCTCGCCGACACCGTCGCCTGGTACCGCGACAACCGGGACTGGTGGGAGCCGCTGAAGGAGCGCGCCGCCCTGGAGTCGCGCAAGGAGCAGGGGAAGCACTGATGAAGTGGCTCGTCGCCGGAGCGGGCGGAATGCTCGGCCACGACGTGGTCGAGGAGCTCACCCGCCGGGGTGAGGAGGTCGTGGCCCTCGGCCGCGCCGACCTCGACATCACGAGCGCCGACTCGGTGGAGTCGGCGCTCGCCGGGCACGCGCCCGACCTGGTGGTCAACTGCGCCGCGTACACGGCCGTCGACGACGCCGAGTCCGACGAGGAGCGGGCCCTGCTGATCAACGGCGAGGGCCCGCGCCTGCTGGCCCGCGCCGCGGCCCGGCACGGCGCCCGTCTCGTCCACGTCTCCACGGACTACGTCTTCGACGGCGAGGCCCGCACCAGCCCGTACCCGGAGGACCACCCCACCGCCCCGCGCACCGCCTACGGGCGGACCAAGCTCGCGGGCGAGCGGGCCGTCCTGGCGGAGCTCCCGGGTGCGAGCGCGGTCGTCCGCACGGCCTGGCTGTACGGCACGCACGGGAAGAATTTCGTGCGCACGATGATCGAGCTGGAGTCCCGCCGGGACACCCTCGACGTCGTCGACGACCAGCGCGGACAGCCCACCTGGAGCGCCGACCTGGCCGCCCGGATCGCCGACCTCGGCCCCCGCCTCGGGCGGGACGAGAACGCGCACGGTGTCTTCCACGGCACCGACTCCGGCGCGGCCACCTGGTGCGAGCTGGCCCGGGAGGTCTTCCGGCTGCTCGGCGCCGACCCGGAGCGGGTGCGCCCCACCACCAGCGAGGCGTTCGTCCGCCCGGCCCCCCGCCCCGCCTACAGCGCCCTCGGGCACGACCGGTGGTCACAGGTCGGCCTGGAGCCGCTGCGGGACTGGCGGGAGGCCCTGCGGGAGGCGCTGCCGCTGATCCGCAAGGAGATGTCCGCCTAGGGCTCACCCAGGGCGCGACGTACCCAACCGCCGCAGGGCGGCCGACGGCTCACCGAGCTCGTCGGCCGCCCTGCGGCGTTTCGCGGCACACCGGGGCTCGCCGATCCTCGTGGCGGAGCTCAGCCGTGGGTCTTGGCGAGCAGTTCCAGGACCTCCGCCGTGGTGCCGGACTCGCCGAGGCGCGGGAAGATCCGCTCGACACTGCCGCGGTGCGCCTCGGGGTCGGCGTCGGCCATGGCGTCGGTGGCGAGCGTGACGTGGTAGCCGTGGGCGTAGGCGTCACGGGCGGTGGACTCCACACCGATGCTGGTGGCGATGCCGGTCAGCACGATCTGGGTGATGCCGCGGCGGCGCAGCTGGACGTCGAGGTCGGTGCCGTGGAAGGCGCTCCAGTTGTGCTTGGTGACGTGGATGTCGCCGTCGTGGCCGGACAGCTCGTCGACGACGACGTCCCAGCCCGCCGGGAAGGAGAGGCCGCGCGCCTGGCGCTCGGTGCGGCCGGGGACGGCGTCGGCGAAGTCGGCCGCGAAGGAGACCCGGACCAGGACCACGGGCAGCTCCTGGGCGCGGAAGGCGTCGGCGAGTTCGGCCGTGCGGGCCACCACCTCGGCGCCGGTGTACGGCTGGGTGGGCATGGCCACGATGCCCTGCTGGAGGTCGATGACGACAAGGGCGGTACGCGGGTCGAGGGTGCTCAGAGACATGGGGTGGATCAGGCCTTTCCGGAGGCTTGACGGGGTTGGGGGGTGAGCCGGGCCAGGGAGCGGTCCGGCAGCGTGATCGCCAGCAGCAGTGCGGAGCCGGCGAGCATGAACAGGGCCAGGCCGTGCAGCCCGCCCGTGTCGGCGCGGTGCGGGAAGAACGCCGCGGTGGCGGCGGAGGCGCCCAGCGCGCCGAGGTACATGAAGGTGCGCAGCAGCCCGGCGGCGGAGCCGATGCGCTCCGGGTCGGCCTGCCGGTACAGCGCGGTCTGCCCGGCGAGCCCGAGCAGACCCTGCGGTACGCCCAGCAGCGCGCCGACCGCGAGCAGCAGCCACACCGGGCTGCCCGCGCCGACCGGCAGCAGGGCCGCGCAGCCGGCGATCTGCAGCGCGGAGCCGACGAGCAGCTTGCCGCGCACCGCCTCACGGCGTCCGGTGAGCGTGGAGACGGTGAGCGCGGCGACCGACAGCGGCAGCAGCGCGAGTCCTGCGGTGGAGGCGCTGAGCCCGCGGCCCTGCTCCAGCCACTGCGTGTAGCCGTACAGGAAGGCGTACGAGGTGGTGTACGCGAGGAGCTGGCGCAGATAGGTCAGGATGAGCGGGACGTTGCCGCCCAGGACGCGCAGGTCGACGAACGGGTCCGCCACCCGCAGCTCCCGGACCGTGAAGACGGCGGCCGCGACGAGGGTCAGGACCGGCAGGTACCAGCGGTCCGGCCGCGGGTCCATCAGGAACAGCATCAGGGAGACCAGCAGGACGGCGAACAGGGCCATCCCCGGCAGGTCCATGCTCTGGCGCCGGTGCGAGGTCTTCGTCCGCGGCAGCCGCTTGACGCCGAGGACCAGGCAGGCCGCGGACAGGGGCACGTTGAGGGTGAACACCAGGTGCCAGCCACCGGCACCGATCAGCAGCCCGCCGAGCGTGGGCCCGATCACGGCCACGGTCTGGCCGGACACGGCGAGCGCGGTCAGTACCCCGGCCGGGCTGTCCTGCCCGGTGCGCTCGGCCTCGCTCCGGGTCAGCCGCATCGCCGCCGGATACGCCGCCGACGTGCCGAACCCGAGCAGTACCCGGGCCGCGATCAGCACGCCCAGCGAGGGCGCCAGCGCGCCCATCAGACCCGCGATGCCCACCAGTCCCGTGCCGACGAGGTAGAGCCGGCGCGGCCCGTACATGTCCACGAGCCGCCCGATCACCGGCTGGCCCACGGCGGTCGCCAGGTACAACGCGGTGACCAGCCACACCGTCTCGGCGGGCGGGGCCCCGAAGGCGATGCCGATCGGCACCAGGGCCACCGCGATCATCGAGGAGTTGATCGGGTTCAGCACGGACCCCAGGACCATCGGCGCGATCAGCCGCCGGTCGAACCCGGCGGGGGCCGTGCGGGTGGCCTCGCGGGCGTGTCCGGTGAGCCTCGGTATCACGGGCGCGACAGCCGTTCCAGCAGCTCGATCGCGGTGACGAGGGTCTGCCGTTCCTCCTCGGTGTACCGCTCCTGGAAGGCGCGGGCCAGCCACTCGTCGCGTGCCTGCCGGTTCCCCTCGACACGCGCCTGGCCCGCCTCGGTCAGGGTGACAAGCTGGCGACGGCCGTCGGTCGGGTCGGGACTGCGGCGGATCAGCCCCTGCTGGTCCAGCGCGGCCAGAGTGGCGGCCATCGACTGCGGCCGCACCCCTTCGGCGGAGGCCAGCGCGCTGGCCGTGGCCGCGCCGTGCTTCGACACCAGGGTGAGCGCCGACTCCTGCGACGGGGTGAGGTCCGCGTCCCGGGCGACCTCCCGGATACGGCGGCGCAGCCTGCTGAACATCACGCGCAGGTCGCGCGCGGCGCGGGTCGCGGAATCGGTGATCTCTGCCATGCGGTCCACTCTAGAACCGTCAGTGGAAACTGTCCAGGTGCAACTGTTAAGTTCGAACTGAAGATCTCGTAAGAGGCGGCGGCTGGCTACGCTGGCCGGGTGCGCCTCCTCCTGACCTCCGACACGCACCTGCCCGCGCGGGCCAGACGGCTCCCGGACCAGCTCCTCGCCGAACTCCCGCGCGCGGACGTCGTGCTCCACGCCGGCGACTGGATCGACGAGGCCACCCTCGACCTGCTGGAGAGCCACAGCCGCCGGCTGATCGGGGTGTACGGCAACAACGACGGCCCCGGCCTGCGCGCCCGCCTCCCCGAGGTCGCGTACGCCGACCTGGGCGGCCTGCGCTTCGGGGTGATCCACGAGACGGGTCCCGCCCAGGGCCGCGAGGCCCGCTGCGCCGCCCGCTTCCCCGACCTGGACGTCCTGGTCTTCGGGCACAGCCACATCCCCTGGGACACCACGGCACCGGGCGGCCTGCGGCTGCTCAACCCCGGCTCGCCCACCGACCGGCGGCGCCAGCCGTACTGCACCTACCTGACCGCGACCGCCGCCGACGGTTCGCTCATGGAGGTGACGCTGCACCGGCTGCCGCTGCGCTGACCGGGGCCGCGTGCGGCGGTGCTGGGACGCCTGGTCGTCTGCGAGGGGTTGTCCGTCGGCGGGTGCGGGTGGTTCGTGGCTGGTCGCGCCCACGCGGCGCAGCCGCATATCAGACACGGCCCCGCGCCCCCAGGGGGTTGCTGCCGCCGGTGCTGGCCGGTTCGCCTCGTCCCTCGGGGAGTTGCCGTCATCGGTGTCGTCCGGTGCGCCTCCTTCGCTGTAGCCGTGCCGTCAGCCAGGCGAGCAGGGCCACCGCCAGCAGGGCGGCCGCCCGTTTGGCCACCGGCAGGCCCGCCGTGCGCAGCAGGTCGAGGGGCTCTGGCTCCTCCTCGTCGAGGACAGGCTCGTCCTGCGGTCGCTCGGTCAGCCGTTCCGCCAGGCACGCCGCGAACTGGCCCACCAGCCGGTCGCCCACCTCCGCCAGCACCCCGCGGCCGAACTGGGCGGGACGTCCGGTCACCGTCAGGTCGGTGCGGACCGACACCGCCGTACCGCCGTCGCGTTCGGCGAGGGTGGCGGTGACCGTCGCCCTGGCCGTGCCCTGGCCCCGGGTCTCCCGGCCGCTCGCCGCCAGGACGATCCGGTGTGCCGGCTCGTCCTGCTCCTCGAAGACCGCGGTGCCCCGGTAGGTCACGGTGACCGGGCCGACCTTGACCTTCACCGAGCCGGTCACGGTCTTGCCGTCGTACTCCTCCACGACCGCGCCGGGCAGGCAGGGCGCGACCCGTTCGATGTCGAGGAGCGCCCGCCAGGCGTCGTCGACCGGCACGGGGACGGTGAACTCGTGGTGCAGCTCCATGGCTTGCTCCTCCTCGCACTCAGGGCGCGACCGGGTGGTGGATGGCCCCGGCGGTCTTGGCCAAGGGCGTACCGCTGCCGCCCCAGCGCAGGGCGACGATCTCGGCGGCGACGGACACCGCGACCTCCTCCGGAGTGCGGGCGCCGAGGTCGAGGCCGAGGGGCGAGCGCAGCCGGGCCAGCTCGGCCTCGGTGAGACCGGCCCCGGCCAGCCGGGCGCGCCGCTCGTCGTGGGTACGGCGGCTGCCCATCGCCCCGATGTAGGCGGCCGGCCGGCGCAGCGCCTCCTCCAGCAGCGGCACGTCGAACTTGGGGTCGTGGGTCAGGACGCAGATCACCGTGCGGTCGTCGGTCTCCGTGCCGCTCAGGTAGCGGTGCGGCCAGTCGACGACGACCTCGACGCCGGCCGGGAACCGCTTGGGCGTGGCGAAGACCGGGCGGGCGTCGCACACGGTGACCCGGTAGCCGAGGAAGTCGCCGATCCGGGCCACCGCGGCCGCGTAGTCGATGGCCCCGAAGACCAGCATGCGGGGCGGCGGCGCGAATGACTGGAGGAAGACGGTGACCGCGTCCTCACGGCGTTCCCCGTGCGGGCCGTAGTGCCGTAGGACCGAGGCGCCGAGCGCGAGTTCGCCGCGTGCGTCGGCGGTGACCGCGACATCGAGCCCGGCCGTGCCGAGGGTGCCGGCCTCGGTGTCCGGCCAGACGGCCAGTGCGGCCCCGCGGGGGGCGGGCCCGTCGACCACCGTGGCGACGGTCACCGGCTCGCCCTCGGCGACGGACGCGGCGACCGCGCCGAACACCGGGTCCGACGCCGCCGTGACCGGCCGCACCAGCAGCGTGATCTCGCCGCCGCAGGTCAGCCCGACCGCGAACGCGTCCTCGTCGCTGTAGCCGAACGTCGCCAGCCGCGCTTCCCCGCTCGCCACCACCTCCTGCGCGAGCTCGAACACCGCCCCCTCCACACAGCCGCCGGAGACACTGCCCACGACCTCGTCGTCGCCCCCCACCGCCATGGCGGCGCCCGGTTCGCGCGGTGCGCTGCGGCTGACCGAGACGACCGTGGCCAGCCCGAACGGGACCCGGTCCGCATACCAGCGCGCCAGCGCCGGGAGGATCTCACGCACGCTCCGCTCCTCTCGCCCGCCCCGCGGCGAACCCGTCGGCCTCCGCCCCGCGCACCACCGCCGCCAGCCGCTCCAGCGCCGCCAGGCTGTGCCCCTCGACGAACGCGTCCACGCTGGGCAGCGCCGCCGCCATCCCGGCCGCCAGCGGTGCGTAACCCGGACGTGCCTTGCGCGGGTTGGCCCAGATCACCCGGTGCGCGAGGCCGTGCAGCCGGCGCATCTGCGCACCGAGCAGCTCCGGATCGTCCCGTTCCCAGCCGTCCGAGAGCAGGACGACGACGGCGCCGCGCGCCATGCCGCGCTGTCCCCAGCGGTTCAGGAACTCCCGCAGCAGCTCGCCGAGCCGGGTGCCGCCGCGCCAGTCCGGCACCGCCGCCGCCAGCGCCGCCATCGCCAGGTCGGGGTCCCGGTGCGAGAGCTCACGGGTCACCCGGGTCAGCCGGGTGCCGATGGTGAACACCTCCGTCCGGCCGCCGCGCACCGCGGCAGCCGCGAACCGCAGCAGCGCGTCGGCGTACGGTGCCATCGAGCCGCTCACGTCCACGAGCAGCACGACCCGGCGCGGCCGCGCCACGCGCGCACGGCGCCGCAGCAGGGCCGGTTCCCCGCCGCGCCGCAGCAACTCCCGTACGGTGCGGCGCGGGTCGACGTCCCCGCGCCTGGCGGGCCGCCGCCGGGCGGAGCGCCGGGTCTGCCCGGACAGCGCGAACGCGGCCAGCAGCCGGTTGAGCTGGGCACGCTCCGCGGCATCCAGCGCGCCGACGTCACGGTGCCGCAGCACCTCGGTGGCGCTGGCGAGCGCGGCCGTCGGCGGCCCGGTCCGCTCGCCCTCGTTCCGGGAACGGCTCCCGGCCGGGGTGTCCCGCGCGACGAACCGCAGCCGGGGCGCGGGAGCGCGCCGCGCCGGCTGCCGGGCGGGCCCGTCCGACGGCCCGAAGTAGGCGGCGAAGACCCGCTCGTACCGCTCCAGGTCGTCGTGGCCTCCGCACAGCGTCGCCCGCCCCGCCCAGTACACGTCGGCACGCACCCCGGGCCGCAGCACCTCCACCGAGCGCAGGAAGGCGTACGCCCGCTGGGCGCTCGCCTCGACCCCCGCCGCCCGCAGCGCCCGGACGAACCCGAGCAGCACGGCGTCCGCCTGCGCCGTCCCCGCGGGGCCCCGCTCTCCCGCCCCGGCCACGGCGGTCACGCTCCCCGGCTCGCCAGGACCGCCGCCAGATCGAGGCCCCGTGCCCGGTCCGCGTCCTCCCGGTACTTCAGCACCGAGCCCAGCGTCTGCACGGCCAGCTCCGCGTCCACCTCGGTCGCGCCCAGCGCGTCCAGGGCCTCGGCCCAGTCGATGGTCTCGGCCACACCCGGCGGCTTGAGCAGGT
The DNA here is from genome assembly GCF_044767525.1 of Streptomyces sp. NPDC101234. Classification (NCBI taxonomy): domain Bacteria; kingdom Bacillati; phylum Actinomycetota; class Actinomycetes; order Kitasatosporales; family Streptomycetaceae; genus Streptomyces; species Streptomyces sp. NPDC101234. Next base: position 338,784 of record NZ_JBIWOA010000003.1, on the reverse strand, counting down.
CGGCGCCGCGCAGTGCCTGGACCAGCGCGGTGACCTGTTCGGCGAGCCGCGCCGACACCCGCGGCAACCGGGTGCGCACGATGGCCAGTTCGCGGGCGAAGGAGGGATGGTCGAACCAGTGGTAGAGGCAGCGCCGTTTCAGGGCGTCGTGCACCTCCCGGGTCCGGTTCGAGGTGAGCACGACCACCGGCGGCACCTCCGCCCGCAGCGTGCCCAGTTCGGGGATGGTGACCGAGTACTCGGAGAGCAGCTCCAGCAGGAACGCCTCGAACTCGTCGTCGGCCCGGTCGATCTCGTCGACCAGCAGGACCGACGGCTGCGTCTGCAGGGCCTGCAGCAGCGGCCGGGCGATCAGGAAGCGCCGGTCGTACAGCTCGCTCTCCAGGCGGTCGGCGTCGTTCACCCCGGCCGCCTCGGCGGCCCTCAGATGCAGCAGCTGGCGCGGGAAGTCCCAGTCGTACAGGGCCTGGGAGGCGTCGATGCCCTCATGGCACTGGAGCCGGATCAGCGGTGCGCCGAGCGCCCCGGCCAGGGCGGAGGCGAGCGCGGTCTTGCCCACGCCCGCGTCGCCCTCGCAGAATAGCGGCCGGTGCAGTCTCAGTGCCAGGAAGCAGGTGACGGCCAGCCCTTCGTCGACGAGGTACCCCGTCTCCTCCAAGCGGGCCCGCACCTGATCCGGGTCGTGCATGCGGGTGATCGGCGCTCACCCCATTCCGCCGGCCGCCAGCACCGCCCGCCGGGTCAGCACCCGTGCCAGGTGCTCCCGGTACTCGGACGAGGCCGACAGGTCCTGGGACGGCCGGGTGCCCTCGGCCGCCGCCTCTGCCGCCCGCGCGACGGCCTCGGGGCCGTCGGCACCCGCGAGGGCCTGCTCGGCGGCCGTGGCCCGCAGCGGGGTCGAGCCCATGTTGGTGAGCCCGATACGCGCCTCGGCGACATGCCCGTCGGCACGCCGGACCAGCGCCGCCACGCCGACGATCGCCCAGGCCTGCGCGACCCGCTGGAACTTCTCGTAGTGGAAGCCCCAGCCCTCCGTCTTCGGGATCCGCACCTCCACCAGCAGTTCGTCGGGCGACAGGGCGGACTGGAGATAGTCCAGGAAGAACTCCCGCGCCGGGATGGTGCGTTTGCCGCCCGGGCCGACCGCGACCAGTTCGGCGTCGAGGGCGAGGGCCACGGCAGGCAGGTCTCCCGCCGGGTCGGCGTGCGCGAGGGAGCCGCCGAGGGTGCCGCGATGGCGTACGGCGGGGTCGGCGACCGTGGCCGTGGCGGCCGCCAGCAGCCCGGCGTACCGGCGCACCAACGGGTCGTGGATGACGTCGTGATGCGTGGTCAGCGCACCGATGGCGAGCGCCTCGCCGTCCTCGCGGACCCCGCGCAGCTCCGGGATCCGCCCGACGTCCACGACCAGTTCGGGGAAGGCGAGCCGCAGCCGCAGCAACGGCAGCAGGCTCTGCCCGCCGGCCAGCACCTTCGCCTCCTCGCCCGCGTCGGCGAGCGCGCGCACCGCCTCGTCGACGCTCGCCGGACGGGCGTACTCGAATGCCGGGGGAATCATGCCGACGCCTCCTTCACCGCTCGCCACACCCGTTCCGGTGTGCAGGGCATCCGCACGTCCGTCACGCCCAGCGGACGCAGCGCGTCCACCACGGCGTTGACCACCGCCGGCGTCGACGCGATCGTCCCGGCCTCGCCGACCCCCTTGACGCCCATGGCGTTCGAGGACGCCGGGGTCTCCGTCCGGTCGGTGACGAAGTCCGGCAGATCCGCCGCCGACGGCACCAGGTAGTCGGCCATGGTGCCGGAGACGAGGTTGCCCTCGTCGTCGTACACGGCCTCCTCGTAGAGCGCCTGGGCGATGCCCTGCGCGAGGCCGCCGTGCACCTGGCCCTCGACGATCATCGGGTTGACGACATGGCCGACGTCGTCGACGCAGACGTACGACCTGATCCGCGTCCGCCCTGTCTCCGTGTCCACCTCGACCGCGCACAGGTGGGTGCCGTGCGGGTAGGAGAAGTTCTCCGGGTCGACCACGGTCTCGGCGTTGATGGACGGTTCGACGCCGTCGGGCAGGTCGTGGCTGGTGAACGCCTCGAAGGCGATCTCCTGGATGGTCTTGCGCGCCTCGGGCGAGCCCTTCACGGAGAACACGCCGTCCGTGAATTCCAGGTCCTGCTCGCTAGCCTCCAGCAGATGCGCGGCGACCTTGCGGGCCTTGGCGACCACCTTCGTCGCCGCCCGGTGCACGGCCTCGCCGCCGACCGCCAGCGACCGCGAGCCGTAGGTGTCCATGCCCTGCGGGGCGGCCCTGGTGTCGCCGTGCACCACCTCGACGTCGTCGAACGGCACCCCCAGCACGTCGGCCGCGATCTGGCTCCAGCAGGTCACATGCCCCTGCCCGTGCGGGCTGGTGCCGGTGACCACCTCGACCTTGCCGGTGGGCAGCATCCGGATGCTCGCCGCCTCCCAGCCGCCGGCCGCGTACCTGAGGTCCCGCAGCACCCGGCTGGGAGCGAGGCCGCACATCTCCGTGAAGGTCGACACGCCGATGCCGAGGCGTACGGTGTCACCGCGCTCGTTGCGCTTCCGCTGCTCGGCGCGCAGGTCGTCGTACCCGAACAGGGCGAGGGCCTTGCCGGTGGCCGCCTCGTAGTTGCCGCTGTCGTAGGTCAGCCCGGCGATGGTGGTGTACGGGAACTCCTCGTGCCGGATCCAGTTCCGGCGCCGCAACTCCACCGGGTCCAGGCCGAGTTCGGCGGCCAGCTCGTCCATGATCCGCTCGATGGCGAAGGTCGCCTCCGGGCGGCCGGCACCGCGGTAGGCGTCGGTGGGGGTACAGGTGGTGAAGACGCCCGTGCAGGTGAAATCGTAGGCGTCCATCTTGTAGATCCCCGGGTACATGAAGGCGCCGAGGATCGGGATGCCCGGGGTGACCAGCATCAGATAGGCGCCCATGTCGGCGAGCAGATCAACCTTCAGGCCGAGCAGCTTCCCCTCGCGGGTGGCGGCGATCTCGACGTCCTGGATCATGCCGCGGCCGTGGTGGGTGGCCAGGTAGCCCTCGGAGCGGGACTCGGTCCACTTCACCGGGCGGCCCAGCCTGCGGGCGACCGCGAGGGCGAGGGCCTCCTCGCCGTACACCTGGAGCTTGGAGCCGAAGCCGCCGCCCACGTCGGGGGCGATCACCCGGAGCTTCTGCTCGGGGATCCCGGTGACCGTGGCCAGCATGATCCGCAGGATGTGCGGGATCTGGGTCGACGAGTAGACCGTGTACTCGCCGGAGGCGGCGATCGGCGTCACCACGACCGCGCGCGGCTCCATGGCGTTGGGGATCAGCCGCTGCTGGTGGTAGCGGCGCCTGAGCGTGACCTCGGCGCGCTGCCGTACCGAATCGAAGTTCTCGCCGGTGGCGAGCGGCCAGGTGTAGCAGCGGTTGGTGCCCTTGTCGGAGTGGACCAGCGGGGCACCGTCGGCGAGCGCGGCCTCCAGGTCGAGGACCGGGGGCAGCGGGTCGTAGTCGACCTCGATCGCCTCCAGCGCGTCGGCGGCCGCGTACCGGTCGCGGGCGACCACGACGGCCACCGGGTCGCCGGCGTAGCGGACCTCGTCGACGGAGATGGGCGGGTGGTCCGGCAGGACGATGTCCTCGGTCACCGGCCAGGCGCAGGGCAGCGAGCCCAGCCCCTCGGCGAGGTCGGCGCCGCTGAACGCGGCGACCACACCGGGGCGTTCGAGGGCGGGGGAGACGTCGATGCGGGTGATGCGGGCGTGCGCCATCGGGCTGCGCAGCACGGCCAGCTGGAGCAGTCCGGCGACCTGGATGTTGTCGGTCCAGTTGGTCTGGCCGGTGATCAGCCGGGCGTCCTCCTTGCGCAGCCGGGCGCGGCCGACCTCGTGTTCGACATGGTGGACGGCCTGGTCGGTCATGCCGTGGCCTCCTCGGGTACGGGGTGCCTGGCGGTGTCCTGCTGTCCGGCGGCGGCCAGCACCGCGCGGACGATGTTCTGGTAGCCGGTGCACCGGCACAGATTGCCCTCCAGGGCCTCCCGCACCTCGTCGGAGGTGGGGTGCGGGTTCTCGCGCAGCAGATCCCGCGCGGCCATGATCATCCCGGGGGTGCAGTAGCCGCACTGCAGACCGTGCCGCTCGTGGAACGCGTGCTGGAGCGCGGTCCACTCGCCGTCCTTCGCCAGCCCCTGGACGGTGGTCACCGTGGAGCCGTCCGCCTGTACGGCGAGGACCGAGCAGCTCTTGACGGTCGCCCCGTCCAGTTCGACCGTGCACGCACCGCAGTTCGAGGTGTCGCAGCCGATCGGGGTGCCGGTCAGACCGAGACGGTCGCGAAGGTAGTGGGCCAGCAGCAGACGGGGTTCCACCTCGTCCTCGTAGGGCGTGCCGTCCACGTTCACCTTGATGTGGGTCATATGCCCTCCAGGCCGTGCGGCCGCGAATGAGGAAAACAAGGCAAAAGGGTCACCGTGGAGTGATGTAGGTCACTCTAAGACCGGGCCCTGGAGGCGGCGAGTGCTGCGGCGGCGATTTTGTTGACCATTAATCCATCGCTGTCGAGTGAGCGCCCCTGCTGCACTGCTCCCTGCCCGACGTCACACGGAGAGGGCCACCGATGCGCGCTGCGTGCATGTCCACCCGGGAAGGAATCCCACCCATGCCGAAGGACATCACGCTCGGTGCAACTGCTCGATCTCGGAATTCTCGCGCATGTCGACGCGGGTAAGACCAGCGGCAACCCGTTCCCGGCCACCATCGGTCTGCGGGTGGAGCCGGCCCCGGTCGGCGCGCGCGTCGGCTTCCGGCTGGAGGTGGAGCTGGGCTCGATGCCGTACGCCTTCTTCAAGGCCGTCGAGGACACCGTGCGCGAGACCCTCGGCCAGGGGCTGCACGGCTGGCGGATCCCCGACTGCACGGTCACCATGACCCACTTCGGCTACTCGCCCCGGCAGAGCCATGCCCACCTGGGCTTCGACAAGGGCATGTCGAGCACCGGACACGACTTCCGGGGGCTGACCCCGCTCGTGCTGGTCGAGGCGCTGCGGTGGGCCGGTACCCGGGTGTACGAGCCGATGCACCGGTTCCGGCCGGAGGCCCCGGCGGACATGCTGGGCGCGCTGCTGCCCGTGCTCACCCGGTTCGGCGCGGTGCCGCAGCGGACCGGGACGCAGGGGCCGCTCGCCGTCCTGGAGGGCGTGGTCCCCGCGGCCCAGGTGCACGAACTGGAGCAGCGGCTCCCGGGGCTGACCCGCGGCGAGGGCGAGTTGGAGAGCGCCTTCGATCACCGCGCGCCCGTGTCGCGCGGTGCGGTCCCCAGCCGCGCACGCACCGACCACAATCCGCTCAACCGCGGGGAGTACCTGTTGAAGGTGACCGGTCGGGTGAGCGGTTGAGCGCCAAGTGCCAGGCAGGTATTCAACTTACTCATGAGTCAGAAGTATTGACGGTGTCCGGAAAGCGCCTGACTGTAATGAGCATGACGAGTATCCGGGCGCGTTTGGTCGTTGTCCTGGTTGTCCTCTGCGGATTCCTCGCGGTGGCGGGCGCCCCGTCCGCCTCCGCTGCCACCCCGTCCGACTCCCTCTGGTTCGACGGCACCTCCCTCACCGTGCAGAACGGCCGTTTCGTCGACGGCCAGGGCCGTGAAGTGGTGCTGCGCGGCTACAACGTCTCCGGCGAGACCAAGCTGGAGGAGAACAGCGGCCTGCCGTTCGCCTCCGTCGCCGACGCGAAGAAGTCCGCCACCGCGCTGCGTGCCCTCGGCGGCGGCAACGCGGTCCGCTTCCTGCTCTCCTGGGCGCACGCCGAACCCGTGCAGGGCCAGGTCGACACCACCTACCTGGCCGCCGTGACCGCGCAGATGCAGGCGTTCCTCGACGCCGGCATCCGCGTCTTCCCCGACTTCCACCAGGACCTGTACTCCCGCTACCTGTTCAACACGGGCAGCTGGTACACCGGCGACGGCGCTCCCAAGTGGGCGGTGGCGCTCGGGAACTACCCGGCCGAGTCGTGCGGCATCTGCCTCTTCTGGGGCCAGAACATCACCCAGAACACGGCCGTCCAGGACGCCCAGTACGACTTCTGGCACAACAACTACGGCCTCCAGGACTACTTCCTGGCCACCGCCCAGACCACGATGACGTACCTGGCCGGGCATCTGACGTCCGACGAGTTCGCGGGTGTCGTCGGCTTCGACCCCTACAACGAGCCCTACGCCGGCTCCTACGACTCCGGGGAGACCTCCCGCACCTGGGAGCAGAACCGGCTGTGGCCCTTCTACCAGAAGTTCCGGGCCCGGATGGACGCGGCCGGCTGGACCAGCAAGCCCGCCCTCATCGAGCCCAACCTCTACTGGAACGGCAACGTCACCAACCAGGAGGGCGGCCTGCTGGACGTGGGCACGCTCGGCTCGCGCTATGTCTTCAACACCCACTTCTACGACCAGAAGGCGATCTCCGGCATCCTGATGTGGGGCAACGCCTCCGACGGCCAGTACTCCACCGACTTCGGCACCATCCGCGACCGCGCCTCGGCCACCGGCACCACGGCGGTCGTCAGCGAGTTCGGGCATCCCCTGTCCGGCACCACCTCCGGCAAGGCGCCCACCGTCGACAAGGCCATGTACCAGGCCCTCGACTCCCGCCTCTCCGGGGCGAACTGGTGGTCCACCCCGGCGTCCTCCGGCCCGGTGCTGTCCGGCACCCAGTGGCAGTGGGACATCTACAACGGCCGGCACCACGAGCTGATGAACGACAACGCCGGCAAGGTCCTCACCTCCGGTGACGCCTGGAACGACGAGGACCTCTCGGCCGTGAACATGAACGACTCCGGCACGGTGACGCTCCGTCAGGACGCCCGGCTGCTCGACCGGATCTACCCCGGCGCCACCTCGGGCTCCACCCTCGCCTTCACCTACGAGGACCGCTCCCGGGACGGCTCCACGACCCTGACCTGGAACCCGGTGCCCAGCTCGCTGCCGAACGTGGCCGCGCTGGTCGGCTCCGGACAGTACGCCGTCCAGGTCTGGCGCTCCAGCAGCGCCACCGCACCCACCGAACTCCACCTCCCCGCCTCCTTCCCGACCGCGTCCACCACCGTCGTCTCCGACCTCGGCACGGCGTACGCACCCCCGTCGTACACCTCCTCGACCCCGGTCGGTGTGGCGGTCGAACCGGGCGGAACGGGCAGCCGCCGACTGCTGCTCACCGACTCGGACTCCGGCGTGCTGCACTTCGCGCTGGTGACCAACGGGGCGACCTCGCCCAGCTCCACCGTGCTGAACGCGGCCAAGTCCGAGCTGGCCGCCTGGGTCGCGTCGAAGTTCTGAGCGCTCTGAGTGCTGTGGGCAACGCTTCGGCCTCCGGGGTGCCGCGCATCCCGGAGGCCGAAGTCCGTGCGGGTCCTGCCGGACCGTCAACTCGTGGACGCACCGGTCCAGTCGGCCGGCACATGGCCGAGCCGGACACGCTGCGGGTGGTCGCCCACCGGGACCGAGAGCACCTTCTCGCCCGTCGCGAAGTCGATGGCCGTCACCTGGTCGGCGCCCGCCTCGGAGATGATGCAGTCCTTGCCGTCACCGCTCACCGTCGCCCAGTACGGGGTCGACGCGGTGATGAGCGGGCCCTCCTGGAGGGTGGCCCGGTCGACGACGGTGGCGTAGTTGTCCATCGTCCCCGCGACGCACAGCTTGGTGCCGTCCGGCTTCATCGAGATGCCGTGGTGACGGGAGTCGAGGAGCCAGGTGGTGCGGTCCGTGCTGGTCGCCGGGTTCACCGGCAGCGTCTTCACCCGGGTGATCTTGTCGCTGGCGATGTCGTACTCCAGGAAGCCGTTGAAGAACGACACCTGGAAGTACATCTTCGACCAGTCGGGAGTGAAGGCGGCGGGCCGCACCGCGTCGGAGAAGTCGGTCAGACCGATCGCGTCCAGCCGGGAGCGCATGTCGATGATCTTGACCTGCTTGTAGGTGGTGGCGTCGGCCACGGTGATGTGGCGGTCGCCCTTGGTCCAGTCCCAGGCGGGGTCGTCGAGCGAGGTGGTGACCTCGCCGATCGCCATGTTCCAGATGTACTTGCCGTCGGGGCTGAAGACGTTCTCGTGCGGCTTGTCACCGGTGGCGAACTCGCCCAGTTCCTTACCGGTGTTGATGTCCAGCACCTGCACCTTGTTCGCGGTGGACGCCGAGACCGCGACCTTGCTGCCGTCGGGGGAGACGGCCATGTGGTCGGCGCGGTAACCGGCCACCGGGAAACGCCAGTTGACCTTGTCGGTGGCCAGGTCGATGGAGACCACGTCCGCGAAGCTCGGCCGGGACACCACCACGGACTTCCCGTCCGGTGTGGAGTACATGTCGTCGGCGTACTGGTCGTGGCCCTGTCCGACCTCGTTGCGGATCGACGTGTAGTAGATCCACTTGATCGGGTCGGCGTTGATCTCCGCGATCCGCGCGTCCTTGTCCGGGATCACGTTGATCTGGCCCACCTTGGCGAAGTCCCCTGAGGACTTCAGCACGGTGGCGGTGCCGTCCCAGTTGTTGCCCACGAACAGCACCTCGCGCAACGAGGCGTCGGCGGAGTGGGCAGCGGTCGCGGGCGCGGCGACGGTCAGGGCGAGGGCGGCGGCTACGGAGCAAAGGTGCCTGGGTCTGAAGGCAGGCATGACTGCTCTCTCCTCTGATGGGGGGTGGGGGCGCGCGTGCAGTATCGGGTCGCGGAATCTGAACACGGGCGCGTTCAAAACGAACTTACTGAAAAGTAAGGAGGGGTGGGCCTACTCCACAAGAGGCGTACACGACAAAATTGGCCAACGGGTGGATGACGGAGGGGGCGGTCTTGGCGGGCAGGATCAAGGCACCGACGGGTCGTTACGGCGGCCGGTCCGCCGAGGAACGCAAGGCAGAGCGGCGTCGGCGGTTCCTGGAGGCGGCGCTCCGACTCTTCGGCGAGGCACCGGGATTTCGCGCCACCACCGTCGCCGCGCTCAGCCAGGCGGCGGGGCTGTCGACCCGTCAGTTCTACGAGGAGTTCCAGACCCTGGAGGATGTGCTCGCCGCGTTGCACCTGGAGGTCAACGGGTGGGCCGAGCGTGCGGTGGTGGAGGCGTTCGCCGAGGCGGAGCCGCTGCCGCTGGTCGAGCGGGTGACGGTGCTGTTCCGGGCCTACGCCCGTGATGTCACCTCCGACCCCCGCCGTATCCGTATCGCCTTCGTCGAGATCATCGGGGTCAGTCCCCGGCTGGAGGAGCAGCGGCTGGCGCGGCGGGCGCGGTGGGTGGAGCTGATCTGCACCGAGGCGAACGCGGCGGTGGCACGGGGCGACGCGGCGCCGCGTGACTACCGGCTGGCCGCGACGGCGTTCATCGGCAGCGTGAACGGGGTGCTGCACGACTGGAGTGCGGGGTGGGTGGACGCGAGCCTGGACGAGGTCGTGGAGGAACTGGTGCGGCTGCTGCTGGGGATCCTCCGGCCGGACGGGTGGACGCCGGAGGGCTCCCGGTAGCCGTTCGGTCGAGGATGCGAACGTCCGCTGGAGAAGGGCGACTTCACGCCTGTCACATCCGTTGACTTCACCCTCTGGCGGCTCTACGGTCAGCGCGCGACCTGTTCGGGACATCGATCCATGTTCGGAATGCCGAACGCGGTTGGGTCGCACCCCCCTCGTGCACCCCCGTGGAGGAGCCGCATGTACCCCCCGCCCCGATCGACCGGCAGCGGTCTCGTACGACACCTGTGGACCGCTGCCGTACGCACGCTCGCCCTTGCCCTGACGGCCGCCGCCGCGCTCCTCTTCGCCACGCCGGGACCGGCCCAGGCGGCGACGGCCGCCCAGGTCTCGGTGCCCACCGCCCCGATGGGCTGGGCCTCCTGGAACAGCTTCGCGGCGAAGATCGACTACGACGTCATCAAGGCACAGGTCGACGCGTTCGTCGCGGCCGGCCTCCCGGCCGCCGGCTACAAGTACATCAACATCGACGAGGGCTGGTGGCAGGGCACCCGCGACAGCGACGGCAACATCACCGTCGACACCAGTGAGTGGCCCGGCGGCATGAGCGCCATCGCCGACTACATCCACAGCAAGGGCCTGAAGGCCGGTATCTACACCGACGCCGGCTACAACGGCTGCGGCTACTACTACCCGACCGGCCGCCCCGCCGCCGCCAACACCGGCAGCGAGGGGCACTACGCGCAGGACATGCTCCAGTTCTCCAAGTGGGGCTTCGACTTCGTGAAGGTCGACTGGTGCGGCGGCGACGCCGAGGGCCTGGACGCGGCCACCGCCTACAAGTCGATCAGCTCGGCCGTCACCACGGCCGCCGCCACCACCGGCCGTCCCCTCACCCTCTCCATCTGCAACTGGGGCTACCAGAACACCTGGAACTGGGCGACCGGCCTCGGCACCATGTGGCGGACCAGCACGGACATCTACTACTACGGCGGCACGGCGTCGCAGTCGGCGGTGCTGTCCAACTTCGACCAGACCCTGCACCCGGCCGCCCAGCACACCGGCTACTACAACGACCCGGACATGCTGACGGTCGGCATGACCGGCCTCACCGCCGCCCAGAACCGCACCCACATGGCCCTGTGGGCGATCTCCGGCGCCCCGCTCCTGGCCGGCAACGACCTCACCACGATGACCGGTGAGACCGCCGCCATCCTCAAGAACTCCGATGTCATCGCCGTCGACCAGGACGCGCGCGGACTCCAGGGCGCCAAGGTCGCCGAGGACAGCACCGGACTGCAGGTCTACAGCAAGGTCCTCGCCGGCACCGGCAACCGCGCGGTCGTGCTGCTCAACCGCACCTCCTCCGCCGCGAACATCACCGCCCGCTGGTCCGACCTCGGCCTGACCAGTGCCTCCGCGACGGTCCGCGACCTGTGGGCGCAGTCGAACCTCGGTTCGTACAGCACCGGTTACACCGCCAGTGTCCCGGCCGGCGGCTCGGTGATGCTCAAGATCAGCGGCGGCACGGAGGCGTCGAGCACCAGCTACAGCGCCTCCTCCACCGGCAAGTACACCGGCGTGAGCGCCGCGAGCACCGGCCTCGACGTCGTCGACGTCGCCTACACCAACACCGGCTCCACCGCCGTCACCGGCACCCTCCAGGTGAACAGCCAGACCGCCACCACGGTCTCCTTCCCACCGACCGGGTCCTCGCAGGGCACGGTCTCGGTACAGGTCGATCTGAGCAAGGGGGCGGGCAACTCGCTCACCTTCACGGGGAGTTCGCTGCCGACGCTAGGCTCGATCGCGGTCAGTCCGATCCCCGGCACCAACGGCACCCTCCTCGTGGGCGGCGCCTCCAGCCGCTGCGCCGACGTCTACAACAACACCATCACCAACGGCACCCAGGCGGAGATCTGGGACTGCAACGGCGGCCAGAACCAGGCCTGGACGTACACCTCCCGCAAGGAGTTCGTGGTGTACGGCAACAAGTGCCTGGACGCGTACAACAAGGGCACGACCAACGGCACCAAGGTCGTGATCTGGGACTGCAACAGCCAGACCAACCAGCAGTGGACCGTCAACTCCAACGGCACGATCACCAACGTCAACGCGGGCCTGTGCCTGGACGCCTACAACGCGGGCACCAGCAACGGCACCTCGCTGGTGCTGTGGACCTGCAACGGCGGGACCAACCAGCAGTGGAGCCAGAGCTGATCCGGTAGCCCGGAGCCGATCAGGCAGCTGCGCGGGCGCGGTCGGGCACTGTCCGGCCGCGCCCGCGCGCGTCCCGGACACAGTCGCAACGGCCCTTCGACGGCCGGGAGTTCACACCTCGTCCGAAGAGTGCCCCGCCCCGCCCGGTCCGGCGCGCATGGCGAGCAGCCCGGCCTGCACCCGGCTCTCGCAGTGCAGTTTCTCCATGATCCGTGAGACATGGGCTTTCACGGTCGGCACGCGCAGGTCGAGCCGTCGGCCGATCTGGGCGTTGCTCAATCCGTCCGCTATCGCGGCGAGGACATCCTGCTCGCGTGGGGTGAGCGGGGGTAGCCTGGGTGGCGCGGCCGGCGGTGGCTCGGCGGCGGCCCGGGCCACCAGGTGGTTCACGGCCTCGGGGGCGAGGGCGTGGCGCCCGGCCGCGGTGTTGCGTACCGCGTCGCGGACCACGGCGCCCAGTCCACGGGCACGCCCGCCGCGGCTGAGTCGGCGAGCAGCTGTGGCAGGTCCCGCAGATCCGGGCCGGGGCGGAAGGAGCTCTCGACGGTCTCCGGGTCGCGCAGCACATCGAGGATCTGGCGCAGTTGAGCCAGCGCCCGCCTGCCGGTGACCCTGACCAGCTCGCCGGTCTCGCGGGCCCGCTCCGACTCCTGCGGGTCCACACTCAGCGCGCCCGCGTGCAGCGTGATCAGGCTGACCTCGTGAGCCACCACGTCGTGCATCTCACGTGCCAGCGCGGCCCGTTCCTCCGCACGGACCCGGCGGGCGATCAGCAGTGCCTCCCGCTCGGCCTGCTCGGCGCGCTCGGCCAGCTCCTCCAGCCTGGTGTGCCGGTACCGGATCACCGTGCCGCGCCAGGCGGGCGCGCCCACCAGCAGGGCCGTTGCCAGGGCGCCCACCACCGGGGCACCCGTGGTGAACTGGCCGAGGACCGCGGTGGCGTAGACGCCGTAGCGCAGGGGACTCGCCGCCCGTCGTCTGGCCAGCGAGTACATCGCGAACGGCAGCGCCGCCTGAACGGTCAGCAGGCTCACCACGGCGACCACACCCGCCACCAGGGTGGGCCGGTCGCGCCGCCAGGCCAGCAGCAGCCCGGTGGCGCACCCCAGGCCGCCGGAGACGGCGAGGGGCAGCGGCAGCAGGGACTGTGGTGCGGCGGCCGACAGCAGCGCTCCGGAGGCGATCAGAGCCGCCAGCGCCCAGGCGACCGGCTCGGAGGGCCACCGGATCCGGGCAAGGCGAGCCGCCACCGAGGCAGGCAGAGAGGAAACGAACACGCGCTCCAAGGTGGAGGGCCCTTCGTGACGGCGTGCGACCGAGCGGCTCAGGGCTTGGCGCTCACACTGCTCTGGCCCTTGCCCTTGTCCTGGGCGCCCTCCTCCGCGGCGGACGGCAGGACCTTGGTGGCGGCGACCGTCCCGTCCCGGTAGCAGATCTGGAACGTCTGCTTCTTCTCCAGGGACACGTCCTTCTCCAGGTAGTAGTCACAGGTGGTGCCGGCCGGCGGCTTCGGCTTGTCCCCCGGCTGGAGACCGCCGGGCTTGCCGAGGCGGTCGTGTACCGCGTCCTGGGTCTCGCCGACGTGAACACCCTCGAACTGGGCCGAGGTGATCATGTGCGAGCCGATGTCGCTCGCGACGTGCCTGATGCCGAACCAGAGACCGACGCCGGCGAGCACGAGGACTCCCACGATTCCGAGCAGGATCTTTCCGAGAACGCCCATGACAGAGCTCCTTGGCTGTGGGGATTCCGACGTCCTTCGACGTCGCCCAAGCAGTCTGTTCCGGCGATCCGCGCCGATCGTCGCTCTGGACGGGTGACCCGACCCCCGACTTTCGTATCCCCCCGAGTCCTCCGTGCGGGAGAATCCGCCGGACCTCGCCTCACACCCCGAGCTGCCGGGCGGCCGCGTCGACGGTCTGCTCCAGCAGCAGCGCGATGGTCATCGGGCCGACACCGCCCGGCACCGGCGTGATCAGCGAGGCGCGTTCGACGGCGGTGTCGAAGTCGACGTCGCCGACGTTCCCGTCGTTGTAGCCCGCGTCGAGCACCACCGCGCCCGGCTTGATGTCCTGCCCCCGGATCAGCCGGGCGCGGCCGACCGCGGCGACCACGATGTCCGCCTCGCGGACGACCGCCGACAGGTCCCGGGTGCGGGAGTGGCAGTAGGTCACCGTGGCGTCGCGGGCGAGCAGCAGCATGCCGGCCGGCTTGCCGAGGATCGCGCTGCGGCCGACGACCACCGCCCGCTTCCCGGCCGGGTCGACGTCGTAGGCGTCCAGCAGGCGCATCATGCCGCCGGGGGTGCAGGAGACGAAGCCCGGCAGGCCGAAGCTCATCGTCGCGAACGACGCGAAGGTCACGCCGTCCACGTCCTTCTCCGGGGCGATCGCCTCGAACGCCGCCCGCTCGTCGATGTGTTCGCCGACCGGGTGCTGGAGCAGGATGCCGTGCACGGCCGGGTCGGCCGACAACTCCCGCAGGGCGGCAACGAGTTCTCCGGTCGTCGTGGTGGCGGGCAGGGCCACGTGCCGGGAGGCGATACCGGCCTTGCGGCTGCGGTTCTGCTTCATCCGGACGTAGGTGACGGAGGCGGGGTCCTCGCCGACCAGCACCGTCGCCAGACACGGCGTGACACCGGTCCGTGCGGTCAGGGCGGCGGCCCTCTCCGCGGTCTCCTCGACGATCCGGCGGGCGACGGCGGTTCCGTCCATGATGCGGGCGATGCGGGCCTGGGTCATGCGGCACACTCCTGAGCTGGTCGACTCGATCGCCCAGGCGCACGGCATCCTCAGTGCGGACCGCTCCCCGGTGGTGCTCCACCTCAGCGCCAGTCACGGCCCGCCCCCAGGGTAACCGAGCCGCTCAGCGCTTCCGGTGGCAGCGGACGGTCCGCAGGATCGACTGCAGCAGCACGACGGACGCGCGCGGACGCGCCCGGCGACTTTGCCCCAGCGCGGCCCGCGCCGAGAAGGTCCAGGTCACCCGGGAGCTGACCTGGACCCTCGCGGTCCTTCCGACTATTCGTCGTCCCATGCCTGGATCATGATCTGCTCGGAGATCTTGCCGTCGCGCAGCGTGATCATCGACTCGGCGAGGACCCGGACGCCGTCCCCGTACTGGCAGGACTCGCTGAAGGCGGCCTTGTCGCCCTGCACGATGCACTGGTCCAGCTTGTGCGTCATGTCGCGGCTGTAGACGTCGTCCAGCATCGCGGCGATGTCCTGGCGGCCGTGCAGGACCTTGGGGTGGCTGGGCTGGGTGTCGCGGTCGACGATGCGGATCTCCGCGTCGTCCGCGTAGAGCGCCAGAAGGCTGTTCCCGGTGTTTCCTTCTATGGCCCGGCGCAGTGTCTCGGTGTCGAAGGCGGAACCTGTCGGGGTGCCCATGGTGACCTCCTGCGGGCGCCCGCGACCCGATGCGGAGGGGTCGCGAGAACCCTCACTCCGAGCGTGCTCCGCCCCGCCGGGCTCGGCAAGCGCAGGCCGGGCGCTCCTCCTGACGGGTGAGGCGGAGTGGCTGCCCGTGTCCGGTCCGGCGCCGGGGCCGTTGCTGGAGACATGATCTCAACACGACGTATCGTCGCCGCCGTCGGCCTGGCCGTCGGGGTCACCGGCCTCGCCGCGCCGCTGGCGAACGCGGCCGGTGCGAGCCCGCAGCACACCGGGAAACTCACCGCGCTCGGCGTGCTCGACTCGCTCTCCCGCAGCGACATCCCGGCGCACTACAAGGACGAGATCCCGAAGGTCTCGGAGCAGGTGCAGGGGCTGAACGGAGTCCACAGGCTCAGCGAACTGCACCAGATCACCGACCTGGCCGCGCCCGTCATGGGACTGGTACCGGGCATCGAAGCCTGACCCCGTCCACACAGCGAGGGCCGTCCCGCGAGGGGGCGGCCCTTCGTCGTACTCAGTGCTCCGAGGCCAGGAACTGGGTCGCCGCCAGCTCCGCGTAGAGCGGGTCCGCCGCCACCAGTTCCCGGTGCGTGCCCACGGCGCGGACCCGGCCCGCGTCCATGACGACGATCCGGTCGGCCATCGTCACCGTGGAGAGCCGGTGCGCGACCACCAGCACCGTGGTCGACCGCGCCACGTCGGCGACCGTGTCCCGCAGGGCCGCCTCGTTAACCGCGTCCAGTTGCGAGGTCGCCTCGTCCAGGAGCAGCAGCCGTGGCCGGCGCAGCAACGCCCGTGCGATCGCGACGCGTTGCCGCTCCCCGCCCGACAGCTTGGTCCCGCGGTGGCCGACCAGCGTGTCCAGCCCCTGCGGCAGCCGCGCGACCAGACCGTCCAGGCGGGTCGTCTTCACCACCCGGGTCACCGCGTCCTCCGCCGCCTCCGGGTTGCCGAGCAGCAGGTTGTCCCGCAGCGAACCGGACAGCACGGGCGCGTCCTGCTCGACGTACCCGATCGCCGCACGCAGCAGGGACAGGTCCCAGTCGGCGAGCGGGCGGCCGTCGAGGCTGATCGCGCCGGACTCGGGGTCGTAGAACCGCTCGATCAGCGAGAAGACGGTGGTCTTGCCGGCACCGGAGGGGCCGACGAACGCCGTCATGCCCCGCGCCGGGATCGTGAAGCTGACCCCGTGGTGGACGTACGGCAGGTCGTCGGCGTAGCGGAAGCGTACGTCGGTGAAGGCGAGGGAGGCCGGTTCGGCGCCGGCCGACGGCAACTCGGCGGGCTCGGCCGGGGGTTCGGCGGGCAGTCGCAGCGCCTCCTGGATCCGGGCCAGCGCGCCGGCGCCGGTCTGGTACTGGGTGACCGCGCCGACGACCTGCTGGATCGGCGACATCAGGTAGAAGACGTAGAGCAGGAACGCCACCAGCGTGCCCACCCCGATCGCACCGGTCGCCACCCGAGCCCCGCCCACCGCGAGCACCGTGATGAACGCCAGCTGCATCGCGAGCCCCGCCGTGTTGCCCGCCGCGGCCGACCACTTGGCGGCGCGCACACTCTGCCGCCAGGACTCCTCGGCGGCCGCATGCAGCGCGAGCTCCTCCCGGTGCTCGGCGCCCGACGCCTTCACGGTCCGCAGCGCGCCCAGGACCCGCTCCAGCGAGGCACCCATCACCCCGACCGCGTCCTGCGCCCGGCGGCTGGCCCGGTTGATGCGCGGCACGATCGTGCCCAGCACCGTGCCCGCCGCGGCGATCACCGCGAGCGTGACTCCGAGCAGTACCGGATCGACCACCCCCATCATCACCACCGTGGCGACCAGGGTGAGTCCGCCGGTGCCGAGCGCGACCAGCGAGTCCGTGGTGACCTCGCGCAACAGGGTGGTGTCCGAGGTGATCCGGGCCATCAGGTCACCGGGTTCGGTCCGGTCCACGGCGGCGATCCGCAGCCGCAGCAGATACGACGACAGGGTCCGCCGCGCCCCGAGCACCACCGACTCGGCGGTGCGCCGCAGCACATACGAACCCAGCGCGCCCAACCCGGCGTTGGCGACCACCAGACCCGCCATGGCGAGCAACTTCCCGGTGATGGAACGGTCGTGGGACAGGTCCTCGATCAACCCCCGGGCCACCAGCGGCAGCAGCAGTCCGGCCGCGCCCGTCAGCAGTGAGAGCAACGCGCCGGCCAGCAGGGCCCAGCGGTGCGGCCGTACATAGGAGAGGAGCAGCGGGAAGACGGACGGACCGGACCGCTCGCTCGTGTCTCCCGGATCTCCCGTGTCTCTCGTCGTCGGAACTGCGTCTGCGGTGGTCACGGTGCTCCTCGTCCGGGAGGTGGGCGGCGCACCCCAGGCTACGACGGCCGCTCCCGGGTCCGGGGCCCGCTCATCTACGGGCGGAACCGATCTTCGCGAGGGTCGCGTCGAGGTCTGCGGGGCGGGGCCGGTTGTGGGGCAGCTTCGACAGGACCGCGGCCATCCCGCAGGTGTCGGTGAGCGCCGAGAAGACCAGGCCGCCCGCGACCCCCGCCGACAGCAGCAGCCAGGCCGGGTGCAGCTGCCCGAGGGCGAGGCCGGCCAGGACGACCGAGCCGGCGGTGAGGCGGACCTGGCGTTCCATGGCCCATGTCGCACGCGACCCGCCCCGCGGGCGGTGCAGTTCGTGACCGCGCTCGGCCCAGCCGCGGGTGCCGCCGGTGAGGGTGGCCGCCGGGATGCCGTGCTCGGCGAGGACCGCCCGGGCGTTCTCGGCACGGGCGCCGGAGGCGCACACCAGGAGCAGCTCGCCGTCGGCGGCGCGGAGCGCGGGCAGGGCCCGGCGCAGGGCGTCCAGGGGGATGTTGTGGGCGCCCGGCACATGGCCGGCGGCGTACTCGCCCGGCGTGCGGACATCGACGACGGTCAGCTCGGGCAGGCGGGGGAGGGCCTGGTCGGGGGTGAGATCAGGGTTCGGGGGAGTGGTGGGCATGGCGGGTGCGATCCTTCCTTGTGGTGATGAGTGACAGGGTTGCCCGAGGGGCGGGTAAAATACCCCTACGGGTATGTAAGGAGTGGTGTGGTCGTGGAGCTTCAGTTCGAGGGCGATGAACTCAAGTCGGTCCTGAACCGGCTGCGCCGGGCGCAGGGGCAGATCTCCGGAGTGATCAAGATGATCGAGGAGGGCCGTGACTGCGAGGACGTGGTCACCCAGCTCGCCGCCGCCTCGCGCGCCCTGGACCGGGCGGGCTTCGCGATCATCGCGACCGGGCTCCAGCAGTGCATCATCGACCCCGCCCGGAACGGGGCGGACGGCGAGACGACCGAGCAGATGAAGGCCCGGCTGGAGAAACTGTTCCTCTCGCTGGCCTGAGCGCGGTGTCGGGGGCCGGCGCTAGATCACCGCGTCGGCCAGCATGAACGCGGCGACCGCGAGCAGGGCGTACGCGAAGACGCGCTGGAGGGTGCCGGAGGACAGCCGGGCGGCGAGCCGCTTGCCGTCCCAGGCGCCGAGGACCGCGGTCGCGGCGAACGGGCCCACGGCCGACCAGTCGACGTCCGCCGCCGAACCGGAGCGAGCCGCGAGCGCGGTGAGCGAGTTGATGGTGATGACCAGCAGGCTGGTGCCGATCGCCGCGCGCATCCGCAGTCCCACGACGTTCACCAGGGACGGTACGGCGAGAAACCCGCCGCCCACCCCGAGCACCCCGGTCACCGCGCCGAGACCGGCGCCCGCCCCGGCCACCCGGGAGGCCCGGACCGGTACCGGCCCGCCGGACCGGGCGTCCGACGGCCGCAGCATCCGCAGCGCCGCCACGGCCGCGAGCGCCGCGAACGCCCCGGTCAGCAACGCGGCCGGCAGGTGCCGTGAGAGCAGTCCGCCGAGTGCGGCGGGTACGATCCCGGCCGCCGCGAACACCGCACCCGCCCGCCACCGCACGGTGCCCGCACGGGCGTGTGCGACGAGCGCGGTGGCCGAGGTGACGGTGACGACGAAGAGGCTCGCGGTGGTGGCCGCGGCCGGGGTGAAGCCGAGCAGATAGATCAACGCGGGTACGGCCAGCACGCTGCCGCCGCCGCCCAGGGCCCCGAGGGCCAGGCCGGTGACCGCCCCCGCACCGAGGGCGAGAAGAAGTGCGGTCATCCGTGGATGCCCTCGACACTCACCGCGAGTCCCGCCGCACTCCAGGCGTCCATGCCCCCGACGACGTCCACCGCGTCCAGGCCCCGGGCCGTGAGCAGCGCCGCCGCCTGACGGGACCGCCTGCCCGAGCGGCAGATCACGACGATCGGACGGTCCTCGGCGACGGGCGGGAGCGGAGCCCCGGCCGTCAGCGCGGACAGCGGGGTGTGCAGGGCCTGAGGCGCGTGTCCGGCCGCCCAGTCGGCGGCCTCGCGGACGTCCAGCAGGACGGCACCCGTGTCCGTACGCTCCTGCGCCTCGACCGGGGTGAGCCGGGCCATCGGCAGCCCGGCCTCGCGGGCCGCGCCGAACCCGTCGTCGACGGCGACCACGTCCCGCCCGGTCGCGTCGAGGAGCGACGCGGCGACCGCGGCCCGCATCCCGCCCGCGCAGTGCACCCACACCGTGCCGCCGGGTATCTCGCCCAGCCGTTCCCGCACCTGGTGCAGGGGTATGTGGAGGGAGCCGCGGATGTGGTCGCCGGCCCGCTCGGAGTCCCGGCGCACGTCCAGGACGACGACCCCGTCCGTCCCGTGTGCGGCCAGCTCCGCGAACGTGGCCCGGGGGAAGGTGCGCGGGGCGTCCCCCGGCCGGAGCCAGGCCCCGGGGGCGCCGGTGGCGGCCGCGGCCGGGCGGTCGATGCCGACACGGGCCAGTTCCCGCTGGGCGGCGGCGAGTTGGGTCGCCGACTCGGCGAGGAGGCTCACCGGTCTGCCCCAGGGCAGCAGCCAGGCCAGATAGGCGGCGAGCTGCCCGTCGGCCTCGAAGTTGAGCGTCCCGGAGACATGCCCCTCGGCGAACGCCACCCGGTTGCGCAGGTCCACGACCCACTCCCCGGCGGCCAGCCGCGCCGCGATCTCCTCGGCGTCCGCCGGGCGCGGCGGGGTGAGGTCGACGGGAGCCGGGCCCCTGGAGTTCAGCGGAGCCATGTGCGCGTAGTACGCCGGTATGTCGTCGAGCCCGGCCAGCAGCTCGGCCACGAACGTGTCGACGTCCTTGACCAGTGCCTCGTTGACCGCACGCTCCCGGCCGATGGTGGTCGCGGTGCCCGACGCGTCCCCGGCCGAGCAGAAGCTGCCGAAACCGTGCGTCGGCAGTACCGCCGTGTCCTTCGGCAGCTCGGCGGCCAGTCGGTGCACCGAGGCGTGCTGCGCCCGGGCCAGTTCGCCGGTCAGCCGGGGCTCCACCAGGTCGGGCCTGCCGACCGTACCGATCAGCAGCGAGCCGCCGGTGAAGACGGCCGTCGCCCGGCCGTTCTCCTCCAGGACGTACGACGTGTGGTGCGGGGTGTGCCCGGGGGTGGCCAGCGCCCGCAGCGCCAGCCCCTCCTCGATCTCCAGCACGTCCCCGTCGGCCACCGCCGTGCGCTCGTACGCCACCCGTGCCCCGGCCGGCACCACGTAGGAGGCCCCGGTCAGGCGGGCCAGCTCCAGCCCGCCGGAGACGTAGTCGTTGTGCACATGCGTCTCGACGACATGGGTGAGCCGCACTCCGCGCCGGGCGGCGGTCTCGATCACCCGGTCGATGTCCCTGGGCGGATCGACCACGACGGCGCTGTGCGCCCCGCCCGCCAGATAGCCCCGGTTGCCCAGTCCGGGCACCTCGATGGTGTCGACGAAGGACACGGCGGCACTCCTCTCTCGAACCCCGGCTCGGAATTACCCCCGGGGGTATGCTCACCACCGTAGCAGAGGTACCCCTGGGGGTATCTGGAGAGTGTCGACGGCACATCGGCGGCGGGTGCGGCGGCCGGCCGGAAAGATCGGGAACGGTCGACGCGCTCCGTGCGGTTACCGATCGGTCACACGTAGGGTCGGGAGGCAGCACGTCCATAGATCGACGGAAGGGTCAGGAGCATGGCGCAGGAAGTACGCGGCGTGGTCGCACCGGGCAAGAACGAGCCCGTGCGGGTCGAGACGATCGTGGTGCCGGACCCCGGGCCGGGCGAAGCCGTCGTACAGGTGCAGGCCTGCGGGGTCTGTCACACCGACCTGCACTACAAGCAGGGCGGAATCAATGACGAGTTCCCGTTCCTGCTCGGCCATGAGGCCGCCGGTGTGGTGGAGTCGGTCGGCGAGGGCGTCACGGACGTCGCGCCCGGCGACTTCGTGATCCTCAACTGGCGTGCCGTGTGCGGGAACTGTCGGGCGTGTCTGCGCGGGCGCCCCTGGTACTGCTTCAACACGCACAACGCGAAGCAGAAGATGACCCTCGCCTCGACCGGGCAGGAGCTCTCCCCGGCGCTCGGTATCGGCGCCTTCGCCGAGAAGACGCTGGTCGCCGCCGGGCAGTGCACCAAGGTCGACCCTGCGGTGTCGCCCGCCGTCGCCGGCCTGCTCGGCTGCGGGGTGATGGCAGGCATCGGCGCCGCGATCAACACGGGCAACGTCGGCCGGGGCGACACGGTCGCCGTGATCGGCTGCGGCGGTGTCGGCGACGCGGCGATCGCAGGGTCGAACCTGGCGGGCGCGGCGAAGATCATCGCCGTCGACATCGACGATCGGAAGCTGGCGAAGGCGCGCGCCCTGGGCGCCACCCACACGGTCAACTCCCGCGAGAACGACGCGGTCGAGGCGATCCGCGAGCTGACCGGCGGCTTCGGCGCCGACGTCGTCATCGAGGCGGTCGGCCGCCCGGAGACGTACCAGCAGGCCTTCTACGCCCGGGACCTCGCCGGCACCGTCGTCCTCGTCGGCGTGCCCACGCCCGAGATGAAGCTCGAACTCCCGCTCCTCGACGTCTTCGGCCGTGGCGGCGCGCTCAAGTCGTCCTGGTACGGCGACTGCCTGCCCTCCCGGGACTTCCCCATGCTGATCGACCTGCACCTGCAGGGCCGGCTGCCGCTGGACGCCTTCGTGACCGAGACCATCCAGCTCGACGAGGTGGAGAAGGCGTTCGAGCGGATGCACGGCGGCGACGTGCTGCGTTCGGTGGTGGTGCTCTGATGACCACCCGCATCGAACGCCTCGTCACCGCCGGACAGTTCACCCTCGACGGCGGCACCTGGGACGTCGAGAACAACGTGTGGATCGTGGGCGACGAACGCGAGGTGATCGTCATCGACGCCGCCCACGACGCCCAGGCCATCGCGGAAGCGGTCGACGACCGCACCCTGAAGGCGATCGTGTGCACCCACGCCCACAACGACCACATCGACGCCGCGCCCGCCCTCGCGGACCTCACCGGCGCCAAGATCTGGCTGCACCCCGACGACCTGGCGCTGTGGAAGCAGACCCACCCCGACCGGGACCCGGACAACCACCTGGCCGACGGGATGGTCATCGAGGCCGCGGGCACCGACCTGACCGTGCTGCACACGCCCGGCCACGCGCCCGGCGCCGTCTGCCTCTACGACCCCGGCCTGGGCACCGTCTTCACCGGCGACACCCTCTTCCAGGGCGGGCCCGGCGCCACCGGACGGTCGTACTCCCACTTCCCGACGATCATCCACTCCATCCGGGAGAAGCTGCTCACCCTCCCGCCGGAGACGAAGGTCCTGACCGGCCACGGCGACCCGACCACGATCGGCGCCGAGGCGCCCCACCTGGAGGAGTGGATCGCCCGGGGCCACTGACGGCACCGGCCGAAAACCGCGGGCGCGTGGCCGTGGGTCCTCCTAGGATCACGCCCATGACCACCACCGCCACGCTCGTGACCCTGCACACCACCCGCGTCCTGCGCTGCGCCCCCGAGGGGCCGGCGCTCGACGGCGAGAGCGCCGCCCTCGATCTCGTCGGCGACGCGATGGGCCAGGACGCGGAGTTGGTGGCGGTCCCCGCCGAGCGGGTCGGGGACGAGTTCTTCCGGCTCCGCTCCGGGGTCGCGGGCGCGGTGGTGCAGAAGTTCGTGAACTACCGGCTGCGGCTCGCCGTGGTCGGTGACATCTCCCGGCACCTCGCCGCCAGTTCCGCGCTCCGCGACTTCGTGTACGAGGCGAACCGGGGCCGCCACCTGTGGTTCGTCGCCGACGACGCGGAGTTGGCGGAGCGACTGCGCCCCGCCGGGTGACTCACGCCTCCGGCAGCGGCAGGCGGCCCGAGTGGCCGGGGGGCAGGGTCAGGTCCTCGCGTACGGCCGCGTAGAAGGCGTCGCGGCCGTCGCGCTGCCGCTCCAGCAGGGCCCGCCAGGTCTCGGGGTCCTGCCGTTCCTCGCGCAGGAAGCGCTCCATCTCCATCACCGCGACGACCCACTCCTGGGCCTTCGCGACCACCGCCGGATCGCCCAGCATGATGAGCTTCTCCCCGTACGGATCCCGTTCCGACTGGGCCGCCTCCAGCAGGGGTTCGGCCTCCTGCGGGGAGATCGGGTGGGGATGCGGGTCGTTGCCCAGATGCGCGGCCACCCGGTAGTCCACGGAGACGGTCTTCTTCAGCGCCTGCGCCCACTCCGCGTACACGGACAGCCGGCGCTCGTCCCAGCGTGCCTCCTGCTCCCGCCGGAACCGCGCCCGGTCACCGCGCACCACGGCGAGATACGAGCCGAGCGCGCCGATCACGACGCCTATGAGAGCCGGGAGTTGCTGCAAGAACGCGGACATGTGCGCACGCTATCTGTCCGGTTGATCGTGGCGCCCGTACGGTCGTTGCCATGACCGGACTCGATCGCTTTGCGGGACACGGGGTTCTCGTCACGGGCGCGGCCCGCGGCATCGGCGCGGCCGTCGCCCGACGGCTGGCCGAGGAGGGCGGACGGGTGCTGGTGACCGATCGGGACCTGCCCGAGGCGGCGAAGACGGCGGCCACCCTGCGCGAACAGGAACTGGCGGTCGAGGCGTTCGCCTGTGACGTGGCCGACCGGGCGTCAGTGGAGGCGGCCGTCGCCCGTGCCGTCGACGCCTTCGGCACCCTCGACGTACTGGTCAACTGCGCCGCGCACTGCACCCCGGACCTGCCCCTCTTCGAGGACCAGCCGGACGACGGGTGGGCCCTGGACCTCGACATCACGCTCACCGGTGTCCACCGCTCCTGCCGTGCCGCCCTCCCGTACCTGGCCGCCTCGGGCAGGGGCGCGATCGTGAGCATCGGCTCCGTCAACGCCGAGGCGGACTTCGGCAACCACGCCTACAGCGCCGCCAAGGCAGGCCTGGTCTCGCTGACCCGTACGCTCGCCGGGCACGCGGCCGCGCGCGGGGTCCGGGTCAACCTGGTGGAGCCGGGCACGGTCCGCACCTCGGCCTGGGAGGGGCGCGCGGACGAACTCGACGCCCTCCAGCCGCTCTATCCCCTCGGCCGGGTCGGGGAACCGGAGGACGTGGCCGCCGCCGTCGCCTTCCTCGCCTCCCGCGACGCCGCCTGGATCACCGGCACCACCCTCCGTGTCGACGGCGGGCTCACCGCCGTCCACAGCGGATTCCACGCGGCGCTGCGGCCGCACCGGGAGGCCCGGCGCGCGTCAGAGAGCCGCTGACGCCGCCGTGAGCACGTCCAGCACCCGCCGGGTGTCGTCCTCGGTGGTCCGCCAGTTGCTGAACGCCGCCCGCAGCGCCGGCACCCCGGCGTAGACGGTCGGGGTGAGGAACGTCTCCCCGGACGCGGCGACCGCCCGCGCCAGGGCGCCCACCCGGTCCTGCGTGGGCTGCTCGGCGAGTGTGAAACAGACCACGTTCAGCCGGACCGGGGCGAGCAGGCGCAGGGCGGGGAGGGCGTCGATGCCCGAACCGAGACGGCGGGCCTCGGTGACGTTGCGCTCGACGATCTCGCGATGCCCGTCCCGGCCGTACGCCGTCAGCGAGAACCAGGCCGGCAGCGCCCGCATCCGGCGGGAGTTCTCCGGGGTGAGGTGCACGAAGTCGGGCTCGCCCGTGGGCATGCCGAGGTAGGGGGAGGCGTTGTGGAACACGGCCACCTGGAGATCACGGCGCCGGGTGAACTGGACGGCCGCGTCATAGGGGACGTTCAGCCACTTGTGCAGGTCCACACAGACCGAGTCGGCCGCGTCCAGGCCCGCGACGAGCGGGGCGTGGGCGGGGGAGAGGGCGGCGAAGGCGCCGAACGCGGCGTCCACGTGCAGCCAGAAGTCGTACCGCTCCTTCAGGGCGGCGATCGCCCGCAGGTCGTCGAAGTCGACGGTGTTCACCGTGCCCGCGTTGGCGACGACGATGGCCGGCCGCCCCTCCAGTGCGGCCAGCGCCGCGTCGAGCGCGGTCACGTCCACCGCCTCCCGGTTCCCGGGCAGCGGCGGCACCCGACGCAGCCGTTCCCGCCCGATGCCGAGGACCGAGAGTGCCTTGCCGATGCTGGAGTGCGGGCTGCCGGAGAGCACGTCGACCGGGCCGAGCGCGGCGGCACCCGCCCGGGAGACATCCACCCCTAGCCGCTCGCCGAGCCATTCCCGGGCGATCGCCAGACCGACGGTGTTCGATGTCGTCGCCCCGGTCACGAACGCACCGCTGTGCGCCTCGCCGAGCCCGAACAGCTCGGCCAGCCAGGCCACGGTCTCCTGCTCCAGGGCGGCACCCCAGGAGCCGACGGCCCCCGACAGGTTCTGGTCGTAGGCCGAGGTCAGCCAGTCGCCGGTGAGGGAGGCGGGTGTCACGCCACCGGTGACGAAACCGAGGTAGCGTGGCCCGGCCGAGGCGGACATACCCGGCGCCCACCGCTCGGTGAACCGGGCCAGCGCGCCGGCACCGCCCTCTCCCCGCTCGGGCAACGACGCCCGCGCGGGTGCGGGTCCGAGCGCGACCACCGGCCGCCCGGCCGGCCCGGCCACCTCACCGGCGGCCAAGTCGCGGGCGGACTGGAGCAGTCCGGGAAGCCGGGCGAGATCCTCGGCGAGCACGGGGTCCATGGGCCGCAGACTAGGACGGCCGTGACGCGGTGGCGCGGGCCACTCCGGGGAAAGTGGACTGATACCGCCCGCGGAGGCGGCGGCGCCCAAAGCAACCGTTTCGTCACAGGCCGACCCGGGCTACAACCAATGCCCGTCAGTGGGTGGTCTAGGAGCACGAGATCGCAGGACAGAGGAAAAGGAGACAGACGTCACATGGGGGTCATAACCAGACGAAGTGCCGTGGTGCTCGGTGTCGCCGGGATGGTGGCGCCGCTCGCGCTCGCCTTCACCGCCGTACCGGCACAGGCCGCGAGCAGCTGCACCACGCAGGCCGGCCCGTACCAGAAGCAGGTCGAGAAGTTCCTCGGGCGGCCGGTCGACGGCAAGCAGTCCACCGCCGACTGCAAGGCGATCCAGGCGTTCCAGAACAAGCACGGCATCACGCCCGCCGTCGGGTACGCGGGGTCCGTCACCTGGGGCGTGATGGATCTCATGAACAAGCAGAAGGCCGTCGGGAACAACCCCAACAAGGACGGCAAGTGCCCCACCGACAAGGGGCGCATCGCCTGTGTGAACCTGACGCTCCAGCTGTCCTGGATCCAGGACGGCAACAAGCTCGTCTACGGCCCGGTCCCGGTGCGTACCGGCCGCAAGGGGTTCGTCACCCGCACCGGCCTGAAGAAGATCTACTGGCGGGACATCGACCACGTCTCGTCCGTCTACAACGTGCCGATGCCCTACAGCCAGTTCTTCGACGGCGGCCAGGCCTTCCACTCGGTGAACCTCAGCATGTGGAACCCGCCGGGCTCGCACGGCTGCGTCAACATGACCCCCGCCGTCGCCAAGAAGTACTGGTCGCTGCTGAAGACCGGTGACGACGTGTTCGTCTACGGCCGCAAGCCGGGCACCTGACGGCACCCGGCCTCCGGTCTTGGGCCCGCGGCTTCGGGCTCAGCTCTCCGGGGCGTCCCCGAAGTCCGGGATCTCCAGCCTGGCCCCACCCTGCCGCGCGGACTCGTGCGCGATGATGCCCGGCAGGGTGTAGCGGGCGGCGACCCACGCGTTGACCGACGGCAGGGTGCGCGAGTTCACGGCCGTCACGAAGTCGTCGACCAGGAAGTGGTGGCTGCCCTCGTGCCCGTTGTGCAGCGCGTCGAACTCCCGCGGCAGCCGCGCCCGGTCGTGCACCGGCGCCGAGCCGGAGGTGAAGGCCGCCCGCAGCTCCGGTGCGATGTGCTGCAGTGACGGGTCGTCCGGGGACATGGTCGGCTTGGGCTCCAGCAGCTCGCTGATGTCCTTGACGCCGTTCTTGTCCTGCCACAGCGCGACCGTCGCCAGCTGCTCCATGCTCGCCTCCGTGCCGAAGAACCGGAAGCGCGACTCACGGATGTGGGACGGGTAGCCCACCCGCCGGAACTCGTTCGTACGGAACGAGCCCCCGCCCGCCACCTCGAACAGCGCGGTGGCGTTGGACATGTCGTTGCCGAACTGGCTGACCTCCTTGTCGAAGACGCCGTCGCCGCGGTCGTCGACCACGCCGATCGCCGAGACGCTCACCGCGTGCGTCTGCCAGGCGCCGAGCACCCCGCCCACCGAGTGCGTCGGGTAGAGCAGCGGCGGGTAGCTGGCCGTCGCCTTCCAGTTCTCGCCGCCGCTGTAGCGGTACGCGTCGTAGAAGCCGAGGTCCATGTCGTGGACGTAGTCGCCCTCGGCGTAGAACAGCCGCCCGAAGGAGCCCTCGGCGATCTGGTTGCGGGCGTGCACGGTCGCCGGGTTGTACTGGCTGGTCTCGCCCATCATGTACGTCAGTCCGGTCGCCTTGACCGTGTCGATGATCGCGGCGATCTCCTCGGCGGCGATCGCCATGGGGACCGCCGAGTACACGTGCTTGCCGGCGTTCAGGCCCTGCAGGACCAGCGGGCCGTGCGTCCAGCGCTGGGTGAAGATCGCGACCGCGTCGACGGCCGACGACTCCAGCATGGCCTCGTACGACGGGAAGGTGCCCGCCAGTCCCTGGGCGGCGGCGAGTTTCTCCGCGCGCTCCGGCAGCAGGTCGGTGACGTACACGTCGCCGACGCCGGGATGGGCCTGGAACAGCGTGGCGAACTGGCCGGAGAACTGTCCGGCGCCGACGATGCCGAGTGAGAAAGTCATGGTGGTTACTTTTGCTGCGAAAGAATCTCGAAGTCAAGGGGCGGAAGGAAGTAGGAAAGGTGGCAGGAGGGCGCTTCTGCGGCGCACCGGGCGCACAGTAGGGTTGTCAGGTTGCTTCAGCTCCAGAAGAAAAGGGATGCCGTGACCGACTGGCTGCCGCTGAGCCCCGCGGTGCGCTCCGTGGCGATCGAGGTACTCGTCCACGGCCCGCTGTCGCGCACCGAACTGGCCCACCGGCTGAACCTCTCCCAGGGCAGCCTCACCCGCCTCACCAAGCCGCTCATCGAGTCCGGACTGCTCGTCGAGACCCCCTGGTCGGGCGCCCCGGCGGAGGCACGCCAGGGACGCCCCTCGCAGCCGCTGGACGTGGTCGCCGAGTCCCGCTCCTTCCTCGGCTTCAAGGTCACCGACGAGACGGTGTACGGCGTCGTCACCACCCTCAGGAGCGATATCGTCACCCGCCTCGAACGGCCTCTCACCAGCCACGATCCCGATCGGGTCGCCGACCTGCTGGCCGCCATGGCCGCCGAGCTGGCCGACCGGCACCCCGCCGTCGCCGGTATCGGCATCGGTGTCGGCGGGTACGTGCGCGAGCACGCCGTGGTCGGCGAGTCGCCGTACCTGCGGTGGCGGGACGTCCCGCTGGCCGACCTGGTCCGCGAGCGCACCGGGCTGCCGGTCGTCGTCGAGAACGACGTGGCCGCCCTGGTCGAGGCGGAGACCTGGTTCGGCGCCGGCCGTGGCCTGGACCGCTTCGTCGTCCTCACCATCGGCGCCGGTATCGGCTACGGGCTGGTGCTCGGCGGCAAGCGGGTCCCGTACGCCGAGGAGGACCGCGGCTTCGGCCGGCACTGGATCATCGACCCGCAGGGCCCGCTCACTCCTCAGGGCGAGCGCGGCAGCGCGGTCTCGCTGCTCACCATTCCGAGCATCCGCTACCAGATCAGGGCCGCCACCGGCCATGACGCGTCGTACGAGGAGATACTCGCCCGGGCCGCCGCGGGCGAGCCGATGGCCGCGCGGGTGATCGGCGAGGCCGGCCGGGCGCTGGGCACCCTGCTCGCGCAGATCGCCAACTTCGCCATGCCGCAGAAGATCCTGCTCGCCGGGGAAGGGGTCGGCCTCATGGACGTGGCCGGGGACACGGTGCGGGACGCCGTCGGTGCCCACCGTCATCCGCTCGCCGAGCCGATCCGTCTGGAGACCAAGGTGTCCGACTTCCACGACTGGGCGCGCGGTGCCGCCGTACTGGCCATCCAGGTGCTGGTGCTCGGTGGGGCCGGGGACTGAACTCCCGCTTCTCCTTGACATATTGACGTGACGAGTAACACGGTCCGAAATGTCCATATCGGTCGTACTTACTCACGGCGTCTTCACGCCGATCGGCATATGCTTCACACCATGTCCACCACTGTTGAAGCCGTCACCGAGCGATCGGCCGACGAGGTCAACGAGGAGATCCGGGCCCTGTGGCTCCGGTCGGGCGGGACACTGAGCACCGAGCAGCGCGAGGTATACCAGCGGCTCGTCCTCGAATGGGCGGCAGCGGCCCCGCAGTAGCCGGATCAGGCGGCCTGACCGTCCGTCCAGGGCACCCGTCGGAACGGGTGCCCTTCTCGTAGGCCCGTGGGTCCATGACCCCTTCGGTCCCCGTCAGCCCCAAGTCGCCGAGTAGTAGCGCTGGTACGCCTTGCGGTCCTGTTCCGCGCGGATCCAGCGGGTCCCGACCAGGGCGATCAGGCTGCCCCCGATCACCAGCAGACCCGGACCGACGTTGCGGGTGTCCGTGAGCCGGGCGACCAGGCTGGTGTCGTCCGAGGAACCGACCGCCGCCGTCGACCCCGGCGAGGCGGCGCTCGGCGCGATGGTGCTGTGGGTGGCCGACGCGGACGGCGCGGCCGAAGCGCCCTGCGTCCCGGTGGCGGCCTGCTTCGTCACGATCAACTGGACGTTCAGCGCGGCCATCGCCCGCGTCACCGGCTGGAAGAACGTCACCCCGCCCGTGGTGCAGTCACCGCTGCCGCCCGAGGTCACGCCCAGCGCGATGCCCTCGGAGAACAACGGGCCGCCGCTGTCGCCCGGTTCGGCGCACACGTTCGTCTGGATGAGCCCGGTGACCGTGCCCTCCGGGTAGTTGACGGTCGCGTTGAGCGCCGTCACCGTGCCGTCGTGCAGACCGCTGGTGCTGCCGCTGCGGAACACCTTCTGCCCGACCGTCGGATCGGCGGACCCGGTGATCCGCACGCCCTGGCCGTTGCCGATCGCGACCACGTCGGCGTTGTCGCCGGCCTTGCCCTTCGCGTACTGGATCAGCGAGAAGTCGTTACCGGGGAACTGCGTGTTGATCGTGGTGCCCAGTTGCTCGTTGCCGCCCTGGGCCTCGTCGAACCAGATCGTGTTGGCCGGACCGCAGTGGCCGGCGGTCAGGATGAAGTCGGTCTGCCCGTTGGTGACGTTGAACCCCGCCGAACAGCGGCCGCCCGTCGACAGGATGGGCTGAGCGCCGTTGAGCCGCGGCGTGAACGTGCCCCCGGTGCGCTGCATCTGCACGAACCCTCCGATGCCGGCGGCGACTTGCTTGAGGGCCGCCCAGTCGGAGGTGGAGACCGTGCTGTCGGCCTCCACCATCACCCGGTTGGTCCGGTAGTCCACCGCCCACGCGGTGCCGGCCACCCGCGGCGCCGCACGCAGCGTGGCGGTGGCCGCCTTCAGTACGTTCATGCTGTGCGAGACCATCTTGGGCTCGGCGCCCGCCTGCTTGACCATCGCGGCGGCCTGTTCGTCGGTCACCGCGACCACCGGCTTCCCGTCGGCGCCGATCCAGCTGCCCGCCGTACGGGCCGTGCCGAGCCTGGTGACCAGCGCGGTACCGGTGTCACCGGCCTCCGTCGCGGAGCTGAACGGCACGGCGGACGTGCCGGGAGTCTCGCTCGCCATGGCCGTGGTGACCATCGCACCTCCCAGAAGGAGTCCGCCGACCGCCGCCAGCTGTGTCCCTCGCCGGACGACCCGTCGTCGTGCGTGCCTCATCCATGGCTCCCGAAACCCCGAACGCGCGGTGTCGACACCGCGGGGCCCTCCGGTCGTCGAGCGCCCTGCTCTTCATACGCGGACGGGGCACGGGGCGTTCACAGCGTCGGTGATCTTTGCGATCCCATGGCAGTACGACGTTGCCGTCCGCCTCGTTCCCGGGCGCCCGGCAGCCGCCTATCTTGACAGCCATGACCAGCATCCCGCAGGAGAACCCGGACGAACCGAACCCGCTGCGCGCCCTCACCCTCGACCGGCTGCGATGTCGTACCAGCATGAAATGGCGCACCTACCCGCAGGACGTGCTCCCGGTGTGGGTGGCGGAGATGGACGTACCGCTCGCCGAACCCGTGATCCGCGCGGTCACGGACGCGCTCGCGCTCGGGGACACCGGCTACCCGGCGGGCACCGCCTACGCCGAGGCGCTGGCCGCGTTCGCCGCGAAACGCTGGGGCTGGGACGGGCTCGACGTGGCCCGCACCGCGATCGTGCCCGATGTGATGCTCGGCGTGGTCGAAATGCTCAGACTGGTCACGGGGCCCGGCGACCCGGTGGTGGTCAACTCGCCGGTGTATCCGCCGTTCTACCAGTTCGTCGAGCACATGGACCGCCGGGTGGTGGAGGCCCCGCTCGGCATCGGCGCACGCATCGACCTCGACGTCCTGGAAGACACCTTCCGGGACCTCGGCGGCGGACCGGCCGCCTTCCTGCTCTGCAGCCCCCACAACCCGACCGGCACCGTCCACACCGTCGAGGAGCTCACCGCCGTCACCGCCCTCGCAGGGCGGTACGGCGTCCGGGTCGTCGCCGACGAGATCCACGCCCCGCTGACCGCCCCGGGCGCCGGCTTCGTGCCGTATCTGAGCGTGCCGGGCGCCGAGCGCGGGCTGTCGCTGATGTCGGCGTCGAAGGCCTGGAACCTGGCGGGCCTCAAGGCCGCGCTCGCCATCGCCGGACCCGGGGCCGCCGCCGACCTCGCCCGGATGCCGGAGGAGGTCAGCCACGGCCCGAGCCATGTCGGCGTCATCGCCCACACGGCCGCTCTGACCGACGGCACCGCCTGGCTGGACGCGCTGCTCACCGGCCTCGACGAGAACCGGCGCCTGCTCGCCGGCCTGCTCGACCGCCACCTGCCCGCCGTCCGGTACCGGCCCGCCGAGGCCACCTACCTCGCCTGGCTCGACTGCCGCGCCCTCGGCCTCGGCGACGACCCGGCCGAGGCCTTCCTGGAGCGCGGGCGGGTGGCGGTCAACTCCGGGATCCCCTTCGGGACGGGCGGCGCCGGGCATGTCCGGTTCAACCTGGCCGCCTCGCCCGAGGTGATCACGGAGGCGGTACGGCGGATGGCGGCGGCGCTCGGGTGAACCGCGGCGGCTGACATCATGGCCGTATGCGTGTGCTGATGCCCGTCCCCGACCACGACTTCGACGTGACCGAGGTGGCCGTGCCCTGGCGGTTGCTGACCCGGGCCGGCCACGAGGTCGTGTTCGCCACCGAGCGCGCCGGCACCCGGCCCGCCGCCGACCCCCGGCTGCTCACCGGCGTCCTGTTCGGACAGCTCGGCGCCGACGGCGAACCCAGGACGTTCTACGAACAGCTCACCGCCGCACCGGAGTTCGCCGCCACGCTCGCCTGGTCCGACCTCGACGTCACGGACTACGACGGCCTGCTGCTGCCCGGCGGCCACGCGCCCGGCATGCGCCAGTACCTCGGCTCGGCCGAACTCCAGGAGCAGGTGCGGAAGTTCTGGGCGCTCGGCCGCCCGGTCGGCGCGATCTGCCACGGCGTACTGGTCCTCGCCCGCACCCTGGACCCGGCCACGGGCCGCAGTGTGCTGTCCGGCCGCCGGACCACCTGCCTGCCCAAGTACATGGAACGCACCGCCTACTTCGCGACCGCCTGGCGCCTCGGCCGCTACTACCGCACCTATCCGGCCTACGTCGAGGACGAGGTGCGTGCCGCGCTCGCCGACCCGGCCGCCCAGTTCGAGCGCGGGCCCCGCGAGCTCTCCCGGCGCGGGACCGAGACCGACGACACCGCCGCCTTCGTCGTCGAGGACGGCACCTATCTCTCGGCCCGCTGGCCCGGCGACGCCTATCTCTTCGCCCGCCGCTACCTCGGCCTCCTCGCACGGCCGAGGGACGCCTAGACTTCCGGCATGGACGACACCACCGGGACGGACCTCGACCGGCTCGGCGCCGGTAAGTATCTGCTGGTCACCAGCTATCGCAAGGACGGCACGCCCGTGCCCACCCCGGTGTGGGTGGTGCAGGACGGGGACGGGCTCGGCGTCTGGACGACCACCGACAGCTGGAAGGTGAAGCGGATCCGCCGCCGCGCCGATGTCCAGGTCGGCCCCTGCGACCTGCGCGGACGTCCGACCGGCGACCCGGTCCCGGCCACCGCCGAGATCGCCGACGCGGCCACCACGGCCCGCTACCGCGGCCTCATCGCCCGCAAGTACGGCATCACCGGCCGCCTCACCCTCCTCGGCAGCAGGCTGCGCCGGGGCCTGGACGGCACCGTCGGCATCCGGGTGACCCTGACGCCCTGAGGAGGCCGCGACCTCCCCAGGGCGCACGGGGCGTTACGAGGCGTCCAGCACCGTTCCGGTGAGCACCAGCCCGCCGGGCAGCGGTCTGTCCGAGTCGTCGGTCTGCTGGAAGCTCACCGTCTCGGCGGACTCCCTGACCTGGTCCTTCACCGTGGGTATGGTCACGTCGAGGCTCGTCTTCCCGGCGGGGACGTCCAGCCACAGGTAGAGGCCGTCCACCTTCGACAGCGGCCGCTCCGGGTCGGGTTCGGCGCCGGAGGTCCCGGCCAGCCATTGCGGGTCGACGTCCTTGGTGGACAGCTCAGGGCCGCTGACCGGAACCGGGACGAACAGCGTGGCGATGTCCGTGTCCGCGGCCTCGGACAGCGAGATCCGCCACTTCAGGGCCTCGCCCTCGGTCACCCGGTCGGCGAGCGGGGTCACGGTGACGGTGGGCGCCGGGTCGTCGTTGCGCACGGTCAGCCCGCCCCGGTAGGAGCCGACGACCGCCCCGTGCACGGCCTTGACCAGCACGTCGTACGGCACGTCGGTGCCGTAACGCGTGTTGCCCTTCACCTCGATCGGCACGTCGATGTCGTGGCCGCCCGGCCGCACGGTGACCAGGCGGTCCCCGGCCTCGCCGGTGGCCGGGTCGACGACGTACACCCGGACCCGGCCGCTGCCCTGCCCGGACACCCGGACCGGTACCCGGTAGGTGCGCACGCCCGAGTCGCCCTCGTCGACCGTCAGCCGGCCGATGTCGACGCGCGGCAGTGCCGCCGCCCGTACCGCGGGGGTGCCCGGCCGCCAGCCCCAGGCATCCATCAGCCAGGCCTGTCCGGACGCCGAACGCGAGGTCAGATCAAGGGACTTGACCGACCGCAGGTCGACCCCGGCGCGGCGGGCGGCGGTCAGCGGCACCCGGACCTCGCGGGCCCAGTAGGACGCGGTGCGGTCGCTGCCGGGCAGCCCGTCGATGCCGACCCGGCCCAGCGTCGCCTGCCGGCCGTGGGTGTCCGTGACGGAGACGTCGAGCTTCGTGCCCCGGGAGTTCGGCGGCACGAAGAGCCGCAGGGCGAGCGCCTCGCTGCCGTGGAGGGAGACCGGCCGCGCCACCGCGACGCGGGTCCGTGCTCCCGTGGCCGTCCAGCGCAGCGCGACCGCGTGCCGGCCGGCCTCCCGTCCCGTCTCCCACTGCGCGAAGTGCGGCGAGACGCCCTCGGCACCCTGGCCCAGGCAGGCCTTCGCCGGGGCGGGGTCGACCGCGGCGCACAGCCGGCCGCCGGTCACGGTCACCCCGCCGTCCGGCAGGAAGCCGGCGCCACGGTTCGCGCCGACCGCGTGGCTGAGCACCCGCGCCGGATCCGCGGAGGGCGCCCGCCGCCCCGAACCGTCCAGCAGCGGACGCACCTTGTCGTCACCGGCCACGAACAGCCGGGCCGCCGCCGCGATGTAGGTCGAGCCCGCCCGGTGCTGCTGGTCGGCGGTCAGCCGGGTCGCGGCATGCTTCCCGCACACCGGGTCCGGGTGGTCCCCGTCGTCGTAGAAGTCGTCCTCCGCCGGGGCCTGCGCCTGCCCGGGCGTCCACTCGGTGTTGAAGAAGTTGTGGTTGGCGCCGATGACGAACACCGCGCTGTGCAGGGCCTTTCCGGCGCTGACCGCGCGGGTGCCGTCGACGTACACCTCGCCCTGGAGGTCGGAGACATCACCGTCGCAGCCGGGCAGGACCGTGAGCGACGGTACGTCCGGCACCGGGTTCTGGCCGAAGACGGTCGGACCGATCAGCACGGTCCCGCTGATGTGCCAGCGCACCGCGCCGTGGTAGCCGTCCTGGTCGGCCGGTGGCGGGTAGAGGCTGTCCAGCGCGGCCCGGTTCACGCCCTCGCCGCCCCGCGAGTGGCCGATCAGCAGGACCCGGGACAGGTCGGCGCGGGGCGCCTCGCGGACGATCCGCGGCGCACGCTGCGGATGCCGCGCCCAGTCGGCCCACTGCGCCAGGTGCAGCCGGATCAGCGACGAACGGGCCTGTGCCCCGCCGTCCTCGGCCTGCCAGTCCTGGCCGTTGATCCCGTTCGCCGCGATCGAAACGGTCACATAGCCCTGGGACGCGAGCAGTCGCTGGTCGCGCAGATAGCCCCGGTCGCTCGGCACCGCGATCGACCCGATCGGGCACGGCCAGGCGCCGGCCGCCTCACCGTCGTCGCCGTGCGGGGTGTAACAGGTGGCGTGGCGGCCGTGCAGGAACAGCGCGAGCGGGCGCGGACCGGAGATCCCGGTGGGCGCGACCACGACGGCACTCATCTCCACGGGGACGGAGAACCCGGGCAGCCGGACGGACTTGAGCTGGTACGAGCCGGTGGTGGTGCGGTAGCGGCCGGGCTTGCCAGGGTCCACCGGATCGGCGGGCAGCGGAGCAGGGGGCCGGGCGGCCGGCGTCGGTGACGTGGTGACGGGGGAGCTGGTGTCCAGCCGCCGTCCACCGGACCAGACCTGGAGGTCCTTGAGGTCGCCGGTGCGCGCCGCTTCGAGACCGAGCCGGAAGGTGTGCCCGTCGCGCTCGGGCTTCGGCACCCCCAACAACCGTCCGTCCGAACGGAATTCGACCCGGGCGTCCCCCATCGGCACCTGTCTGCCGGACCGCCACACCAGCTCGGGCGCCGACCGCCCGTCGTCGATGCGCCAGCCCGGCGGCAGCTTCCCGCCGGACTCGGTGGCCGCCAGAACCTGTTGAGCGTGTGCGGTGGTACCGGACACCCCTCCCGCCAGCGCGAGCACCGCGGCCGCGGTGACCCATATTCGCCGGGTACGGACCAATGTTCCCCTCCTCGGAAGGCGAGCACAGGCACCCCGGCCGTCCCGGGATGCCTCTCGCGTTCCGGAGGACGGAGAGGTGAGTCTGTGGGTTGCCTGTGAGGGGGGAGTGGCTGGTTATGGGGCAGTGGCCGGTGGTACGGGATCGACGCCGGGCGGTACGGCCGTGGCCTGGTGGTAGTACATCCGCCAGCCGCTCTGTCCGTCGCGCCGGCGCCACAGGGAGCTGTGCCGGGAGCGGCGGTCGCCGAGCCTCGCCTCGAAGGTCACCTGCACCAGGCCCGGGGCCAGGACCACCCCGGTCATGCCGGAGGGCTCGTACCGCGGGCCGTCCTTCGACGCGCCCGGCTTGTCCGGCAGTTCGGCGAGCAGCTGCTCGTACCCGTACCGGCGGCCGGACGCGCCCACCTCCACGAACTCAGGGTCCAGCAGCTCGCGCGCCAGTACCCGCGAGGCGCGCACCTCGGGGTCCATGAGCCGCAGCTCGCCCGCGATCGCCGCCGTCACCTGGGCCGATTCATCGTCCATGGCCGTATCCTCGCCCAGGCCGCCGGCTGCCGCGCAACCGGGTTTCCGACCGTCAGCTCCAGGCCCGGTAGGGCTCGTCGAGCAGCTGGAAGACCGGCTCACCGCGCACCGGGTCCCTGGTCGTGGAGAGCTTGACCCGGTCGCCGCTGTGGATGCCGATCGGCGGGCCCATGACCCTGCCCCGCACCACGAACCCCTCGGCCATCTCGATCAGCGACACATTGCGTGCGGCGGGCGTGTTGCGGTGCACCACCGACGAGTGGCGGACCGTGCCCACGCCTTCGCTGCGCTCCGTGCGCAGCTCGCTGCCCTGGCACACCGGACACAGCAGCCGGTGGTACATGGCGGTGCCGCACCAGGTGCAGCGCTGGAAGACGATGGCGTCCTTGTGGTGGTCCGCGGGCGCGGGGTCGAGAACGCTCGTCGCGAATCCGACCGCCGACTGTGCGGCGCTCGCCGAGTGGTGGTACACGCTGGTCAACTCCCTGCGCTCGCCCGGAATCCCGAATCCGGCGTGCCCGGACCCGGCCGGACACGCAGGTGCCCGGTTCGCCGTGCCACCGCGCACGTCGACAGGGTATGGCACTCAGTGCCACTCGTAAAGGCACTGCGTACCCCAAATTTTCGCCGGTCTTCCGGCGGTCAGGTGCGGCCGAACGCGGTCTCGATCTCCTGCACCACCCGCCACAGCGGGGCGTCGCGCCGGGAGACGAGGACAACGACGTCGTCCGGGTGCTCCGCGGGGCCGCCGAACAGCGCGGCCGACGCTCCGTCGGACGCGACCTCCGTTGCGGCCCCGGCCCCGGCCCCGGCCCCGGCCCCGGCCCCGGCGTCGGCGTAGGCGGCCGGGGTGCCGAACGCGTCCTGCACATAGCGCAGGGCGTGGTCGACGGTGGCGCCCGCGTCTGCCCGGCCGTCCGAACGCAGCCAGGAGCGGAGCGCGTTGTTGTGCGCGGCGACCACGGCCGCCGCGATGACGTCCGCCCGCAGCGTCCCGTCCCGGCGGCCGGCGAAACGGTCGCGCAGATACTCGGCCAGCGCCCGCTCGTAGCGCCACACCACCGAGAGCTCGTACGCCCGCAGTCCGGGCACCTGCTTGGTGAGCCGGTAGCGCTGCACGGAGAACGTGGGGTTCTCCGCGTACATCCGCAGCACCAGCCGGGCCGCGTCGCACACCCGCCGCACCGGCTCGTGCTCCGGTGCGCTCGCCGCCAGGAAGGCGGTCATGTCGGCCAGGCAGCCCTCGTGGTCGGGGAAGACCACGTCCTCCTTGGACGGGAAGTAGCGGAAGAAGGAGCGCCGCCCGACGCCGGCCAGGGCAACGATGTCGTCGACCGTCGTCTGCTCGTAGCCGCGCTCCAGGAAGAGCTGGAAGGCCGCCGCGACCAAGGCGTCCCGCATGGCCGGTTTCGCGGGTGGTGCCGTGCTGCTGGAGCTCATGGACGCGAACGTAGCATTCCGTCCGCCCTCCTGGCACTCAGTGCACTCGTGTGGGGGACTGAGTGCTCTTCAAGGCCCCGTCCGCCCGCTCGGTCCGCCCGGGCTGAACCGTTGTGCCGGTCCTCCCGTATCTGTTCTCGGGGATCGCGGACACCCGTGCGCACGGGACGTAGAAGGAGAGCAGTGTGTCGACACCGCCCGACCCGGAACAGCCGCACCGCGGACCGGTCCTGGAACCGGTCCGGGTGCTGCGCCCCCGCCGGCTCGACGCCCTCGCGGAGCTGATGCGCGAGATCCGTGAGGAGGCGGAGGCCGACGAGAGGGCACGGGAACAGAACAACGAGCAGAAGTACGGGCAGAAGAACCAGCCGGGCCCGGCGGAGTTCGACGCCTTCGGCACGGCATCGTGGACCGGCGCGGGAACCGAGGACGAGACCCAGGAACTGCCACCCGTCACCGACGGCCCGCGCACCGGGCCGGGCGGCCATGCCCACGGCCACGGTCACGGACCGGGCGCCCACGTGTCCCGCGCCTTCGGCTTCGGCCCGGGACTGCGCCGGGCGGCCGCCGTCGTGGCCGTCGGAGCCGCGGCCCTGGTCGGCTTCGGCTGCGCCCTGCTGCTGCCCGGCCGCGGGAGCACCGCCGAGGCCGCCCAGCCGTCCCCGTCCGCCACCACGGCACCGGCCACCACGGCCCCGACGGCGTCCGGCTCCGCCGACCCCGACGGCGCCGGCACCCTGCGCCAGGGTGACAGCGGCCCCCAGGTGGTCGAACTGGAGCAACGCCTGCTGCGCATCCCGGACGTCTACCGCGACGGCTCCACCAGCGGAACGTACGACGCCACCCTCGCCGCGGCCGTGGAACGCTTCCAGATCTGGTACGGCATCAGCGGCGACGAACGCGGTGTCTACGGCGACGACACCCGCAAGTCCCTGGAGTCCCGCACCAGCCTCGGCGACGGCTGACCCCGCCGCCTCGAACGCCGGGCAACGGATCGGGAAAGCACCGGAAAGTCCGCTGGGCGGGCGCCACGATGGGCAGCCACCCGGCGGTTCCGTGCCGCCGTGCTCCCGTCGTACGACCCCGAAGGCCATGCCGATGAACGGCTCCCGCGTCCCGGGCCTGCTGGTGCCCGCCGTCTTCCTGCTGGCCCTCGTGGCGGGCCTGTTCTGGTACTGGCTCCACCGGGACGACGACTGACCGGTCCGGCTACTCCTCGTCCGCGACCGGCACCCGGATGTCCAGCACGCAGACGTCGTCCCGCCGCTCGCCCTCCAGCATCGCGGCGAGGAGCGCGTCCAGGGAGCCGGGGCCGGCGGCGCGGACGGCCCCGGACAGGCGGGCCAGGCCCGTGTCGATGTCCTCGCCCGGCCGTTCGACCAGGCCGTCGGTGTACATCAGCAGCCGGTCGCCGGGCTCCAGCCGGCACTCGGCGGACTCGTAGACCGGGTGCGCCGAGGCGCCGAGCAGCATGCCGTCCGGGCGGTCGAGCAGCTGGACCTCGCCCGCGCGGACCAGGAGGGGCGGCAGATGACCCGCCTGGGCCCAGGTGAGACGGCGATCGGCGGGCTCGTAGCGGGCGAGGACGAGCGTCGCGGTGGCCTGGGCGTCGCGCGAGTGCAGCAGCAGGAAGTTCAGCCGGGCGAGCGCACCGGTCAGGGAGGATCCGGTGGTCACCATGCCCTTGGCGGTGAACCGGAGCTGGGCCATCGTCGCCACCGCGTCGACACCATGGCCCGCCACGTCGCCGATCACGAACAGCGCCGCGTCGTCGGGCAGTTCGATGGCGCTGAACCAGTCGCCGCCGACATGCACCCCCGCCTGAGCGGGCAGATAGGCGACCTCGACGCGCAGCCCGCGCAGCCGCATCGGCTTGCTGGGCAGCGGCAGCAGCGCGTGCTGGAGCCGGGCGGCCAGCGCGCGCTCGGCCTCCAGGACACCGCGCTGCACCAGGATCGCCCGCTCGCTGTCCACCAGGGCGAGTTCGGCGCTGCGCTGCGCGGTGAGGTCCTGCACGAAGCCGTGCACCTCGACGACCGTGCCGTCCGGGGCGGTCACCGCTTCGGCGACGGCTCGCAGATGCCGTACGGCGTTCCCGGACCTTATCCGGAACGGGACGTCGAACTGGTTGCC
The DNA here is from genome assembly GCF_044767525.1 of Streptomyces sp. NPDC101234. Classification (NCBI taxonomy): domain Bacteria; kingdom Bacillati; phylum Actinomycetota; class Actinomycetes; order Kitasatosporales; family Streptomycetaceae; genus Streptomyces; species Streptomyces sp. NPDC101234. Next base: position 298,166 of record NZ_JBIWOA010000003.1, on the reverse strand, counting down.
GCCGCGGGCGAGTTCGGAGACCGCGCGGGCCAACGCATGGGCGTCCTCGGGCAGCACGAGATCCGGCAGCAGGTCCAGCGGAACCGCTCCGCGTCCCGGGTCGCGGCCCAGGATGGTGTAGACCTGCGAGGACCAGGTGACCTGACGGGTGACCAGGTTCCAGTTCGCCCAGCCGAGGTTGCCCAGCCGCTGCATGTCCGCCAGCCGCTGTTCCTGCCGTTCCTCGGTGTCGTGCCGCAGCCAGGTCACGAGCAGCCCGTCATCGAGCCGCGCGGCCCGTACCGAGTAGGTGGCCGTCACGGTGACCCCCGCGACGACCTCCTCGTAGACGAACGGCTCGCCCTCGTACGGCTCACCGCCGAGCGCCTTGAGGTATCCCTGCCACAGCGACTCGCCGGCGACGGCGGGGTAGCTCTCCAGGATGCGCGCGCCGACCATCTCGCGGCCCGTGCGGCCCAGGATGTCGAAGGCGTCCGGGGTGGCCGCCTCCACGAGGTAGTCCTCCACCTCCCCGGTGGCGGCGCGCAGCGGGGTCAGCAGCACCGCCGCTCCCGGCAGCGCGTCCAGCACCCGCTGCACCGTCCGGGAGAAGCCCGAGGCCTCCGGTTCGGGCGGGCCGTCGAGGGCGGTGAGCCGGCCGGCGCACAGCCGGGTGACGGCCCTTAGCAGCTCACGGGCCGCGGGACCGAAGACGGCCTCGTCCCGGCGCAGTACCCCGAGGGCCGTGGCGGCCGGCCCGTCACCCGGGACCGGCAGCCAGGCACGGGACCGCCAGCGCCCCGGCGGCTCGTCGATCAGCTGGAACTCCTGCCGGTCCACGGCGAAGCGCTCCAGCCAGAGCGGCTCACCGGCCTTGAGCGCCTCCAGCGGGGCGATGCCGTCCAGCGGGGGCACCTGGTGCCACCGGACGGCGAGCGTGGTGTCGATCCCCGCGTGCCCGATGAGTTCGAGCCCGTCGCCGGGCAGCCGCCGGTACAGCAGCACCGCGTCGGCGTCGACCTTCGGCGCCAGGTGCTCCAGCAGCGCTCCGGCCAGTTCCTGCGGGGAGCCCACGTGCACCAGGGCCCTGCCGAGGCGGCCGAGCGTCTCGGTGGTGCCGGGCGCCGCGATCGGCTCCCGGGGGGCTGCCGGGGCGGGCACCTCGGCGGCGGCGGCCGGGGCCAGGGGTGCGGTGGGCATCAGCGCGCCCAGGGTGAGCCAGCACTCCTCCAGCAGCGTGCGGTTCCCGGTTTCGGCCCGCTGCCGCAGTGCTTCGTGGGCGGCCTCGGGCGAGCAGCCCGTGGTGGCCATCAATGCGCCCGTGGCCCGCTCCACCACGGCGGATGTGGCCATCGTCTCCCGTAGCCGGTCCAGCTCGGCGCGTTGCCTGGACACGATCTTGGCGAGTGCTGTCAGCTCGGCGACCGCGCCGGTGCCCACAGGAGATGCGTGCTCGCTCGTCACGGGTCGAGCATCGCACAGGAGGGTGCCTCTGATCACACCCGTGCCGGATCCGTGAAGGACATGCGCCTACGTGGGCCGCCATGGTCAGCGGCCGGTGCTGTGCCCGACGAGCGCCTCGGTGACCGCGCGTACGCTGCGCGCGATGTGCTGGAGCTGCATGACCTCCGCCGCGTACAGCTTGATCGTGTGCTCGATGACCGACTCCGGCAGGCCCAGCAGGGGCAGTTCGGCCCGCGCGGTCTGCAGTGCGGTGCGCGCCACCCGGACCTCGTGCTGGACCTGGATCTGCGCGTGCCGGGCGAGCAGCACGGGGTGGCGGATCAGCGCCGGGTAGCTGGCGTAGCGGGCCGGCACCAGTTCGCGCAGCCACTTGGTGGCCGAGCGTTCCCAGTCGTAGCTGCCCGGCGCCTTGACCTGGCAGGGCCAGTCGGGGCTGATGCGCGTGGTCGTCGTCAGGGTCATGATCATCGCTTCCGGGTGCGGCGTCGTGAGGGTGGTCGACGGAGGTCTCGGCGGCTCCGGCCTAGGGGATGGCCGGAGCCGCCGCGGGCGAATCGCGCAGGCGATGCCCGTTCGAACACCCGGGGCGCCGACGCGGGTAGGAGACGGCGGCAGAGGGTGTCCGTGCAGAGGCCCCGGGCGACGGCCGCCGGCACTGCGGGTGGTGCTGCGTGCGCATGGGCGGTCCGTCGGCTTTCTCGGGGCGGGTGCGGGTGCGTCCTCGGTTGCGGAACGTGCCCGGGGTGTGCCGGGGTGATCCGTGAGCAGTATTTATATATGCCGTCCGCTTTGCAAGACGTATGAAAACATTCATGCGTGGAATGCGATGAATGATCCCCTTACGCGGCCATGCGGTGGGAAGAGGACGGGACGGCCGGTACGCCGGACCCGGGGTCAGTCCTTGAGGAAGAACTGGTGCTGCTCGGCGACCTGCTCGTACTCCTCCAGACGTGCCTGGGTGCGCTCGGGGTCGGCGTCGGTCATGGCCTGCAGCAGCGCGGCGGCCATCAGACCGGGCACCGCGTAGGTGTCGAAGACCAGGCGGGCCCCGATGCCGGTGCTGAAGGTGACGTCGGCCTCGTCGGCCAGCGCGCCGAGCGCGAGGTCGGTCACCAGGGCGACCCGCAGACCCGCGGTGCGCGCCACCCGGATCGCGGTGAGCGTCTCCTGCGCGTGCCGCGGCATACCGAACGCCAGCACCCAGGTACCGCCCGCCTCGCGCGACTGCAGCAGCGCGTCGTAGGCCACGCTGCCGCCCCGGGTCACCAGCCGTACGTCGGGGTGGATACGGCGGGCGGCGTAGGCGAAGTACTCCGCCAGCGAGACGGAGATACGCAGGCCGAGCACGGTCAGCGGGGACGACTTCGACAGCTCGCGGCCGATCCAGATCACCCGGTCCGGATCGGCGAAGTCCCGGCGCAGGTTCTCCAGGTTCTCGATCTCGGCGTCCACGGCCGCCTGGAGCTCGTTGCTGCGCTGCTCGGTGGCCGGCCCGGTACCGCCCGCCAGGGTGCGCAGCGCGATCGACTGGAGCCGCTCCCGCAGCGCGGGGTAGCCGCTGAAGCCGACCGCGGCCGCGAACCGGGTCACCGACGGCTGGCTGACCCCGACCCGGTCGGCGAGGTCGGTGATGGAGAGAAAGGCCGCCTCGGTGATGTGGTCGATCAGGTACTGGGCGATGCGCCGCTGCCCGGGGGAGAGCCGGGGGCCGTCGAAGAGCTCGCGGAGCTGGGAGGTGGGCGCGGCCTCCGCCTCCGGCACGGTTTTGCCCGAGGTGATCGCGGATGCCTGAGCGCGAGCCTGCTGCGGCGATGGCACCGAAGCGCCTCCTTTGTCTCCCACGAGGACTCAACATAGCTCACGGACCGTGGTGACCAGGGGGTGTGCACTACGCCGGACCGCCCCGGCGGCCGGACTCCCGGAGAGCGGAACCGGCGCCGGAGTCCCGGTGATCGTCACCGCCGGTAGATGGTGATCGAATGCCCGACATCATCGACCGGACGGCTGCTGTGGATCAATTCGGCCAGTTCACCCCGGGCTTTGGCGACCCACGAGTCCGAGACGACCAGCAGCCCGTGCACCTTCCCGGCCGGCACCTTGCGGGGGTCGGCGGCATGGATGCCGTAGTACGCCGGAACGCCACTGCCCTTGTACACCAGCCAGATCCGCTCGCCCGGATAACGCTCCTTCAGCCGGTCGGCGAGCCTGCCCAGGTCCTGGCCCCAGTCCACGTTGGAGTCGTGCAACCGCAGATGCGTCTTCGCCGGACCGCCGAACGCCTCGTTGGAGTACGGCAGATACAGCGGGAACGTCCGCAGCGAACTCACCGCGACGAACAGCACCAGCGCCCCGGCGGCCGGCCGCGCCCACCGCCGGCGCAGCGCCAGCACCGAGGCCCCGCCCACCGCCAGGAACATCGGCATGAACACCGCGTACCGCGTCCCGAAGTCCCGCGACCCGGTCATCGCCGAGGCCAGCAGCACGGCCGGCGGCACCAGCACGTACGGCGCGGCCGGCCGCAGCCGGCGTACCGTCACCACCGCCACCGCGCCGGCCGCCCACAGTGCCAGCATGCCGAGCGGGGTCTTCACCAGCAGCGCGGCCGGCAGGTAGTACCAGCGGGACCCGGTGTAGAGGTGCCCGAACAGATAGCCCTGCCAGGGCAGGTCCTCCAGGGCGAACTGCACCCGCATACCGTCCCGGTAGGCCCGGGGGAAGGGCATCAGATCGACCAGGGCTCCGCGCAGGCCGTGCACCGCCGGCACCGGTTCGGCGGGCAGGAAGCGCAGCCGGGGATCGACCGCCAGGTAGGAGAGCCAGACCACGGCGACCGCCGTCACCGCCACCACCGCCGCGGCCGCCAGGGCGCGCAGCGCACGGCCCGGGCGTGCGCCCCACACCGACACCACCGCCAGCGCCGCCAGCACCGGGATCGCCGGCAGCGCGCTCATCTTCGTCGCCACCGACGCCCCCAACGCGGCCCCCGCGAGCGGCAGATACAGCCGGGGCCGCCGCCGGGCCCGCCACACCAGCCAGGCCGAGGCCAGCACGAACCCGGCCGACGGCACGTCGAGCGTGGCCAGCGAGCCGTGTGCGATCAGGTCGGGGGAGAAGGCATACAGCGTGAGCGCGAGCAGCCCGGCCGTCCTGCCCAGGATCTCGCGGGCGAAGGCGAAGGCGACCAGACCGAACAGCAGCGTCAGCACGATCATCGGCAGCCGGGCCCACAGCATCACCCGCCAGGGGTCGTTGCCCGACGCGTACAGCAGATGCCGGCCCACCTGCCCCTGGTTCCCCTTGTACGACGGGTCGTAGTGCGGGTCGGCGACCGCGAGGCCGGCCATGATGACGAGCTTGCCCAGCGGCGGGTGCTCGGGGTTGTAGCGGATCCGGTGCTCGTGCAGATAGTCGACGGCCGTCGCCACGTACACAGGTTCGTCCGTGGTGGGCGTCTGCTGGACGGCCGTGGTCACCATCGCCGCCGCCATCTGGGCGAGCAGCAGCACCACGAGGGCCGGCAACAGCCACCGGCGGCGGGCGCGCAGGGCGGCGACCAGCCGGGCCGCGGGGGTGGGCCGCGGGACGGGCCCGGGGCCGACGGGGACGTCGGGTACGTCGGGTTCGAGAACCGACTGCTGTTCGCTTGCCATCATCCGCCCCGCGGGGACACCGGGCCCGCGGTGACGGGAACGATCACTGGCCGCCATGGGCCTACTTTCGCATCGCTCCCGTCACCGGGCGCGTCACCGCTTCACGAGTCGTACCGACAGACCGTCTGCCGTGTACACGGGTACGGCCCGCAGCGTGGCGGAGTTCAGCTCCACCTTGTCGAACTGACCGCGCAGTCGCGGCACGTCGATCACGGCGAGGGTGCTGCCCGCGGCCGGCGGGTGCTCGGTGTCGAGGTTCAGGGTGAGCGTGGTGCCCTTACCCAGGGCCGCGAGGTGCTTCACCGTGAGCGGCGCCTTGCAGCCCCTGCTCAGCGTGACCTCCAGGGAGCCCCCGTCCTGCGCGTACGCACCGCGCACGAACAGCCGGTCCGTCACCCGCAGGGTGCCGGCCGAGACCCGGACGTCGCCGTGGCCCAGCGCGTCGTCCGAACCGGCGGCCAGGGTGCCCGCGGCCAGCACGGTCCCGCCCGAGTAGCGGTTGCGGCCGGTCAGTGTGAGCGTGCCGGTGCCGAGCTTGGTCAGACCGCCCCGGCCGTCGATGTCGTTGCGCCAGCTGTCGGCCGCCGCGAAGCCGCCGGCCGCCGCGTCCAGGGTGACCGCGACGTCCGAGTCGAAGGCGCCGTAACCGTCCGCCGCGGCGAACAGGTTGAGACGGCCCCACTGCTCGACGCCGTCCAGCAGCACATAGCCGGAGGGCAGGCCGGTGGTGCGCAGCACCTCGCGGCGCTGGTCGGCGGTGAGGTACGGCTGGCGGGTCTCCAGGAGCACCTCCGCGCCCTTGGGCACGGTGAGCGGCAGGTCGCGGCCCTGGCGGGGGAGCACGTACGTCAGCCGGGGGGTGGCGGCGCGCTCGTTGGCCTCGCGGTCGGTGTACGGGTCGGTGGCCGCGCCGGCCGAGTGCGCGTAGGCGTACAGGGTGTCGGCGGTGGTGCCGGTCTGCGCCTCGAAGTAGGCGAGGGCCTGGGCGCGGGCGGCGGCCTTGAGATCGGCGTTGGCCGGGTCGGCGAGGGTGGCGGCGGCCAGCGCGGTGGCCATGATGCGGCCGCCGATCACGTCGACCGTGTTGTGCATGCCCGCGACGATGCGGGTGTCGGCGAGCTCCAGGGCGCGGGTCACCAGCTCCTGGAAGCGCTCCGGCACCGCGTACGCGTAGGCCAGGCCCGCCAGGTGGAAGGCGTTGGTGTGGCCGGACGGGAAACCGCCGTCGTCGGTGGGGGAGGTGCCGCGCTGGCGCAGCAGCTGCGGGGCGACGACCACGTCGGACTCGTAGACCGGGAAGCCGAAGGCGTCGGTCGTGCCGGTGTCGACGACCTCGCTGTCCTCGTTCATCCGCCACGGACGCGGGTACTGGTAGGCGTACTTGGACGGGTTGCCGGACGCGTAGTTGCCGCGCACGGTGTCGACCAGGGTGGCCACCTTGCCCAGCGCCGAGTCGTGCGAGCCCGCGCCGAGCGCCGAGCCCGCCGGGGCGCCGGCCGGGACGGCGTCGCTGATCGTGGTGGCGGGCGTGGAGTCGGGCGCGCTGGTGATCGAGGTGACCGCGAGGGAACCGGCCTTGTAGAGGTCGGCCAGCGGGCCCAGGCCGGCGATCATCGCGTAGCTCTGGTGCTGCCGGTCGTACAGGAACGCCTTCTTCGCCTCGGCGTCGGTGCGCCGGGTGGTGACGCGGGCGCAGTAAAGCATGTTGGCGCGCAGGATGTCGGCGCGCAGCACGGTGCCGGTGTTCCAGGCCGAACCGGTCTTCCATATCTGCGCGAAGCCGCCGAGGATCCGGACCACCGCGTTGGTGTCGGCCGTCAGGTTGGTGCTGATGTTCGTCTTGTAGTCGTCGACGAACGCGAGGGCGGTGGCGGCCTTGGCGTCGGCGGCGGCCAGCCAGCTGACGAGGGTCGGGGCGGCCACCATGCCCGCCGACGCGCCGAGCGAGGTCTTCAGGAATCCCCGTCGGCCGACGGCGAGTCCACGGGCCGGAGAGGAGGAGTGGTGCCCGGCAGGTGACGGCATGGGTGTGCCTCTCTTGAGTTCTACGGGGAGTTCACGCGAACGGCCGGTGCGCCCGATGTGCGTGAGCGTGTGGGTTCGCGTGGGAAAAGTGTTGAACGAGCGAAGTTCTAGGACCGGCCCGTGTCCCGATGGTCATGGTCCGACGACCGCCACATGGCCCGGAGTTGAACGGCAGTCCGGTGGTTCACAGGAAGCGGGCCGGGACCTGCGTGTTCGCAGCGTCGAACGGCCCGTGGTCCGCGGGCCCGTGGGTGAACGGCCTGCGGACGGATTCCTCACAGGATCGAACGCGCGAGTGCCACCGCGCCCGCCACGGGCGGACTGCGCAGCGGCTGCGGCCGGGCGCCGGGTACGGCCTCGGCGAGCGCGGCGGCGAAGGCGTCGTACAGGCGCGGCTGGGACAGGATCGTGCCGCCCGCCACCACCACGTCGTCCACGGCGAGACCGCGGGCGGCGAGCCGGGTCACCAGGGCGGCGAGCGCGCGGCCGCCGTCGGCTATCACGTCCCGGGCGATCAGGGAGCCCGCGTCGGCCGCCGCGAACAGCACCGGGGCGTGCCGGCCCCACTGGGCCGAGACGTCGGTGGCGCTCTCCAGGGCGGCGCCCAGCGCGGGTACCTCGGCCACCTCGAAGGCGGCGACCAGTCCCGTCGCGAGCGCGTCGGGTGTCTCGCCGCGGTCGTGTGCGGCCCAGGCGGCGCGGGCGGCCTCCCGGACGAGTCCGGCGGCGCCGCCCTCGTCGCCGAGCACCGCACCCCAGCCGCCCACCTGCACGGGGCTGCCGTCGGCGAGCCGGCCGACCGCCACCGAGCCGGTGCCGGCGACCAGACCGACGCCCTTGTCCAGACCGGCGGCGGGGACGAGGAGCTCGGCGTCGCCCACCACCCGGACCGGTACGCCGAGGGAGTTCCGCAGCGCGGCGGCGATCCCGGCGCACTGCCGGGGCGTCTCACAGGCATGCCCGCCGACGGCCAGTGCGGCCGGGCGGGCGTCTGCGGGCAGAGCTTCGTGGACCAGCGCGGTCAGCCAGCGGGCCGCGGCGGCCGTGTCGTGCGGCCGCCAGCCGCTGCTCGGACGGACGTGGTCGGCGACCTGCTCCGCGCCGGCGAGCGCGCGGAGGTGGGTCTTGGTGCCGCCCACGTCGATACCGACCACGAGCGGGGAAGAAGGAACGACCGGCACGGATCCTCTTTCGTCGTCTGGGCACGGAGCGCCGAAGAACATGGCACTCAGGGCCTGGCCGACGGATCCAGCCGCAGAAGCGGACAGTGACCGCTGATTCTCTGCGACTTGATCCGCCGGCCGGGCCCTGGCTGCGACGGCGGGCGAACCGCGCCTGGCAGAACGGGAGTTGAGCAAGTAGGGAAGCCCCGGGACGGGCTTCTTACGGAGCACGGCAGGCGAGTACCGTGTACTTCGTTAGGAAGTTAACTAACGAAGTACAGTGCGTCAAGAGTTGTCGCGCTCTCGATCGACGGGCCGCTGTCGAGGGCAGAGCCGCGCGGCACAAGGGCACCGCATCGCCGCATCCCACGACACCCGGGAGCGCGGCCCCTGACCCATGGGGGAACTGTGGAACACGTCGTGACTGAAGCCCCCCGTCTCACCGAGAGCGCCGGCGCGGTGTTCGCCGTGCTGGCCCAGGCCGGCAGCGCCACCCGGCCGCAGCTGGCGAGCCTCGCCGGCCTGTCCAAACCGACGGTCTCCGCCGCCGTCGCGGAACTGGAGGGAGCGAGGCTGGCCACCCACTCCGGTACCGCCTCCAGCGGCACCGGCCGCTCCGCCGCCGTATACGGCCTCGGCCCCGCCGCCGGCTCGGTGCTCGCCGTCGACCTCGGCCCGGCCCGCACCCGGGTGCGCTGCTGTGCCCTGGACGGCACCCTGCTCGCCGAGGTCAGCACACCGAGGGCCCGGGCGGCCGACGCCGTCCGCGAGGCGCTGGACGCGCTGCCGGCGGACGCACCGCTGCGGGCCATCGTGGTCGCCGTCGGTGACGTCACCGAGCCCGACCGGACGAGCGGCGGCATGCGCCCGGCCACCGCCAAGGCGGGACCCGTCTTCGACGCGGTGTCCGTCGCGCTGCCGCCTGGCGTTCCCGTCCACCTGGAGAACAACGTGAACTGCGCGGCCCTCGCGGAACTCCACGAGGGGGCCGCCCGGGGCCGGCGCACCTTCGGCTATCTGCGGATCGGCGTCGGTATCGGTCTCGGCATCGTCATCGGCGGCCAGGTGCTGCGTGGTGCCAACGGAGCCGCCGGTGAGCTCGCCCGGCTGCCCTACCCCTGGGACGACGACCGGGAGCCCCGCCAGGAGGCTCTGGAGGCCTACGTGGGCTCCCAGGCACTGCTGCGCCGGGCTGCCCAGGCCTGGCGGCCTGCCGACGGTCCACGCCCGCGCACAGCCGACCGGCTCTTCGCGCTGGCCGCCCAGGGCCGGGAGCCCGCCCGTTCCCTCGTCGCCCGGCACGCCGCCGACGTGGGCCGGCTGGCCGCCGCCGTGACCGCCGTACTGGACCCGGGGCTGCTCGTACTGGGCGGCAGCACGGGCGCCGATCCGCAGCTGCTGCCCGGCGTGCGGGCCGAGCTGGGGCGGCTGAGCTGGCCCACCGAGGTGGTGAGCAGCCAGATCGGCGACCTCGGTACCGTGGTGGGGGCCGCCCGTCTCGCCGTGGCGCAAGGAGTCCAAAACGTGACCGAAGGAGCGCAGGTGAAGGATTGACGGCCTCCGACTTGGTCTGCCAATGTCCGGACAAGCGCTTTCTAAGCCGGTCGGGACACCGGCTTGGGGTGAGCCTCCCAGCCCGTACACGACGTACGGCAACCGCACGAGGGCGTGTCCGTGCGGTGACGGCCAGGACGGCCGGGGATCTCGCCCCGCGTGGACGATGCGGCCGGGCGAGGCCGCGCCCCCGGAAAGTGACTTTCCTCAAAAAATGCACCTGTGCCGCCTCAGCCGGCGCCGTGCTCCGTCCCTCCGAAGAAATGGGATCGAAGATGACCACTGTGGGTGTGCGGCGCTCTCGCCGACTCGGCCGCGGCGGTATGCGCCGCCTGGTTCCCCTCGCTGCCGCGACCGCGGCAGGTGCCCTGCTGCTCTCCGCCTGCGGGTCGGGCTCCGGCTCGGGCGGGACCGCCAAGTCGCTGACGTTCTGGATCTCCACGGTTCCGGGCCAGGACGCGGGCTGGAAGAAGCTGGTGGCGCAGTACAAGAAGGAAACGGGCGTCAACGTCAAGCTCGTCAACATCCCCTACGACGGCTACCCGACGAAGCTGCACAACGCCGCGCAGGCGAACTCCCTGCCCGACGTCGCCGACGTGCCGGCGCTGGACCCGATCTGGTCGAACAAGCTGATCGACCTCAGCTCCATCGCCAACAACAAGAGCTACAACATCAACTCCAACTTCCTCGCCAAGGACACGTCCGGGAAGGTGCTGTCCATCCCCTCGGACGTCACCGCGTCCGGCCTGTACATCAACAAGACGCTGTTCAAGAAGGCCGGCGTCGCCGTCCCGGCCTCGCCCTCGAACACCTGGACCTGGGACGAGTTCATCGCCGCGGCGAACAAGGTCCGCGAGAAGACCGGCGCCAAGTACTCCCTGACCTTCGACCAGTCGCCGTCCCGGCTGCGCGCCATGGTGTACGAGATGGGCGGGCAGTACGTCCACGCCGACTCCTCCGGCAAGTTCTCGGTGGACGCCGCGACCAAGAAGGCCGTGAAGTACTTCGTCGGACTGAACGACGACAAGGTCATGCCGAAGTCGGTGTGGACCAGCGGCGCCGACCCGTCGGCCCTGTTCCAGAGCGGTGACGTGGTCGCCTACTGGTCCGGCGTGTGGCAGGTCGCCTCCTTCGCGGACAGCATCAAGAAGTTCGACTGGGCGAGCGTCCCGACCCCCGCTCAGCCGGTGCAGGCCAGTGACGTCAACAGCGGCGGCATGATGGTCGGCTTCAACAACAACAGCGACGCGGCCACCGCCGCGAAGAAGTTCATGTCCTGGGTGTACGACCCGAAGCAGTACACCCAGCTGGTCGAGTCCTCCGGGTTCCTCCCCGTCGAGAGCGGTCTGAGCCCGAAGTACCCCTTCACCTCCGAGGCGGCGCAGGCGGCGTTCAAGCTGTACAACGAGGAGATCCCGCTCTACGCCCCGATCTCGGGTTACTTCAACAACGCGCAGACCGCGTGGGTGCTGAAGGGCAAGAGCCTCACCACCGACCCGACCAAGACGGAGCTCGGCAAGGCGATCAACGGCCAGCAGTCGGCCGACAAGGCCCTCCAGAACATCGTCGACGGCTACAACCAGCAGGTCGGCGGCTGATCACAGGCCGGTGGGCCGGGCGGCGGTGTCTCGACCCCGCCGCCCGGCCCCGGCCGGCCGCCTGATCACGGGCTCATGGCCCGAGCCCACGGCAATCCATCCCCACAGCACGGAGTCAGGAAGATGACAAAACGCGCCTCGGACGTGTCCGGGAGCCCGCCCAGGCGACGCAGCACCTACACCCTTGCGCCGCTCGTCCTCATCGCGGCCAATGTCGTGCTCTTCGCCCTGTTCTTCGTGTGGCCGGCGGTGATCGGGCTCGTCTACTCCTTCACGAACTACACGGGTGTGGGGGCGTTCCAGTTCGTCGGACTGGACAACTACCACAACCTGTTCGGGGACTCCGCCTTCTACGACGCGCTGACCCGGACGCTGCTGTACGCGGTCCTCTTCGTGCCGCTGAACTTCGCGGTCTCGCTGCTCATCGCCAATGTGCTGGTGAGCAAGCACGCCAAGGGCACGTCGGTCGCACGGATCATCTTCTTCATCCCGTGGCTGCTGTCGCCCATCGTCGTGGGTGTCCTGTGGCGGTGGCTGTTCGGCGAGAACTTCGGACTGGTCAACTACTTCATAGAGAAGCTCGGCGGCCACGCCGTTCCGTGGCAGTCCAACGCGGACCTCTCGCTGCTCGTGGTGGTGATGGCGGCGTCCTGGGCCTGGACGGGCTTCTCGATGCTGCTGTTCATCGCGGCGATCAAGAACGTACCGGTGTCGTACTACGAGGCGGCCTCGCTCGACGGCGCCGGCCCATGGCGCCAGTTCTTCAGCATCACGCTGCCGAGCATCGCGCCCACCTCCTTCATCGTCATCCTGCTCAACACGATCAACGCGATGAAGGAATACCCGGTGTTCGTCTCCCTCAACAACGGCGGACCCGGAACGTCGAACAACCTGCTTGTCCAGTACATCTACCAGACCGGATTCCAACGGGGCCAGATCGGCTACGCGAGCGCCGCGTCGTTCGTGCTCATGCTCATCCTGATGGCCGTCGCGATCATCCAGCTGATCGTCAACCGACGGGTGGAGAACCGATGACAACCACAGACCTGCCACGCCCGGTCGACGCCGATCCCGAACGGTCCGTCTCCAAGAAGCGGTCCCGCGGCGCGAACAGCGGCGGGCTCCGGCGGGCGGTCCCCGCGACGACGCTGCTGTGGATCCTGGCGTGCCTCTACGGGCTGCCGGTGCTGTGGTTCATCCTCAGCTCCTTCAAGCCGGCCGGGGACCTGTTCTCCTATCCGCTGACGATGGTTCCGCACAACCCCACCCTGTCCGGTTACCTGACGGCGTGGCGCAGTGCCAACTTCTCGCAGTACTTCATCAACACGACCCTCGTGTGCGTGATCACGACGATCCTCACGGTGGGCGCCAGCTGCTGCACCGGGTACGCGCTGGCCAAGTACGACAACAAATGGCTCAAGGCGTTCTTCATCTGCATCCTGGCCACCACGATGCTGCCCGGCGAGGTCATGCTCGCCCCCGAGTTCCTGGTGGTCCGCAACCTAGGCCTCTACAACTCGTTCGCCGGCGTCATCCTCCCGGCCGTGCTCACCGCGACCGGATGCTTCATGTTCCGCCAGTTCTTCCTGACGGTTCCCGACGAACTCGTGGAAGCCGCCCGCATCGACGGCGCCCGTGAACTGTCGATCTTCCTGCGGATCATGGTGCCGCTCTCCCGGCCCATCATGCTGACCCTCGCCATCCTGTCCTTCCAGTGGCGGTGGAACGACTACATCTGGCCGCTGCTGATGCTGAACGACCCCGACAAGTTCACCGTGCAGATCGGCATCCAGAGCATCGTCGGCGCGCAGAACATCAACTGGTCGGTACTGCTCGGCGCATCGGTGATCTCCATGATCCCGCTGATCGTCATCTTCCTGGTCTTCCAGCGCTATGTGATGGGCGCCGACATCAACGCCGGACTGAAGGACTGATCTTGCCCACCCCGCTCGACCACGAGTTCGTCCGCGCGGTGGCACTCGCCGCCGACGGGTCGGCCGCCCCGCTGGCGGCCGGCCCCGGCGAGGAACCCGCCGGGGTGCCGCACCGCGCTCTGGCACGCCGGGTGAAGACTCTGGTCGCGGCGTACCGGTCCCCGGACTCGGCACTGCACAGCAGCGGGCAGGCCGTCGCCGCCGCGACGACCCACCTCCGCGCCCTGAGGGCCGCACAGACACCCACCGGCCTCTTCGCCGGCGGCGACAACGTGCAGTCACCGCCGGACTCCGCGTTCACCGTCAACGACGTGTGCGACGCGCATGTCCTCGCCGCCGGCGCGGGGCCGGAACTGCGCGAGGTCACGGCCGCGCTCGCCGAGATCGCCGGCGCCGCCACCGGCGCCCTCCTGACCGGCGGGGTGCACACCCCGAACCACCGCTGGGAGCTGTGCGCGGCGCTGGCCCGGCTGCACCGGTCGTTCCCGGACGACCGGCTGCCGGCCCGCGTCGAGCAGTGGCTCGCCGAGGGCGTCGACATCGACGCGGAGGGCCTCTACTCGGAGCGCAGCGCCGTCTACGCGTCCCACGTGACCAACCCGTCACTGCTGCTGCTGGCCGACGTGCTCGGCCGCACCGACCTGCGGGACGCCGTCGAACGCAACCTCACCGCGACGCTGGACCTCATCAGGCCGGACGGCACGGTGGAGACCGTCCACTCACGACGGCAGGACCAGCAGCACCCGTTCCCGCTGGCGCCCTACCTGCCGCACTACCGGCTGCTCGCGATCCGCACCGGCCGGGGCGACCTCAGCAGGGCGGCGCGGCTGGCGGCCGCCGACGGCATCGACGACCCCGACCTGCTCGCCCAGACCATCCTCACCCCCGACCTGTGCCGCGCACTGCCGACACCGGCGCCGGAACCCCTGCCCCGCGGCCGCTACCTCACCACCGCACGCCTCGCCACCCGCGCCTCCGCCACCGCGCACACCGTCCTGTACGGCGGCTCGGACGTGCCCGAGCACCGGCGCATCCGCTCGGGCCTCGCCTGCAACCCCACCTTCCTGCGCCTGTTCGCCGGCGACGCCGTCCTCGACGCGGTCCGCCTCTCACGGGGATTCTTCGACCTCGGCCCGTTCCGCGCCGCAGGCATGGAACAGCTCGCCGGCAACCGGTACCGGCTCACCGAAACCCTCACCGCGGCCTACTACCAGCCGCTCCCGCCGGACCTGCGGCGGGCCGACGGCGCCTACCGGATGGCGGACGAGGGACGCTTCTCGGCCGCGATGGCCTTCCCGGACCGCCCCCGGGACGAGGTCTCCCAGACGACCCGCGTCGACGTGGACCTGCGGGAGGACGGCGCCGACCTGCGGATCGACATCGACGGACCACCGGTGCCCTGGGCCCTCGAACTGACCTTCCGGCCGGGCGGCGTGCCCGAGGGCGCCGTACCGATCGGCGACGGACGCTGGTGCCTGACGACCGGGCCGCTGACCTACCGGGTCGGTGACGACGAGATCCGGGTCGAGGCCGAGGTCGAGGCGGGCGAACCGCTCGCCGGGCCGGACCGGAGCGACATACTGCGGTACGACCCGGGCCAGGACCACACCGTGGTGGGCGGCACCGACGCGACGACGGGAAACCGCGTCTACATAGGCGGGCAGGGCCCGCAGAGCCTGACCGTCGCACTGCGCGCCCACCGACCCGCGCCTCTCCTCTGACCCCGACGACCCACGCCATGGCCACCTCCGGCATGAAGGGCTGACCTCCTCCGATGCATCTGCCGCGCCAACTCGGCCCGCTGCACGACCTGCCGTCCACCCCCGAGGCGTACGACGCGGTCCTCGCCGACGTCGTGGAGCAGGCCCTGTCCCGCCTCACCGCCGAGGGCAACCTCGAACACCCCGACGCCGACGACGACATCGGCGACACCTCCCTCGGCATCACCTCCCTGCTGGCCCTCGCCTGGCAGCGCTCCAAGGACCCGCGCCTCCCGGAGGCCGTGCACCGCAGTCTCGCCTTCCACCTGCGCGAGCGCGTGTACACCGAGGACAACCCCGGCTACCCGAACCTCACGGTCCGCGACTCCGGTTTCCCGTACGCGCGTTACGTCCTGGCGGCGGGCGCGCATCCGATCGGGGACTGGCCGAGCACCGTGTGGGCGCTGCTCCAGGCCGTCGACGTCCTGGACCTGTCGGACGGTCTGGTCGACGACGGACAGCGCGCCGAACTCCTGGCGCTGGCCCAGGGCTACTGGAGCTGGCTCACCGAGGCCACCTTCTTCAACCCGCAGGAGGCCGGCAACCAGGCGATCGGATGCGTGGTCGGCGGGCTGATGCTCGCCCGCCATCTCCCCACCGGGGAAGGGGAGCCGGTCCGTGAGCGGGCCCTGACCCTGTACGCCGACGAGATCCGCGCCCATCGCGTCCTCGACCGGGGTGCCCTGCTGCCGCCCGAGCACGGCGGCGCCTACGACAACAACTACGGCCCGATCTCCCTCTCCTTCCTCGCCCAGGCGCACCGGATCAGCGGCGCGGAGATGTTCGCCGAGGACGGCGACGCGCTCGCGCGGTACATCGACGCCCGCCTGACGAACGGCGGCTTCGACAACGGCGGCCCCCGCTACAGCGAACAGCACTCCGCCTTCGAATCGGTGCTCGGCCTGCGCTACTTCGGCGCCCGGATCGGCTCGGACCTGGGCCGCTACCGGGGCGACACCAACTGGGGGCGGCACGCGGTCAAGCCGGACGGCGGTGTGGACGGGCACTTCGCCTGGATGCTGGTCTGGCAGATCCAGGACACCACCCCCTGGCACCGCACCCCGTCGACCACCCCGGCCCGCCATCAACTCCGCGCGGGATCCGTCTCGGTGGCCTTCGACAGCAGGATGACCCCGGCCCTGGTCGAGACGGCCGGCACCTACTACCTCCCGGCGGCGGTGAACCGGCAGCACGGCTTCGGCCCGGTCCTGGACGGCTTCCTGTTCTGCCGGCCGATGGGCGAGGTCCGCGTCCGGGACGTGAGCGCCGACGGCCTGACCGCCAAGCTGGTCAGCAAGCCGGTCGTGGGGCGCGACCACGTCCTGCGGCAGGTGCGCTCCCTGTATGTCACGGACGGCACCAGCCTGTGGGTGACGGTGGCCGTGGAACGTTTCGACGGGACGCCGTACCTGCTGGCCGGGCTGCCGTACGCGGCGGACGACGGGGACCGGGTGCGCCGGGTCGCCGAGGGGGAGGTCGCGGCGGCGGGTGCGCTGCGGCTCACACACCCCTCAGCCCAGGGCGCCGACCACTTCGACGCACGCGCGGAACTCACCCAGGAACAGGCCGCGTTCGCCCTCGCCGCCGACCCGCGCGGCTACGGGAACCCGGACGAGGGCTGGAGCCACCTGGTGACCTCCAGCGCCTACGAGGCCGAACCGGCGCCGGGCGCACCGGAGCACCTGCAGGTGTTCGCCGTACGGTACGGGGCCGCCGGTGACTTCGCGCCGTCCTTCGAGGGCGACCTCACCGTGCGCACCGAGGCGTTCACGGCTGTCATCGGGCCCGAGGACGCCCACGGCGTGCCCGAACTCGCCCTCACCGCCTGCTGAGCCGCTCGGCCGGCATTGCCGCGGCATGCCGTCCGCGGACTGCGGCGCCGTCGTGGCTGGTCGCGCAGTTCCTCCCCCAGCCTTCGGCCGGGGGCACCCCCAGCGCCCCCTACGGGGCGCTGCCCAGCACCGTCTCCGGAATCACCAGGTCAGCCCGGTCCCGGGTGGCGGCGACCAGGTCGGCGTTGAGCTGGTCGGTGCCCGCCACCCAGGCCACGGCCTGCTCGTACCCCTTGCCGAACTCCTCGTGCCGGGCGACCAGTCGGCGTAGCCGCTCGGTCTCGTCGAGCTCGCAGAACCACACCTCGTCCAGGGCCGGCCGTACCCGCGCCCACAACCCGTCCGCCAGCAGCAGGTAGTTGCCCTCCGTCACCACCAGCCGGGCCGTCGGCAGCACCGGGATCGCGCCCGCGATCGGCTGTTCCAGCACCCGCTCGAAGCCCGGCGCGTACACCACGTCGCCGGTGTCCTCGCGCAGCCGCCGCAGCAGCGCCGCGTACCCGGCCGCGTCGAAGGTCGCGGGCGCGCCCTTGCGGTCCCTGAGGCCAAGGCGTTCCAGCTCGACGTCGGCCAGATGGAAGCCGTCCATGGGCACATGCGCCACCCACGGCTCGCCCGTGCCGTTCAACTCCCGCACCAGCCGCTCGGCGAGGGTCGTCTTCCCGGCGCCGGGGCTGCCCGCGATGCCGAGGATCGCGCGCGGACCGCGTCCGGCGAGTGAACGGGCGCGGTCGAGGAGGTCGTCGAAAGTCAGCGGCACGCAAAAAGTGTGACACCGGCCCCGGGATGTGGCGGAGGCCACCCCCTCAAAGGCGCGCGGTGGGGAAGATGCCGGACATGACTGCACTCGGTCTGCCCGACACCATCCAGGCCTGTCTCTTCGATCTCGACGGGGTCGTCACCAAGACCGCCGTCGTGCACGCGGCGGCCTGGAAGGAGACCTTCGACGCCTTCCTGCGCGGCTACGACGGCCAGCGCCCCTTCGACGCGACAGCCGACTACGACGAGTACGTCGACGGCCGCCCACGGGCCGACGGTGTCCGCGCCTTCCTCGACTCCCGGGGCATCCACCTGCCCGAGGGCACCCCGGACGACCCACCCGACGCACCCACCGTGCACGGCCTCGGCAACCGCAAGAACGTACTGCTCCTGGAGAAGATCCGCACCGACGGCGTCGAGGCATACGACGGCACCCTGCGCTATCTGGAGGCGGTCCGAGCGCACGGACTGCGCACCGCGATCGTCTCCTCCAGCGCCAACTGCCTTGACGTGCTGCGCTCGATCGGTGCCGAGCACTTCTTCGACGTCCGTATCGACGGGGTCGTGGCCGCCGAGCGCCGGCTGCCCGGCAAGCCGCACCCGGACACCTTCCTGGCCGCCGCCCACGACCTCGGCGTCGAGCCGTCCCGGGCGGCCGTCTTCGAGGACGCCCTCGCCGGGATGGACGCGGGTCGCGCGGGCCGTTTCGGGTACGTCGTCGGAGTCGACCGCGTCGGACAGACCGACGCCCTCTACGCGCACGGCGCGGACACGGTCGTGAAGGACCTCGCCGAACTGGGAGGCAAGCAGTGATCACCCACCGGTCGTACGCCGTGGAACCCTGGGCGGTCCGCGAGACCGAGCTCAACCTCGACGTGCTCGCGCAGAGCGAGTCGGTGTTCGCGCTGTCCAACGGACACGTCGGCTGGCGCGGCAACCTCGACGAGGGCGAACCGCACGGCCTGCCCGGCAGCTACCTCAACGGCGTGCACGAGGTGCACCCGCTGCCGTACGCCGAGGCCGGCTACGGCTATCCGGAGTCCGGGCAGACGGTCATCAACGTCACCAACGGCAAGATCCTGCGACTGCTGGTCGACGACGAGCCCTTCGACCTGCGCTACGGCCGGCTCGTCGCCCATGAGAGGGTCCTCGACCTGCGCCGGGGAGTCCTGGAGCGGACCTGCGAGTGGACCTCGCCCGCCGGATCCACCGTGCGGGTGCGCTCGACCCGGCTGGTGTCGCTGACCCAGCGGGCGGTGGCCGCGGTCTCCTACGCGGTGGAGGCGGTCGACCGGCGCTGCCGGATCGTGATCCAGTCCGAGCTGGTCGCCAACGAGCAGCTCCCTGAGTCGGACGGCGATCCACGCGCGGCCCAGGCGCTCCAGTCGCCGCTGGAGCAGGAGGACGGCTTCGCCTCCGGACAGCGGCTGCGGCTCGTGCACCGCACCCGGCACAGCGGCCTGCGGGTCGCCGTCGCCGCCGACCACACGGTCTCCGGGCCCGAGCGGACCTCCACCCACGCCGAGAGCGGTGCGGACGTGGCCCGGCTGACCGTCACCTCCGTGCTGGAGCCGGGGGAGCGGCTGCGGGTGGCGAAGTTCGTCGCGCACGGCTGGTCCGGGGTGCGCTCGCTGCCCGCGATGGCCGACCAGGTGGACGCGGCCCTCGCGGCCGCCTCGCACGAGGGCTGGCAGGGGCTGGTCGACGAACAGCGCGGCTACCTGGACGACTTCTGGTCCCGGGCCGATGTGGAGGTGGACGGCGACGAGGAGGTCCAGCAGGCCGTCCGCTTCGCCCTCTTCCACGTCCTGCAGGCCGGGGCCCGCGCCGAGCAGCGGGCGATACCCGCCAAGGGCCTGACCGGCTCCGGGTACGACGGGCACGCCTTCTGGGACACCGAGATGTTCGTGCTGCCCGTCCTCACCCACACCGCCCCCGGCGCCGTCGCCGAGGCGCTGCGCTGGCGGCACAACACCCTGCCCGCCGCCCGTGAACGCGCCACCCAACTGGGCCTGGACGGGGCCGCGTTCCCCTGGCGGACCATAGCGGGCTCGGAGGGCTCGGCGTACTGGCCGGCGGGTACGGCGGCCTTCCATGTCAACGCCGACGTCGCCGACGCGGTGGTCCGCTATGTCGCCGCCACCGGCGACACGGACTTCGAACGGGACACCGGCGTCGAACTGCTCGTGGAGACCGCCCGGTTGTGGCGTTCGCTCGGCCACCACGACAGCCGGGGCGCCTTCCACATCGACGGCGTCACCGGCCCCGACGAGTACAGCGCGGTCGCCGACGACAACACGTACACCAACCTGATGGCCCGGGCGAACCTGCTGGCCGCCGCCGACGCCGTCGAACGCCACCCGCGCCAGGCGGCCCGGCTCGGCGTCGACGCGGAGGAGAGCGCCGCCTGGCGGGACGCGGCCGAGTCCGTGCACATCCCCTACAACGACGAACTGGGCGTCCACGAACAGCACGCCGGGTTCACCCGCTACCAGCGCTGGGACTTCGAGAGCACCCGCCCCGAGCAGTACCCGCTGCTGCTGAACTTCCCCTACTTCGACCTCTACCGCAAACAGGTCGTCAAACAGGCCGACCTGGTGCTGGCGATGTACACCTGCGAGGCCTTCTTCGACGAGGAGCACATCGCCCGCAACTTCGCCTACTACGAACCGCTGACCGTACGCGACTCCTCCCTGTCCGCCTGCTGCCAGGCCGTCGTGGCAGCCCAGGCCGGCCACCTCACCCTCGCCCACGCCTACACCGCCGAGGCCGCTCTGATGGACCTCGACGACCTGGAGCACAACACCCGCGACGGACTGCACATCGCCTCCCTCGCCGGCACCTGGATGGCCCTGGTCGCCGGATTCGGCGGGCTGCGCCACTACGACGACGGAGCCCGCTTCGCCCCCCGGCTGCCGGAGCGGCTGCGCCGGCTGGCCTTCAGCCTGCAGCTGCGGGACAGCAGGCTGCGCGTGGAGATCGGCTCCGACAAGGCGACCTACACCCTTCTCGACGGCCCACCGCTCACCGTCCACCACTACGGGGAGCCGGTGACGGTCGGCACCGACGGCCCCGCCGTGCGCGCGGTGCCCCCGGCACGCCCGGGCCCGGCTCCGCGCCAGCCACCGCACCGGGCTCCGAACCGGCCGGCCTGAGGGCAGCGTCACCTGATGCGGACATATCGGGGCGAATCTAGACTGGCGAGGCCCGGAGAATGACGGAATCAGGGAGATATGTGCCATGGCCAAGCGAGGGAACAAGCGACGGGCCCGCAAGAAGAAGAAGGCCAATCACGGCAAGCGCCCCAACGCCTGAGCCGGCCTGGACGGTTGCCGTCAGGGCTGCAGCAACCGGAAGTCGACAGCGTCGAACTGGTGGCCGTTGACCTGGAGTTGCACCTGGTGGGCGCCTGGGTAGTAGACGCGGGTACTGATCGGCCGGAACGAGTGCTCGCGTGTGACCTCGGTCGAACGGCCGGGGTCCAGGGTGCGTTTGGCGAGCTTGAAGACTTTCGGTGCGGTCCTGCCGTTCGCCTTCATGTGATGGATGACGTAGTCGATGGAGAGGGTGACCGGCCGCCGGGAGATGTTCGTGATCCGGGCGGTGAAGGCGAGCGCGCCTCCGAACGGGATGTCGGTCTCTTCCGGCAGCGGTCCGACGACCGTGAGGTCGTCGCGGCCGCCGTGGAAGCCGACCAGCCGCAGGGCGGTCGGGTCGCCTTTCTTGACCAGGGTGCGCATCGCGTGGCGGATCAGGGCCGGTGTGGTGTCCTGCGGGGTGCCGGCCCAGCGCGCGGCGGTGCTGCCGGCGAGGCCTGCGTCCAGCCGGGAGACGTCGTTGAGGTGGTTGGCGACCGAGCGGCGTACGAACGCCGAGCTGTCCGGGTAGAGGGCGTCCAGGATCGGGATGGCCAGGGCGGGGTTGTGGTTGAGGGCGGGGACCTGGCGCGCCCAGGGCAGTTTGGGCCGGGTGCCTTCGCTGGCCAGGCGGCGCACGGCCTCCTCGGGTGAGGTGGTCCAGGTCCGGGCGACGGCAAGGGTGCGTTCCAGGTCTGCGTTCAGGAAGGTACGCAGCGCGAATTCGCTGGTCAGCCGGGGTGTGAGGGCGGCCATGAGGGTCAGGCCGTCGTCGAGGTCCCAGCCCGTGCCGGATTCGGCGGCCGCGGTGGCGACGGCCTCGGTGACCGGCCAGACCATCCAGCCGGTCAAGTCCTGCCGGGGCAGGGCCGCGCGGACCGCGCGGGACAGCCGGCGGTAGTCGTGGCCGGCGTCGGCCAGCAGCGCCTCACCGACCGTACGCGCGCGTTCGCTCAGGCCCAGCGATGCCAGTGTCCCAGCGCTCTCGGCCACGGTCTGCCACGACGAGGTCCCGGGTGAGGTCTCCTGCAGGATCAACGCCAGGCTGCGGATGCTGCCGGGGCTGATCAGCTCGTCGGCGGTGGGCACTGATCCTCCAGGAGAACGAGATGTGGGGCGGCTGCTCAGGGGGTGCGCGCTCGGGCTACGCCGCTCGGGGGAAGTCCGCGGCCCGGGAGGCGGTCTCCTGGGCACGCAGCTCGTCCAGGGCGCCGCGCAGTTGGTCGTGGACGCGGTCGTAGCCGCGGTTGCCCAGCACGATACGGCGGGGCGGCGAGTCCTGGCTCATGGCGTCGACCACGGCCTTGACGCCGCGGTGGGGATCGCCGGCCTGTCGGCCGTCCTGGCCGACCATGTCCACCCGCACCGTCTCCACGAACGCCCGGCAGGCCTCCACGGTCTCGGTCGCCGGCTCCTCGACGAAGCCGGCATAGGCCTGGGTGCGGAAGGCACCCGGCTCCGCGGCGAGGACCTGGATCCCGAACGGCTCCACCTCGGTCCGCAGCGCGTCCGTCATGCCCTCCACCGCGAACTTGGCGGCACTGTAGAAACCGAAACCGGGCACGCTCGCGATCCCGGCCACCGAGGACATGTTGACGATCCATACGGTCCCCCTCGCGCCGGTGGCACACACGAGGCCCCCGGCGGCAGCGGTCATGTCGCAGTGGAAGACCCCGGACGGGCTGCCGGTCAGGTCAGCGCGTTCCACAGCAGCCCCACCAGATCGCTCGTCGCGTCGGCCGCGAACAGCGCGGCCAGCGCGCCCAGCGCGAGAACGGCCGCGGCGGCGGACCACAGACGCGGGGGCGGGGCGGTCTGCAGCGCCGCGATCCTGCGGGTGACCGCGCGGTCGGTGAAGCTCAGGGCGCAGGACCGGCGGGCGTGGCCCGCGCTGAGGGCGGCGCGGGCAAGTGCGCGAGCCGTGGTCACCCGGTCCCCGACGGCGGACGCCGCCTGCTCGTCCGCCCAGCGCTCCACCAGGAAGGACACGGTGGCACGGACCCGGCCGAGCAACGGGTTGGCGGCCTCGGCGAGTGTCGCCGCCGTCACCAGACGGCCGTGCCGGTGGGTCAGATGGGCCCGTTCGTGGGCCAGCAGCACCCGCCGCTCCGCCGGTGCCAGCGCGCTCAGCATCGCCGACGTGACCAGGATCCGGCCCGGCCGGCCCGGGATCGCGAACGCCTGCGGTACCTCGGAGGCGGCCACCACCAGTTCGACATCCCGCGGATGCCCCTCGCACAGCCGCCGCAGCGTCCGCCGGGTACGGCGCTCGGCCCGCACCGCCCGCTGCACCCGCCGGACCACCACGGCCAGTGCGAGGCACGCGGCCATACCGATCACCTCGGGCACCGGGTCGGCCAGATGCCGGCCGTCCGCCCGGGCTTCCCGGACCACCGGTGGGGCGTCGCCCACCAGAGCGGTCGTCAGCAGGATCAGGGACCAGGTGGTCGCGGCGGCGGTCAGCACGGCGGCGGACGTGAGCACGCGGGCGGCCAGCGCCGGGGCCACCCGCCGGCCGATCACCGGGCCGACCAGGGGCAGCAACAGGGAGACCAGCAGCGGGGTGTAGACGTCGAACCTCATGCGCCGCCCCCGGCGAACAGGTTCCTAAGTGCCCGCTCCTCCTCCGGACTCAGCCCGGACACGAACTGCTGGAGCGCCGCGATCGGATCCGGACCCCGGTCCAGGGCCTCGTGCATGGCCTGGGCGGTCAGCTCGGCCGCGTTCTTCGCCGGCCGGTACGCGCCACGCCGCCCGTCCGCGTCCCGCAGCACCAAGCCCTTGTCGTACAGCCGCTTCAGGATCGTGTGGACCGTGTTGTACGCGAGGCCGCCGCCGATCTCGGACTGGATCTCGGCCGGGGTCAACGGGCGTTCGGTCGCCCACAGGGCTGCCAGTACTTCGCTCTCCAGCTCTCCGGCACTGCGCCGCTCCGCTCTGCCATGGGCCCCGGTACCAGCCATGGCACAACCTTACAGGCTGTAGTGCCGCTGTCCGGGTGGGCGTACCGGCGCTGCCTCGACCCACAATCTCGGTTAATTTGTCACTGTTTGTCCCCTAAGTCCATGGACGGTCCTACGAGCTGTAGGGGAACAGGGGTGGGTGCCTCGATGGTCCCGAACGTGAACGCGGTGCCCGCCATGAGCCGCCGAGGGGTCTACTGGCATGCCGCCGCCTGTCTCGCCGTGCTGCTCGGTGCGGGCTGGCTGGTCCGGCGGCACTGGCCGGTCGTGGAGCACGGGGCGCTCCGGCTCGCCGTCGCCGATCAGGGCTGGCTGCTCGTGGCGGCCCTGGCGGCGGTCGGGACCTGGGCGTCCTCCGCGCTCGCCCAGCAGGGCGCGGTCGCCCGCCGGCTCCCCGGCGGGCGACTGGTGGCCGCGCAGTTCGCCGCCTCGGCCGCCAACCATGTGCTGCCCGCCGGGGTCGGCGCGGGCGCGGTGAACCTGCGCTTCCTGATGCGCTGCGGACTCCCGCCGGGCCGCGGTGCGTCGGCCCTCGCGGTGAAGGCCGCCGCCGGGGCCGTGGTCCGGCTGGCCCTCGTGGCCGTCCTCGCGCCCGCCTGCCCCGGGCTGTTGCGGGCCCCGCACCTGCCCACGGCCGTACTCCTGGCCGGGGCCGCCGTGGTCGCCCTGGCGGGCGTGCTGCTGCTGCGGGCCCGGGTGTGGCCCCGTTGCCGGGGCGCGGTGGCCGCCGTGGTGGCCGACATCAGGGCCCTGCACTCCCGACCGGCCCGTGCGGCCGCGCTGTGGGGCGGTTCCCTCGCCTTCATCGGTCTGCACACCCTGGTGCTCATCTCCGTGGCCCGGGCGGTCGAACTGCCGCTGTCTCCGGTCCGGGTGGCACTGCTCTACCTCGCCGCCAGCGGTGCCGCCGCGCTGCTGCCCACCCCGGGCGGCCTCGGTTCGCTGGACGCGGCTCTCGCGCTGGCCCTCACCGCCTCCGGAACGCCGGCCGCCGCGGCCGCCTCCGCCGTGATCGGATACCGGCTGCTCACCGTGTGGCTGCCGTTGCTGCCGGGCCTGCTCCTGCTCGGGGTGCTGATCCGGCGCCGGGCGCTGTGACCCGCGAGGCGTTTCCCGGCGGCCCGCATCAGGTAGGAGTCCGATGTCGTCGGCCGACTCAAGGGGCCTGCACGGGAGGGGAGTGGCATGGCAGCGAACGACTACGACAGCGGTGGCCGCCTGGGGGAGGAGTTCTTCACGCCCGGGACCTCGTCCTTCGCGGGGTTCCTCGCCGCCCACCGGCCAGGACTGCTGCCGACCCGCAGCCCCCTGCCCGCCGGCACGGTGGCCGGACCCGACGCCTTCCCGCACGGCACGACCGTCCTCGCGCTGGCCTACCGCGACGGCGTACTGATCGCCGGCGACCGCCGCGCCACCATGGGCAACCTCATCGCCCAGCGCGACCTGGAGAAGGTGCATCCCGCCGACGACCACACGGCGGTCGCCTTCGCCGGCACCGTCGGCCTCGCCCTCGACATGGTCAAGCTCTACCAGGTCGAGCTGACCCACTTCGAGAAGATCGAGGGCATCCCCATGACCCTCGACGGCAAGGCCCGCCGCCTCGCCGGGATCATCCGGGAGAACCTCGGCCAGGCCATGCAGGGCCTCGCCGTCGTCCCCCTGCTCGTCGGCTACGACACCAAGGCGCCCGAGGGCGAACGCGGCCGTATCTTCAGCTTCGACGTCGCCGGCGGCCTCTACGAGAAGCGGGAGTTCCATGCCGAGGGCAGTGGGTCGCCGTACGCCCGGGGTGCCCTGAAGAAGCTGTACCGCCCCGGCTTCACCCGCCGCGAGGCCGCCCTCGCCGCGCTCCAGGCGCTCTACGACGCGGCCGACGACGACTCGGCGACCGGCGGCCCCGACATCAACCGCCGTATCTTCCCGCGGGTCTCGGTCATCACGGACGACGGCTTCGAACGGCTGCCGGAGCCCGAGACGGAGGAACTCACCGGGGAGATGGTCGAACAGCGCCGCACCCGCCCGGACGGACCGGGCGCCACGCCCTGACTCAGGGAGCGGTCACCGGTCTCTCCGGTACGCCGTTGCGGGCTCCCGGAGCCGGCACCCACCGGGCGCCCACGCACAGCCAGATCCCGAGCCAGCCGGCGGCGAACAGCCAGCCGCCGAGCACATCGGTGGCCCAGTGCACGCCGAGAAACACCCGGGTGGCCCCGACGGCGAGCCCCCAGCAGGCGGCGGCCGCGCACCATGCCGTACGACCGTGCGGGGCCCGTACCCACAGGGCGAGGATCACCAGGCCGGCGGTGAGCGCTGCCGTGGTGCTGTGCCCGGACGGGAACGACAGGCCGCTGGCCTGTGTCTGCCAGTCGGCCTGTGGCGGCCGGGCGCGGGCGACCAGTTCCATCACGCCGAACCGGGCCGTCTGGCCCAGTCCCAGGCAGGTGACGCCGAGGAGCGCGGCGATCAGCCGCTGCCGTCGGGTGCGGCCCGCGAGCAGCCCCGCGACCACGACCAGGGCGTACGGGACGAACCCGGTGCCGGTCGCGGTGAGTCCCCGGGCCACGGCCACCGCCACGTCCGGGCGATGGCCGAGGGACCAGGTGAGCAGTGTGCGGTCCAGGGGGAGCGGGGCGCCGTGGCGGCCGGTCACGACCAGGGCCAGCACGGCGAACGCCGCCCAGGCGCCGAGGCCGACGCTCCCCGCGAACTCCGCGATCCTCTTGCGGTTCATCACGCAGGCAGCGGCCCTTCCGGTGACTACTTAGGTGACGACTTCGATGACGAGTTCGGTGACTACGAATGTGTAGACGGTCTACTCGACTGTAGACGATCGTGGTCCGACCCGTGGTTCCGGGTGTGCGCGCCCCCGTTCGTTCACGGCTTTTGCCGCACCATTGCCATTTCATGACTTTCCGACTACATGGGTGTAGTCATCATGGTCGGCGGAAGTAAGGCATGCCTTCACTAAGTTCGAGCCATAGGGCGGGGACGGGCCTGCCGGGGAGGGCTGCGACGGATGTGGGACGACGCGTTTCCGAGTTTCCTGATCGGGCTGAGGGAAGGTCTTGAGGCCGGGCTGATCGTTTCGATCCTCGTCGCCACCCTGGTGCGGGCCGGCGCCAGAAACCGGCTGGCGCAGGTGTGGACCGGTGTCCTGGCCGCGATCGCGCTGGCGATGAGCTTCGGTGCGGTCCTCACCTTCACCGCCGCCTCCCTCTCCGCGACCGCCCAGGAGGCCTTCGGCGGCACCCTCAGCGTGATCGCGGTCGCCTTCGTCACCGCGATGGTCTTCTGGATGCGCCGCTCGGCCCGCAGCCTCTCCGGCGAGATCAAGGAGAAGGTGACCGGCGCCCTGGCCATGGGCTCGGGCGTGCTGGTCGTCACCTCCTTCCTCGCCGTCGGCCGAGAGGGCCTGGAGACCGCGCTGTTCCTGTGGACCACGGCCCGGGCGGCCGGTGAGTCCGCGGGCCCCCTGACCGGCGCCGGGATCGGCCTGGTCCTGGCGGCCGGCCTGTGCTGGGGCCTGTACCGCCGCGTCCTGAAGATCAACCTGACGAAGTTCTTCACCTACACCGGTGCCGTCCTCATCGTGATCGCCGCCGGCGTCCTCGGCTACGGGCTGCGCGACCTCCAGGAGGGCGGGGTCTTCCCGGGCAACACGGCATACGCCCTCGACCTCAGCGGCAGCGTCGACGCGGGCTCCTGGTACAGCACCCTCCTCCAGGGCGTCCTCAACATCACACCGACCATGACCTGGCTCCAGACGGCCGCGTACGTCGGCTACCTCGCCGTCGTCATGACGCTGTTCGTGCGGGGAGTGCGCGCATCCGCACCGAAGCCGGCCGCCGAGCCGAACGCGCCGCGGCCCGCCGCCGACCGGCCGGAGCCGGAGGCCGCTGCGGGCGCGGCCGCCGGAGGCCTGCCCGAACCGGACCGGGCGCCGGCCGCCGACGGCTCTGCGCCGCAGTCCCCGGCTGAGAAGTCCGAGGCACCGGAACCGGCGTCCAGCGCCGAGAAGCAGGGGCAGGAGCAGGAGCAGGAGCACGAGCAGGAGCCGGAGCCGGAATCGGAGCCGCAGTCGGCTGCCGGAGAGTCGGAGTCGCGGCCCCCCGCCCCCGCCCCCGCTCCCGCCGCCGACCGTCCCGAGCCGCAGCCGGCCAGGGGGTCGCGCCGCCGCCCCGCCTGGGTCGTCCCCGTGGCCGTGGTCGCCGTTCCCGTCGTGGTCGCCGGGGTGGTCGTCGCGGTCGCCCGGCCCAAGCCCAGCAGCGGGCAGACCGTCGCCGTCTCCGAGACCGAGTGCGGCAAGGGCTTCACCGCGCCCAAGGCGGGCCGCCAGACCTTCCAGATGCAGAACACCGGCAGCAAGACCTCCGAGGTGTACCTGATCGACCCGGGCACCAACGCGGTCTACGGCGAGATCGAGGGCCTCGCCCCCGGCACCACCCGCGACCTGGTGGCCACGGTCGCCGGCGGCACCTACGCCTGGCGCTGTGTCCCGTCCAGCGGCAAGGCCGTCACCTCCAAGTCCGTCACCGTCACCGGCGGCGGAAGCAGCGCCAAGGCGGTCGTACCGGTCTCCGAGAACGACCTAGCCGCGCCGCTGAAGGCGTACAAGGAGTATGTCGACCAGGGGCTGGCCACCCTCGTCGCCCAGACCCGTACGCTCGACGCCGACATCGAGGGCAACCACCTCGACCAGGCCCGCACCGACTGGCTGACCGCCCACCTCACCTACTCCTCCCTCGGCGCCGCGTACGGCACCTTCGAGGACTTCGACAAGAAGATCAACGGCCGCGCCGACGGCCTCGCGGGCGGGGTCGCCGACCCGGACTTCGCGGGGTTCCACCGGATCGAGTACGGGCTGTGGCACGGCCAGTCCGCCGACGCGCTCAAGGCCCCGGCGCAGGCGCTCGTCGACGCGGCCGCCGGACTCCAGAAGGCCTTCCCGACCCAGGACTTCGACCCGGGCGACCTGCCGCTGCGCGCCCACGAGATCCTGGAGAACACCCTCCAGTTCGAGCTGACCGCCGACACCGACGAGGGCAGCGGCACCAACCTCGCCACCGCGAACGCCAACCTCGCGGGCACCGACGAGCTGCTCACCGTACTGAGGCCGCTGCTCACCGCCCGCGCCCCGAAGCTCCTGCCGACCGTCGACGCGGACATCGCCCGGCTGCAGAAGCTGCTGGACGCCGAGCACCAGGGCGCCGTATGGACCTCGGCCGAGGCGCTCGACGCGGCCACCCGGCAGCAGCTGAACGGGGCCACCGGTCAGCTGCTGGAGGACCTCGCCCCGGTGCCGGACCTCCTGGAGATCAGGAAGTCCGCCTGATGACCGCCGCAGACCACACGCACCCGTACGACGAAGGGACCCCTCCGATGTCCGCTGCCGACACCCCGTCCTGCCCGATGGGCACGGGCCGCCGTTCCTTTGTGCGGACGGCGCTGGGCGCCGGTGCCGCGGGCGCGGTCCTGGCCGGCGGCGGCTTCGCGCTCAGCCAGGCCGGCGGCACCGCCGAGGCCCAGGCCGCCGACGCGACCGGCACCGCCAAGGTCCCCTTCCACGGCGCCCACCAGGCCGGCATCCTCACGCCGGCCCCGGCCGCCGCCACCTTCGTCTCCCTCGACGTCATCGCCGGCAACCGGCAGGAGCTCGCCGACCTGCTGAAGACGATCACCGCGCGGGCCCGTTTCCTCACCTCCGGCGGCACCCCCGAGGACCTCGGCGTCGGCGCGCCGCCCTCCGACAACGGCATCCTCGGCCCCGACGTCCCCGCCGACGCGCTGACCGTCACCGTCGGCGTCGGCGCCTCCCTCTTCGACGACCGCTACGGTCTGACGAAGGCGAAGCCGGTCCGGCTGACGCCGATGCGGACCTTCCCCAACGACAACCTGAACGCGGCCGAGTGCCACGGCGACCTGTCGCTGCAGATCTGCGCCGACAGCACGGACACCGTGCTGCACGCCCTGCGCGACATCGCCAAGCACACCCGCGGCGCCATGCAGATCAAGTGGCGCATCGACGGTTTCCAGAACGCCCCGCGCCCCACCGGCGCCCAGCGCAACCTGCTCGGCTTCAAGGACGGCATCGCCAACCCGGACGTCACCTCGGCCCGCGAGACCGACCGGCTGATCTGGGTCGGGGAGGGCCAGGGCGAACCGGCCTGGACGACGGGCGGCAGCTACCAGGTGATCCGGATCATCCGGATGCTCGTCGAGTTCTGGGACCGGGTCTCGCTCAGCGAGCAGGAGCTGATGTTCGGCCGCCGCAAGGACACCGGCGCCCCGCTGGACGGCGCCAAGGAGACCGACATCCCCAACTACGCCAAGGACCCGAAGGGCAACGCCATCCCGCTGGACGCCCACATCCGGCTCGCCAACCCGCGCACCGCCAAGTCCGACAGCACCCGCATCCTGCGCCGCGGCTACAACTACGACCGGGGCGTCGACAGTGTCGGCAACCTCGACATGGGCCTGGCCTTCTGCTGCTACAACCAGGACGTCCAGCGTCAGTTCGAGGCCACCCAGACCCGGCTGATCGACGAGCCCCTCGTCGACTACATCTCCCCGACCGGCGGCGGCTACTTCTTCGCCCTGCCCGGTGTGAAGAACGGCAAGGACTGGCTGGGCAGCGGGTTGCTGTCCGCCTGACCGCCTTACCTTCCCTTTACCTTCTCATGGGAAAGGCCTGTCACCGGATTTAGTGCGAACGATTTGCAAGTACGGGAGGATGGCATAAGGCTGTCGATCGCAGCTGCCCATGCTCGACCGAAGGATGTCACCCCCCGATGACGGCCGCCCCTGGTTCCGCCCCGTCCCTCCCCGCCCAGGCCGACGCCAAGCGCTCGGCCTGGCGCCGTGTCCGGGCCTCCATGACCCGGCAGGAGTGGACCAGGGTCGGCGGGATGGCCGCGTTCGTGCTCGCCCTGCATGTCATCGGCTGGGGGACCCTGGTCGGGATCATCGCCCCGCAGCACTTCAGCGTCGGCAAGGAGTCCTTCGGCATCGGCATCGGCGTGACCGCCTACACGCTGGGCATGCGGCACGCCTTCGACGCCGACCACATCGCGGCGATCGACAACACCACCCGCAAGCTGATGGGGGAGGGGCAGCGCCCGCTGTCGGTCGGCTTCTGGTTCTCCCTCGGCCACTCCAGCATCGTCTTCGGGCTCTCCCTGCTGCTGTCGTTCGGCATGAAGGCCCTGGCCGGACCGGTCGAGAACGACGGCTCGAACCTCCACGACGTCACCGGCCTGATCGGTACGACGGTCTCCGGCACCTTCCTCTACCTCATCGCCGGCATCAACCTCGTCATCCTGGCCGGCATCTGGAAGGTCTTCCGGCAGATGCGCTCCGGCGCCTACGACGAGGCCGCCCTGGAGACGCAGCTCAACAACCGCGGCTTCATGAACCGCTTCCTCGGCCGGGTCACCGGCTCGATCAGCAAGCCCTGGCAGATGTACCCGCTCGGCCTGCTGTTCGGCCTCGGGTTCGACACCGCCACGGAGATCGCCCTGCTGGTCCTGGCCGGCTCCGGCGCCGCCTCCGGTCTGCCCTGGTACGCCATCCTCTGCCTGCCGGTGCTCTTCGCGGCCGGCATGTCGCTGCTCGACACCATCGACGGCTCGTTCATGAACTTCGCCTACGAGTGGGCGTTCTCCAAGCCGGTCCGCAAGGTCTACTACAACCTCACCATCACCGGCCTGTCGGTGGCCGTCGCCCTCATCATCGGTACCGTGGAACTCCTCGGCCTGCTCGCCGACAAGCTGGACCTGCACGGTTTCTTCTGGGACTGGATCGCCGGGCTCGACCTCAACACCGTCGGCTTCGTCATCGTCGGCCTCTTCTTCGCCACCTGGGCGATCGCCCTGCTGGTCTGGAAGGCCGGCCGCATCGAGGAGAAGTGGACGACGGGCCTCGCCCGGCCCGCCGAGCAGACCGAGGGCTAGCCCGCCGCCCTCATCTCAACCCCGTACCTTCAGATCCGCCCGCCACTTGATGATCTGCTTCTCCGGGTCGCCGGTGTACGACCAGGGGGTGCGGGTCGCCCGCCGGCCCTGGAGGCGCAGCAGTTCCGCCGCGATGTCGGTGGCGCCCGCCTGACAGGCCGCGTGCGTCAGGTAGTTGAGGTCGCGGAGCTCGCCCGGGGCGATCGGGCCCTCGCCGCGCTGGGCGATCCAGCGCTCCCAGGTGCGCCGTACGTCGCTGACCGCGCCGTCGTGCTTCCAGTGCTGGCTGAGCCCTACCGGGTTCTGCTGTCCCTCGGCCCCTTCCACGATGTACCGGAACTCCTCGACGCGGGCGTACTGCACCAGGACCGGCAGCGCACAGCCGGGCGGGGCGACCCCTGCCGCGTCGCGGGCGAAGTCGTACATCAGGCCGTGCGTGCCGTGCCAGCGTGCGGAGTAGTAGTGGAGCACCTGGAGATGGCCCTCCACGTTGTACGGGTCGCGCCGGTGCAACTCGTCCCACCAGCGGGCGAGTTCCTGCCGGCGCACTCCGGTCGGGTAGAGGCGGGCCACCGAGATCAGGGAGACCCAGGGGGTCGGGTCCTGCGGGTACGCCTCCGCGGCCGCCAGGCAGGCCAGCACGGCGGTGTCGATCCTGGCCCGGTCCATCGGGGCGCCCCGGCCCGCCGAGATGGCCAGGGTGAACGCCCGGGCCGTCTCGGTCGCCGCCCGCAGCACCAGCGCGTCGGCGCTGTGCGGCTCGGCGGCCAGCCAGGACTCCGACGTCGAACTGCCCGCGCAGGCCTGCGCCAGCAGCCGTACCCGGTGGCCCCGGACGAGCCAGTCGGGGCCGGTGTCCCGCAGCAGTGCCCGCAGTCCCTGCCAGCGGCCGATGACGATGTCCTGTCGGGCCGAGGTCAGGGGTTCGTCCCCGCAGTCCGGGGCGAAGTCGGGGGCGAAGCGGTCTCGCGCCATCGGACTCGTACCTCAGAAATCGGTGGGGAGGCCTTCGTAAGCCTGGGCATGGACGGTGGCATGATCGTCGGGGACCCAGTCGGCCTCGACCGTACGGGTGGCGTCCAGCTTGGCCGGCCGGTAGTAGTCGCTGCCCTGCTTCCAGTACCAGAGCATCGGGATCAGTCCGACGGCCAGACCGCCGATGCCGATCGCGATCGCCGCGTCGCTCAGCTCGCCCAGCGACTCGACGAAGATCCAGAACATGAACACCGCGCCGAACAGCGGCCACACCCCGCCGAGCAGGAAGTTGCCCGCGGACTTGAAGAGCATCTTGCGGTAGGCCACGACCACGGCGAGGCCGGCGAGCCCGTAGTAGACGGCGATCTGCAGACCGATCGCCGAGATGGCGTCGGAGAGGATCTCGCCCACCGACTTCAGCGCGTTGGCGGCGACGAACATCGCCAGTGCCACGCCGCCGACCACGGCGATCGCCACATGCGGGGTGTTCCAGGTGCGGTGCACCTTGCCCAGCGCGGCCGGCATCGTACGGTCGCGGCCCATCGCGAACAGCGACCGGGTGACCTGGATGAGGGTCGTCTCCAGGGTGGCGATGGTGGACAGCATCACGGCGACGATCAGCACCTTGCCGCCCCAGCCCGGCCAGACCTCCTCGCCCAGCACGCCGAGCACGTTGGCGTCGTTCGCGGCGATCTGGTCCGAGGACAGGATGACGTTCGCGGCGATGGTGAAGACCTCGAAGAGGAGGAAGACGATGCCGATGCCGACCAGGCCCGCGAGTCCGGTCGTACGGCGGGAGTTGCGGGTCTCCTCGCTGAGGTTGCTGGTGACGTCCCAGCCCCAGTAGTAGAAGGCGGCGATGAGGGCGCCCGAGGCGAAGCCGGAGACGCCGTCGAAGTGGGAGAAGCCGAGCCAGGACCAGTCGAAGGTGCGGGCGTTGTTGGTGTGGAAGAGGGCGAGTACCGCGAACAGCAGCAGGATCGCCAGCTCGATGCCGGACATCAGCAGCTGGGCCCGGACGGTGAGGCGGGCGCCGCCGAGCACCACCGCCAGCATGATCACGAACCAGGCGGCGCCGACCACCGTCGACAGCGCCACGTTGTCGGCGAGACCCGTGTCGAACAGGGACAGTGTCATCGACCCGGCGGGCAGTGAACCGGCCACCATGAAGATGGTCGCGGACACCACCAGCGCCCAGCCGCTGACGAAACCGAGGAACGGGTGCAGGGTGCGGCCCACCCAGGAGTAGCTGGCCCCCGCGTTGACATCGATCCGGCCCAGGTAGCTGAAGGCGAGCGCGATGCCCAGCATCGGTATCGCGCACCACAGCAGCGCGGCCGGACTGGCCAGTCCCACCGACCCCACCAGCACGGCCGTGGTCGCGGCCAGCGAGTACGCCGGTGCGCTGCCCGCGACGGCCATGACCACGGTGTCGAACGTACCGAGGGCGTTGGCCTGCAGCCCTCTGCCCCTGTTGTTGCTCATGGTTGTGCTGCTTTCCGGTCGTGCAGGGCGCACGGGAGTGCAGGCCCGCGATGGTACGGGTGGGGGGTGCGCGACCCGCCTCGTACCCGGAGAGGGATGGCCTCGGGCAAGACGCCGGTCAGAAAGAAGAAAGAACTGGTGAAGGCCGTATGCCGAGCGTCGGCGAACGGTCACACCGCGTGTGTGGGTGTGACTATAGCGGCCCTCTTTGACCTTTCAAGCTGACTGACCGGTAATCACATATGCCACTTGAGTGAGCCAACTGTCACGACGGAAGCAGCGGTTCCGGAAGCTCTCAGTCCTCCAGCCGGTCGAGCTGGCGCAGCTTGTTCGTGGCGTCCAGGGCCGCGACCTTGTACGACTCCGCGAGCGTCGGGTAGTTGAACACTGCATCCACCAGGTAGTCGACGGTGCCGCCGCAGCCCATCACCGACTGACCGATATGGATCAGTTCTGTCGCACCCGTTCCGAAGCAGTGCACTCCGAGCAGCCGTCGGTCCTCGGGCGACACCAGCAGCTTGAGCATGCCGTGCGAGTCGCCGATGATCTGGCCCCGGGCCAGCTCCCGGTAGCGGGCCACCCCGACCTCGAACGGCACGCATTCCTCGGTGAGTTGGTCCTCGGTCCGGCCCACGAAGCTGATCTCCGGGATGGTGTAGATCCCGATCGGCTGGAGGTTGTCCAGCTCCCCGACCGGTTCCCCGAAGGCGTGGTAGGCGGCGACCCGGCCCTGTTCCATCGAGGTCGCGGCGAGCGCCGGGAAACCGATGACATCGCCGACGGCGTAGATGTGCGGCACCTCGGTGCGGAAGTGCTCGTCCACCTTGATCCGGCCACGCGGGTCCGCCGACAGACCGGCCTTGTCCAGGTCGAGTTCGTCGGTCAGGCCCTGCCGGCCCGCCGAGTACATCACCGTGTCCGCAGGTATCTTCTTGCCGCTCTCCAGCACGGTCAGCGTGCCCCGCGGATGCCGTTCGACGGCGGCGACGGTCTCGCCGAACCGGAAGGTGACGGCCAGATCCCTGAGGTGGTACTTGAGCGACTCGACGACTTCGATGTCGCACATGTCGAGCATGGCCGCGCGCTTCTCGACCACGGTGACCTTGCTGCCCAGCGCGGCGAACATCGAGGCGTACTCCATGCCGATGACGCCCGCGCCCACGATGACCATGGAGCGCGGGACCCGCTCCAGGGACAGCACGTTGTCCGAGTCCATGATGGTGCGGCCGTCGAACTCGACGCTGTCCGGCCGGGCCGGCCGGGTGCCGGTCGCGATGACGATGTGCTCCGCGCTCAACAGCCGTTCGTCGCCGTTCGGTTCGCGCAGGGCGACGGTGTGCGCGTCGACGAACCGGCCGGTGCCGGAGCAGAGGGTGACGTGGTTGCGGGAGAGCTGGTTGCGGATGACGTCGACCTCGCGGCTGACCACGTGCTGGGTGCGCGCGGTCAGGTCGGCGACGGTGATGTCCTCCTTCAGCCGGTAGCTCTGGCCGTACAGATCGCGCTGGGTGAGACCGGTCAGGTAGAGGACCGCCTCGCGCAGGGTCTTGGAGGGGATGGTGCCGGTGTGGATGGACACACCGCCGACCATCTCGGGGTTGTCCACTACGGCGACCCGGCGGCCGAGCTTGGCCGAGGCGATGGCGGCCTTCTGGCCGCCCGGTCCGGATCCGATGACGAGCATGTCGAAGTCTGGCACCTTGCGGAGTCTGTCAGCAGGCGCACCCGCACCGGAAGGGTGAACAGGCAAGCTTCCCGTGAAATCCGGTGCGGACCTGGGCCGTTGCCCGTCCCGAGGGCCGCGCCCGCCTCACCGCGCCCCGCCCGCGTGCTTCTTGCGCGGCGTCTGCGCCCGCGGTGCCGAGCAGTCCGAGGAGGGGCGCCTGTCCCACGTCATCGGCTCTCCTCCGGCGGTGCCTGATCGGCGAGGTAGTCCTGTACCAGGGAGAGCGGACTCGGGTCGGGGTCCAGGCCGAGCGCGGTGGCACGGGTGTTGTCGAAGACGGCGGGCCACGAGCCCACGATGGCCTCGACCGCCGGGTCGGGGGCGACGGTCACCAGGTCGGCCGCGCGGTCCCCGGCCACCTCCCGGACCGTGGCGAGCAGGTCGGCGACCGAGACCGTGAGCCCGGGAAGGTTGACGGGCACATGGCCTTCGAGGCGGCCCGGCCCGGTGCCGCGCTCGGCCTCCGCGATCCGCAGCAGCCCCTGGACGGTGCGGCGCGGTGAGGCCAGCGCGACCCTCAGGTCAGGGCTGACCGGGCAGGTCGCGGGGAGTCCCGCGAGCGGCTCGCGGACGATCGAGGAGAGAAAGCCGGAGGCGGCCGCGTTCGGGCGGCCCGGCCGCACCGCGACCGTCATCAGACGGGCGACGCGCCCGTCCACGAAACCGCGGCGGGTGCAGTCCGCGATCAGGTGCTCGCAGACGAGCTTCTGGGTACCGTAGCTCGACCGCGGCAACGGCGGGGTCGTCTCGCTGACCACGGGCGGCAGCGGCAGCGCCGGGTCGACGCCGTAGACGGCGATACTGCTCGCGAACACCAGCAGCGGCACCGGCCCGCCGTCGCGGGACTGCGCCCGGGCGGCGTCCAGCAGGGCACGGGTGGTGTCCACGTTGGCGCGCATGCCGAGGTCGAAGTCGGCCTCGCACTCGGCGGACACCGCGGCGGCGAGATGGAACACCGCGTCGACCGGGCGGGCGAACACGTCGTCGAGGCGGTCGGTGAGGTCGCCCCGCACGACCTCCACCAGCGGATCTGCCGCCGCCGGGGAGCCGGGCGGTGCCATCCGGTCGGCGAGGACCAGCCGGTCGATCGGTGCGCCCCGTAAGGTCCGGGTCCGCAGCAGGGCGCCGGTCAGCCGGCCTCCCAGGAAGCCGGACGCGCCGGTGACGACGACCCTCACGTCTTCTCCTCGACGAGCGCAGGCGTGGCGAGCGCCGGTCCCGGCAGCCCCGTACGGGCTACCCGCGCCGATCCGCTCGCCAAACGCCACGCGCCGCCGGGCAGGGTGCCGTCGGGCCCGACACCGCCGGATTCAGGGCAGGAGCCGTTCGATGCAGTTCGGCCCCTCGCGCTCCATCTTCTTCCTGGCCCATTCCAGCGTGGCCGGGGTGACGTCCCGGCCGGACGCCATCACCAGGTCTTCGGGCGCCACCCCGGTGCCGGGGGCGCTGTGCAGCAGGGAGTCCGGGGTGGCGCGGTCGTCGGACGGCCGGGACGCTTCGGGTTCTGAGGTCGACATGGGGCCCTCCTTCACGGAGCGGGGTGCACACTCTCACGATTGCCCGCCCGGACGCGCCCCGCATCCCGAACGGGCCAAGACCCCCGTCCGAGCCGGTAGCCGGTGCGGAAAGGAGAAGGGCGCTCCTAAGCTGGTAGGTGCTCGTACGCACATCCGGGGAGGCCACACCATGGCCGAACAGCAGTTCTATCAGAATGCGCCCGGCAGCCCCCGCTACCTGCCGATCGCCGAACATGGCCTGATCGGCGACCTGCGTACCGTGGCCCTGGTCGGCAGCAACGGAACGATCGACTGGTACTGCTGCCCGTCCTTCGACTCGCCCAGCGTCTTCGCGGCCGTGCTGGACGCCGAGCGCGGCGGCTTCTTCGCGCTCGCCCCGGCCGTACCGGCGCGCACCAAGCAGTTCTACTTCCCCGACACCAATGTGCTGATCACCCGGTTCTTCACGGACGACGGCGTCGGAGAGGTCCAGGACTTCATGCCGGTCACCGGCGAGTCCGACGAGTGCGAGCGGCACCGGCTGATCCGCCGGGTGCTCTGCGTGCGCGGGACCGTCCCCTTCCGGGTCCGGGTGGCGCCCCGCTGCAACTACGGCGCCGACCCGCACACCCTGCGCATGGGCGGTGACGCTGCCCTGTTCGAGTCCGAGTCGATGTCCCTGGCGCTCACCTCCACCGTGGTCATGGAGAGCGACGGCCCGGACGCCCGCGCCGACTTCAAGCTCGCCGAGGGCGAGTCCGCCGTCTTCGCCCTCGACCAGGCCGGCGAGCACATCGCCCCGCGCGGCTGCGCCCGCACCGAGGCCGAGCTGCAGTTCGAGGCCACCGTCTGCTACTGGCGGCGCTGGCTGCACAAGTCCCGCTACCGGGGCCGCTGGCGCGAGATGGTGCACCGCTCCGCGCTGACCCTGAAGCTGCTCACCTTCGCGCCCACCGGCGCCATCGTCGCCGCGCCCACCACCAGCCTCCCCGAGCAGTTCGGCGGCGAACGCAACTGGGACTACCGCTACGTCTGGATCCGGGACGCCGCTTTCGCCGTCTACGCCCTGCTGCGGCTCGGCTTCAGCGGCGAGGCCGAGGCCTTCATGAAGTTCGTGACGACCTTCATCAGCCCCGGCGACGGCTTCGCCTCCGGCCCGCTGCAGATCATGTACGGCATCGACGGCCGCTCCGAACTGCCCGAACGCGAGCTCCCGCACCTGGAGGGCTACTGCGGATCGGCCCCGGTACGGGTCGGCAACGGCGCGGCCGGCCAGCTCCAGCTGGACATCTACGGCGCCCTCATCGACTCGATCTACCTCTACGACAAGTGGGCCCAGCCCATCTCCAGCGCCCAGTGGGACGACGTCACCCGCCTCGTCGACTGGGTCTGCGACCACTGGGACCAGCCCGACGAGGGGGTCTGGGAGACCCGTGGCGGCCGAAAGAACTTCCTCTACTCGCGGCTCATGTGCTGGGTCGCCATCGAGCGCGCGATCCGCCTGGCCAACCGGCGCGGCCTGCCCGCCGACCTGCCCCGCTGGCGGCAGTCCCGCGACGCCATCTACCGGTGGATCATGGACCGCGGCTGGTCGGAGCGGCGCGGCGCCTTCGTCCAGCACGAGGGCGGGGACGTCCTGGACGCCTCGCTCCTGATGATGCCCCTGGCCAAGTTCATCGCTCCGACGGACCCCAAGTGGCTGTCCACCCTGGACGCCCTGACCGAGGACCTGGTCTCCGACTCCCTCGTCTACCGCTACGACCCGCAGGCCAGCCCCGACGGACTCCGCGGCGACGAGGGCACCTTCTCCATCTGCTCCTTCTGGTACGTCGAGGCCCTGGTGCGCGCCGGACGTCTGGACGACGCCCGGCTCGCCTTCGAGAAGATGCTCACCTACGCCAACCATCTCGGCCTGTACGCCGAGGAAATCGGCCGCACCGGCGAGCAACAGGGCAACTTCCCACAGGCGTTCACCCACCTCGCCCTCATCAGCGCCGCGTTCAACCTGGACCGGGCGCTGGGCTGAGCGTCAGGCGAACCGGGAACTGCGCACCGGCCCGGACGACTTGATCCGGGCCCGGTCGCCCCGGAGCCAGGTGTCCCGGACGGAGCCGGCGAACGCGGCGAACGCCTCGTCCGTGTCGGCCGGGCCCTCGCCGTCGCCCTCGTCGGGGGTGGCTTCGGCCCCGGCGATCTCGTCGGCCAGCTCCTCCTCCGGGCGGTCGTCGGCCGGCTCCTGATGCCTCTCGCCGTCCTCGCCGAACCGCAGCCGCTCGCCCCACGGGGCCACCACCACCTGGTGCAGCAGCCCCACGCTGTCGGCCGCGACGGCCGGGGTGTCCGTCCAGGAACTCGCGTGCTCGTGCAGCACCTGACCCGGGGCGCGCTCGAAGAGACCGCCGATGATCTCGGGGCCCGCGGGATGCCCGGCCAGCTCGTCGAGGTCGTACGCCACGACGACGGTGTCCGGGCATCCCGCCTCGAACGGCACGGCCGGCAGCCGCAGCACCTCGGCGGCGGCCAGACCCAGGATCCGTGAGCCGCGGTCGGGCAGCAGGGACACCGAGCGAGGGCTCTCCCCCGTAGCGGCCAGGAGGGTCTCCAGCCGGCGCAGGCCGCGCAGACACAACTCCGGGGTGTCCTGGAGGTAGGCGTACCGGCCCGCCATGCCGGCGTCGAAGCCGAACGGCGAGAGCGTAGCGAGCACCTGACCGCCGATCACGTACTGCCAGTCCCGCAGTCCGGACGGTTCGCCCAGGGCGGCGGCGCGCTCCAGCATCCGGGTCTGGCGCGCCTGCGGGGGCCGCCACTGCTCGTCCTCGGGGTCCGGCAGCAGCGCGTGCTGACGGCGGGCCAGGTCCAGGTCACCCGCCATGATCGCGTTGTACACCAGCAGATACCGGTCCGGCCAGTCGGCGAACTCTCCCTCGCGCAGGGCCAGTTCGGCGGCGGCCTCCTGGTGGCGCTCCTCGCGCTCGTATGCCGACACCAGCTCCCGCAGGACCATGAGGGAACCCGGGTTGTGACTCAGCACCGTGCGCAGCGGCGGGATCGCCAGGAAGGACAGGCTGCGTTCGACGCACGCGTACCCGAAGCCGAAGAGGCTGTTGGCGTCGCCGGGCTCGGCGGCCAGCGCGGCGGCGGCCTGTTCGAGGTCGTCGAAGCCGGCGCTCCGGGCGGCCCGCTCCACCACGAGGGCCACCTCGGCGATCGGCGCCTCCTCCCCGGCGGCCCGCAACTGCCGTACGGCTCCCGGGAGATCCCCGGAGTCCAGGCACTCCCAGGCCTTGGTGAGTTCGGCGGACCTGGGGCGACGGGCGCGGCGCGAGAACATGCCGGAGATCATCACCCATGCGATGACGTGTCTTCAACACATTTGTGCGAGGGGTGTCTCCCTGGCTCAGGGCAGCGGCTGCTCCGCCCAGATGACCTTGCCGGCGGGGGTGTACCGGGTGCCCCAGCGTTCGGCCATCTGCGCGACCAGGAACAGGCCCCGGCCGCCCTCGTCGGTGCTCGCCGCGTACCGCAGATGCGGCGAGGTCGTGCTGCCGTCGGAGACCTCGCAGATCAGCGTCCGGTCGCACAGCAGCCGTACCCCGATCGGCTCGCGGCCGTAGCGGATGGCGTTGGTGACCAGCTCGCTGAGGATCAGCTCGGTGATGAACGACAGCTCGTCCAGGCCCCAGTGCGCGAGCTGCCGGGTCACCTTGGACCGGACCTCGGAGACGGCCGCCGGGTCGGCCGGCACCTGCCACTCGGCCACCCGGTCCGCGGTGAGCGCCCGGGTGCGGGCGACGATCAGCGCCACGTCGTCGTTGGGGTGGGCCGGGAGCCGCTCCAGGACGGCCGCGCAGGTCTCCTCGGGCGTGCTGCCCGCCGCCGACTCCAGGGCGCCGGCGAGCAGTTCGAGCCCCTCGTCGATGTCCCGCCGCCGGTCCTCGACCAGTCCGTCGGTGTAAAGGACCAGACTGCTGCCCTCGGGCAGCTCCGACTCGGCCGTCTCGAAAGGCAGTCCGCCGAGCCCCAGGGGCGGTGCCGCCGGGACGTCCAGGAACTCCACGCTGCCGTCCGGCTTGAGGAGGGCCGGCGGCGGATGACCGGCCCGGGCCACCGTGCAGCGCCGCGAGACGGGGTCGTAGATCGCGTACAGGCAGGTCGCGCCGGTGATCGTGGCCGCGTTGTCCGCCGGGGTCTCGTCCTGGTCGATACGGCCCACCAGCTCGTCCAGCAGGCCCAGCAGCTCGTCCGGCGGCAGGTCCAGCGCCGCGAAGTTGTGCACGGCCGTGCGCAGCCGCCCCATGGTCGCCGCCGCGTGCAGCCCGTGGCCCACGACGTCCCCGACCACCAGCGCCACCCGGGCCCCGGACAGCGGCAGTACGTCGAACCAGTCGCCGCCCACGCCCGCCTGCGCCGGCAGATAGCGATACGCGATCTCCAGGGCGCTCTGCTCGGGCAGGCGACGCGGCAGCAGACTGCGCTGGAGGGTCACCGCCATGCTGTGCTCGCGCGTGTAGCGGCGGGCGTTGTCGATGGAGACGGCGGCGCGGGCCACCAGCTCCTCCGCGAGGGCCTGCTCCTCCGTGTCGAACGGCATGAGCTTCTCCGAGCGGCAGAAGTTGGCGAGGCCCAGCACCAGGTTCCCGGCCCGCAGCGGCACGCTGATCAGCGAGTGGATGCCGAACTCCAGGATCCGCCCGGTCAGTTCCACGTCCTGGGCCCGCCAGCCGGGCGAGTCCCGCAGCCGGGGCTCGATCACGGACTCGCCGGTCTCCAGACTGCGGCCCTGCGGCGAGGACGGCACGAACTGGAACCGTTCGCCGAGCGGGTACAGCGGAGCGTCCTTGCGGATCCCGGTGACCGCCACCCGGCGCAGCGCGTCCCCGGGCTTCGGCTCCTCGCCCTTGAGGATCGCGTCGTACAGGTCGATGGTGACGTAGTCCGCGAACCGGGGCACGGCCAGCTCCGCCAGTTCCTCGGCGGTGCGGGTGACGTCCAGGCTGGTGCCGATGCCCACGCCCGCGTCGTACAGCATGTTCAGACGCTCGCGGGCCACCTCGGCGCGGCCGGACAGGGCGCGCAGCTCGGTGGAGTCGCGCAGGGTGATGACGCTGCCGGGCGGGCCGCCGTGCACCGCGATGGGCCGCTGGTTGACCGCCAGCAGCCGGTCCTTGACCAGGTGCACCTCGTCGGTGGCCACCCGGCCCGAGGCGATCAGCTGCGCCGTGTCGCTGTCCAGCCCGAGGTCCAGGACCCGGCGGCGCTCGGCGTCCGCGGGCAGGTCGAGCAGGCGTTGCGCCTCGTCGTTGGCGAGCATCAGCCGGCCGTCGCCGCCGACGATCAGCACGCCCTCCCGCACGGAGTGCAGCACCGCGTCGTGGTGCTCGTACATGCGGGTCATCTCACCCGGGCCGAGGCCGTGCGTCTGGCGCAGCAGCCGTCGGCTGACCAGCGCCGTCCCCGCCGTCGCCAGGGCCAGACCGGCCGCGGCCGCGGTCAGCAGCAGCGGCAGCTGCTGGTCGGCGGCGCCGCCCACGTGCGCGGTGGTGATGCCGGCCGACACCAGGCCCACCACCTTGCCCGCGGAGTCCTTGACCGGCACCACGGACTGCACCAGCTCCCCGATGGTGCCGTGCACCTCCTGGGAGACCGTCCCGCCGGCCAGCGCGGGTCCGATGTCCCCGACGAACTTCTTGCCGATGCGGTTCGGCTTGGGGTGCGTGTACCGGATCCCGTCGGTGTTCATGACAACGATGAAGTCCACGCCGGTCGCCTTGCGGGCCGCCTCGGCCTTCGGCTGCAGTACGGACGTGGGGTCCGGCAGTTGCAGCGCCGCCGCCGTGCCGGGTGCGTTGGCGAAGGTCTGGGCGACCGCCAGGGACCGGTTGCGGGCCTCGTTGCTGCTGTCGTGCCGCACCTGGAGCACCTGGGCCACCACGGCCGACACGACCAGCAGCAGCACGATCACCACCTGCAGCATGAACACCTGTCCGGCCACGCTGCGTCCGCCGACGACCGATTTCAGCCGTCCGGCCCGGCCCTGGCCCGCTGTCTGCTCATGCTCGCTGAGCGGGACGTGCGGGCTCCCGGAACCACGGGGCGGCCGAATGACGGACCGGCCGGGCTGACGGACCATGAGCCCATGTCTACACTGCCAGGCCCCGCGAGGCGAGAGCGTCTCAAGAGGTAACCGGCTTGATACCCCGTTGTGCCGTGTCACCGGCGCTGCTCGGGCGCCGGGTGGCGAGCAGCAGCGCCACGTCGTCCGGGCGGTCGGTGGCGTGCCGGGCCCCGGCGGTGAGCCGGTCCGCCACCCCGGCGAGCGAGCGGCCGCCGCGCCGTCCGGGCAGCGCCCCGGCCTTCGCCAGCGCCACCCGCAGCGCCGTGATGCCGTCGTCGATATCGGCACCGGGCCGCTCCACCAGCCCGTCCGTGTACAGGGCGAGGATCGCGTCCGGCGCCAGCTCCAGCTCGGTCACCGGGTAGCGGGCCCGCGGGTCCACGCCCAGCACGACGCCGCCGGGTATCTCCAGGACCCGGGTGCGGCCGTCCGGGGCACGCAGCAGTGGCGGCGGATGACCGGCCCGAGCGATTCGGGCGTGCCCGGTGGCGGGGTCGAGGCGCAGATAGCAGCAGCTGGCGAACTGGCCCGGGTCGAGGTCGATGAGCAGATGGTTCGTGCCGCTCAGCACCTCGTCGGGCGGCCGGTCACCGAGCGCGAACGCGCGCACCGCGCTGCGCAGTTGGCCCATGGTGGCGGCCGCCTGCACGCCGTGCCC
Source organism: Streptomyces sp. NPDC101234 (assembly GCF_044767525.1). Taxonomy (NCBI): domain Bacteria; kingdom Bacillati; phylum Actinomycetota; class Actinomycetes; order Kitasatosporales; family Streptomycetaceae; genus Streptomyces; species Streptomyces sp. NPDC101234. The sequence continues at coordinate 253,722 of NZ_JBIWOA010000003.1, read as the reverse complement.
CTGCACGTCGCCGATGACCAGGGCGAGACCGTCGCCCGCCTCCACGACGTCGTACCAGTCGCCGCCCACGTCCATGCCCTGGGTGCCCGGCAGATACCGGCCGGCGGTCTCCACCAGCGGATGCGTCGACAGCCGGCGGGGCAGCAGCGCCTGCTGGAGCCCGCGGGCGAGGGCGGCCTCGGTGTCGTAGCGCTGGGCCTTCTCCATCGCGTGCGCTATCAGGCCCGCGAGCGCCGTGAGGACGGTGCGCTCCTCGGTGCTGAAGCCGCGATCGACGTCGAAGCCGAGGATGCAGGAGCCGACCGGACGGCCGGAGGCGATCAGCGGCAGGAAGGCGCGGGCGCCCTCGGAGGCGTCCAGCGGGATGCCGGGGTAGGAGTCCGCCAGCTGCCGCATCGACTCGAAGAACAACGGCCTCCCGCTGGTGAGGGTCTCGACTCCGGGCAGGTGGGCGTCCAGGCCGACGCCGTCGAAGGGGGCGAGGAAGCCCGGCGGGAAGCCGTTCTCCCAGGCCAGGTAGAAATGCCGGTCCTGGAGCAGGTAGATGGCCAGCCGGCCGCCGCCGAACGCCGGGAGCAGCTCCTGCGTCACCACCTCGGACACCTGCCGGGCGGTCACGGCGTCGGTCAGCGCGATGGCCAGGGCGATCGGCCGGTACAGCGGAGCCATCGAGGGCCGACTGCCCGGCCCGGCCCGGCCCGCCTCGCCGGTTTCGCCCGCCGCTCCCGCTTCTTCTCCCGGCTCGCCGGCCTCGCCCGGCTCGGGCCGACGGGGCAGATGCAGGGCCGGGTCGATGCGGTTGGCCGGGACCACCGTGCAGGTGACCAGGTCCGGGCCCGGGTGCAGGGACAGTGCGAGCCAGTCGCCTTCGCCGGTGTCCTCGTGGCGGACCTGGAAGTGCACCGGGCCCGGGGCGAGCAGCGCGCCGCGCCAGTGGTCGTCGTACGGCGGCCCGCTCAGCCACGGCATGCTCTCCCACACGGGCCGGCCGAGCAGCTCGGCGCGCGGCCGGCCCGCCAGACGGGCGGCGGCCGGGTTGACGTAGAGGACGAGCCCCGTGCGGTCCAGGCAGAACACGCCATGGGGGAGCAGATCGGCCGCGCCGTCGGCGGAGGCGGCCGGGCCCGGGTCGACGACGATTCCGGAGACCAGGCTCGGATCGGCGGCACCGGGCGGCGGCCACAGCTCCAGCAGCCGTGCTGCGCCGTCCCCGGCCCGTACCCGCAGCGGGGACACCGGGGGCTTGCCGGCCGCGGTCTCACGCAGCGCGGTGAGCACATGGGGGGCGTCGGCGGGCGCCACGGCCGCCGCCAGCTCCGCGCCGGTGCCGGGGAAATCCTCCGGTGCCATGCCGAGCAGGGCGTGCAGCCGGTCGTCCGCGCGCACCGCCGAGGTGGCCGGGTCCCAGGTGAAACGACCCACCCGGGCCGGCCCGGGATGCCTCGCCGGCGGCCGTACGCACACCGGCTCGCCCTCCCAGGCGACCGCCGCGTCGCCCTCCTCGGCCACCAGCTCGCGCAGCCCCGCACCCAGGTCCTCGGCCAGCCGGCACAGCCGGTCCAGGTCGGGCAGCTCGTCCACCGTGTCCGGGGTCGCCGGACGCAGCACGGTGAGCACCCCGAAGGACGGGTCCGCCCCGGGCACGGGTGTGTACACCGACCCGAACTGGAACGGCAGGCCGGCCGCGAACTGGGGGTAGCGGCGCACCATCTCGGTGGCGTTGGGCAGCACCACCCGGACCCCGAGCCGGTAGGCGTCCGCGACCGGGAACGGCCGGTCCACCTGCAGCCGCCACCACGGCCGGAACAGCTGGCCGGGCAGCCCGAGGAGCGTCGAGAGCCGCAGCAGGCCGGGCGTGCCGGTGCGCAGGTACACCCCGGCGACGTGGCCGCCCGCCGCGCCCAGGGCGCCGGTCGAGGCGTCGACCAGCAACGCGGTCAGCCGTTCACGCGCCCGGCCCACGTGCTCCCCGCTCCCAGTCATCCGGTCCTACCTCGTCCGTGCACCGCCGGGTGGGTGACACAGCAAGAATGCGTCAGGACGGCCTGGAATCGCACCTCCGCGGCACGGATTCGGTACAGGCAGTCGGCGTCGAAGGTCAGGGAAGTGTGCACCGGCGGCTCATCCGAGGGGGCCGAATACGGCCGGATCACCGGAAACCTGGCGCAGCACCAGGTGTCCGTCCTCCAGGGCGGCCGCCATCGCGAACGGGAAGGTGTCCGCTTCCAGGCACAGTGGTACGTCCTCGGGGTCGACGCCCTCCCAGCCGAGCCGCACGCCCTCGGCGAGCCGCGCGGCCGCGCCGGAGTTCCGCGCCCGCTCCACGAACGGGTCCGGGGCCACGGTGTCGTCGGCGACGCGCTCCGCGATGTACTGGGCGCAGGCCAGGTCCTCGTCGGCCCGCCCGCCGTCCCCGGTGACGACGAAGGTGACCGAGTCCGGCCGCTCCTGCCGCAGTACGGCGGCGGTGGCCTCGGCGACCACGAAGCTCGCGCACAGCAGCAGCCGGGCGCCCGCGACGGACAGCGCCCCGACCGTCCCGGCGGTCGTCTTCTGTACGACCGTGCGGCCCGCGACGTCCAGCGAGCGCAGCCGGGCCGGTGAGTTGGCCAGATCAAAGCCCGGCACCACCGGACCGTCCTGGAAGGCCAGCCAGCCGGGGTTACGGGCCTTCAACTCAAGGGCCTCGTCGAGGGTTTCGGCGAAGACGATCCGCTCGGCGCCCCGCCGGAAGGCCCAGGCGGTCACCGTGAAGGCGCGCATCACGTCGATGACGACGGCGACATCGGGCGTCGAGGAGAGACCGGAGACACCCGTGAAGGTGGATCGCATCGCCCCATCATGCCCTGGACGCCTCGGAGTTCAGAGCTCGGGGTCCTCCGAGGGCAGCACCCGGGCCGCCCGCATCGAGCGCAGGGCCAGCAGCAGGACGCCGATGTCGTCCAGGTAGATCGGGTCGGGCAGCAGGTCGGTCGGCAGCACCAGATACAGGACGGCACCCCAGAAGATCCAGCGCGGGCCGGTCGGCAGCCCGGCCCGGCGCAGCGTGCGCCGGGTGCGGACCAGCCGTACCAGCACGGCGATCGCCCCGGCGAGCAGCGCCGCGGCGACGAGCGCGCAGATCACGAGCACGGTCGTGGTGGTGTCCATGGCTGTCCTGTCGTCCGGCCCCGATCCGGCCCGGGGTCTGTCACTGGTCCGTCTTCCCGGTTTCTTCCTCGGGCATGGCAGCCGGCCCGGCACTCTCCTTCGGGGGCCGCAGTCCCTTGAAGACGCGGGTCAACTGCTGCAGGGGCGAGGCGGTCTGGGGCAGGGGTGCGAGGGGGGCGGGGGTGTCGCGGAGGGCGGCGAGCGCCTCATGGGCACGCTCGGCGGACTCCCGGTACAGATCCCGCGACCTGGTCATCGCCTCCAGCGCCTCGGAGTACTGCGCGACGAGTCTGCGCTGGCGGTCGAGCTGCTCCTCCAGCGTCATCAGGGTCCAGTTGTCGCGCAGATCGGCCAGCGCCTCCTCGGCACCCTGTGGGGCCGGCTTGGGGAGCGCGGTGAACCGGCTCACGGCGGCGATCAGTTCGGTGGGCTCCGAGCCGTCCAGGAAGACGCTGCGCACCGCGAACTCCTGCGCGTCGTACCCGGACGGTGCCGGGTCCGGGGGCAGCAGGACGGCGCCACCGCGCGGCACCTCGACACCGAGGTCGCGCACCGCCCAGTTCACGGCACGGAACTGCTGGGGCGTGGCCCGGTGTTCCACGACGCGGTGGACGAGGCCGGGCGGCAGCCGCCGGACCAGTGGCAGCCGGCCGAGCGTGTCGGGCGTCATCGCCTCGTGCACGACGAGGTTGACGCACCAGGCGTCCTTCGCGGCGTCGCGCAGGTCCCGGCGCATGTCCTTGTCGTCGGCGGGCAGCGGGTTGACCGTGCGCAGCCGCAGGCCCGCGACGGCCGGGTGGTAGTCCCAGGCGGCCTCGCCGCCGTCACCGGCCTCGTCCCCGTCCGGCCAGAACATCGTCGCCGGGGAGGGCCAGGCGTCGTCCCAGGGCCGCTCGGCCTCGGCGACCAGCTGCCACTCCCGCCCGGCCGCCTGCCGGCCGAGCGTCGATACGAGCGTCAGCCGGGCGCGGACCGTGACCGCGCCGTCGTCGACGCGCCAGCGGGCTTCGAAGACCCGCCGGTCGGGATCCTCGGGTACGGGGGGTTCTGCGAAGTCGTCGAGGGCGCCGGTCTCCTTGCGGCTGCGCAGGATCCGGCGGATCACCTCCTCGGAGTCCGGGCCCGTGTGGCGCCCGCGGGCGGGCCAGACGGTCGGCGGAAGGACGGCACGGTCGGTGGCGGAGTTCGACATGGGCCAATCTGCTGGTCGGAGCGGGGTGCGTCCTCCAGTATCACCGCTCGGGAGCATGTCTCACAGAGCGGGGGGCGCCCGCGCACGGGGAGCACGCCCCGCACCCGGGGTGTGAACGGAGCGCGCCATACGACGCCGGTTCACCCGTGTCCATGATCCGCCGCGCCCCGCACAATGGTGCGGCGAACGGGGCCCGCCCGCCCATCCGCTCAGGGACGGGCCCCGTTCACCACGGCTTCGGCCGCCTTCGCGCAGGTCACCGGCGCCTTCGTGCCGAAGGCCTCGCCTGTCATGAGCTCGCGGCGCACCGGCCGCAGACCGCCGCGGTGCGGTTCGCCTCCCGGGCGGTCGCGAGCGAGCCGGCCGCCTGCCGGTGAAACGCGGAAAGGGGGCCGGCGCAGATCCGCCGGCCCCCTCTCTCAGTGCGTCACGCGCCGCTCTCCCGGAGCATGTCCTCGCGCTCGACGAGCTTCACACGCTCGCGGCCCTGCGGCTCGCCCAGCGCCTTCTCGGCGGCGTCCAGCTTGTACCAGCCCTCCCAGGTGGTGAAGCGGACGTCGCGCTCGGCGAGGAAGGCATCGACGGCCTCCGGCGCGGGCGCCTCGGGGGTGTGCAGCCGGCCGCCCGCGTAGTCGTCCAGCAGGTTGGACACCGTCTCGTTGGCGTCACCCTTGGTGTGGCCGATCAGACCGACCGGGCCGCGGCGGATCCAGCCGGTGACGTACGTCGACTGCTGGTGGTTGCCGCTCTCCTCGATGACCCGGCCGCCCTCGTCCGGGACCGTGCCCGACTCGATGTCCCAGGGCAGCTTGGGCAGCTTGTCGGAGAGGTAGCCGACCGCGCGGTAGATGGCGGTGACGTCCCAGTCCTTGAACTCGCCGGTGCCCTTCACGTTGCCGGTGCCGTCGAGGGCGGTGCGCTCGGTGCGCAGGCCGGTGACCTGGCCGTCCTCGCCGAGGATCTCGGTCGGGGACTCGAAGAAGTGCAGGAAGAGCCTGTGCGGGCGGTCGCCGGCGTCGCGGATCGCCCAGTTCTCCAGGGTCTTGGCGACCATGTCGGCCTGCTTGTTGCCGCGCCGGGTCTCGATCGAGCCCTTGTCGTAGTCGATGTCCTCGGGGTCGACGATGACCTCGATGTTGGGGGAGTGGTCCAGCTCCCGCAGCTCCATCGGGGAGAACTTCGCCTGCGCGGGGCCACGGCGGCCGAAGACGTGCACCTCGAGGGCCTTGTTGGCCTTGAGGCCGTCGTAGACGTTCGGCGGGATCTCCGTGGGGAGCAGCTCGTCGGCGGTCTTGGCGAGGATGCGGGCCACGTCCAGGGCCACGTTGCCGACGCCGAGGACGGCGACCTTCTCGGCCTCCAGCGGCCAGGTGCGCGGCACGTCCGGGTGACCGTCGTACCAGGAGACGAAGTCGGCGGCGCCGTAGGAGCCGTCCAGCTCGATGCCGGGTATCCGCAGCTCGCGGTCGGCGGTCGCGCCGGTGGAGAAGATCACCGCGTCGTAGAAGGAGCGCAGGTCGTCGAGGCTGATGTCGGACGGGTAGTCCACGTTGCCGAAGAGGCGGATCTGCGGCTTGTCGAGCACCTGGTGCAGGGCCGTGATGATGCCCTTGATGCGGGGGTGGTCGGGGGCGACGCCGTAGCGGATCAGGCCGAACGGGGCGGGCATCCGCTCGAAGAGGTCGATGGACACGCCGGGCTCGGCGGCCACCTCGGACTTGAGCAGGGCGTCGGCGGCGTAGATCCCGGCCGGGCCGGCTCCGACGATGGCTACCCGCAGGGGGCGCGGCATGATCAGGTTCCCTTCGAGCGGAGACTGTCGATCGAGTGAAGACAATCGATCTCGAACGGGAAGCCTAAACTAAGGCAGTCCTAAGTTAGTACGCGGGTCCGGTCTATGACCCCATAAGCTGATCTTATGCCCTCTGTCGGGCCCGGCTTATGCCCCCAGGACGTTACCGGTGCCCTCCCGGTGCTTGGCGCCCGCCCCGGGCATGCACCAACCTGTCCTCTGCGGCGCACCGAGGCGCGGTGGCCGGAGGGCGAGGGGGAAGAGCGTGGACGCACGCGGGGAGACGGCCGTCGCGGTGACCGGCGGCAGCGGATTCGTCGGCAGCCATCTGGTCCGGCGCCTGCTGGAGCGGGGGTACGCGGTCCGCGCGACCGTCCGCGGAGCCGCCGACGCGACGAAGGTCCGGCCACTGTGGGAACTCCAGGAGGCCTTCCCCGGCCAACTCACCCTGTTCGAGGCCGACCTGCTCAAGGAGGGCTCCTTCGACGAGGCCTTCCGCGGCTGCGCGACCGTCTTCCACGTGGCCTCGCCGTTCCTGATGCCCGAGTGGATCAAGGACGGCCAACGGGACCTGGTGGACCCGGCGTTGCTCGGCACCCGCAATGTGATCGGCAGCGTGGAGCGCACCCCCGAGGTCGAGACCCTGGTCTTCACCTCCACCGTGGGCGCGATCTTCGGCGACTACGCGGACGTCCGCGAGATGGCCGGCCAACTGCTCATGGAGAAGTACTTCAACACCAGCAGCACGGTGGCGAACAACCCGTACCACTACGCCAAGACGGTCGCCGAACGTGCCGCCTGGGACGCCGAGGCCGCCCAGGACCGCTGGCGCCTGGTCTCCGTCAACCCCGGCCTGATACTGGGCCCTTCCCTGACCCCCGCCTCCGAGTCCGGCAGCCTGTTCCTGCTGGACGAGCTGTTCAAGGGCTACTTCTGCTACGGCGCCCCGGACTTCAGCTTCACCACCGCCGACGTCCGCGACGTGGCCGACGCGCACATCGCGGCGGCGGAGAACCCGGTGGCCAAGGGCCGGTACATCGTGGCCAACGAGACGATGACGTCCTTCCACGAGATGTCGCGCATCATCCGCACCCGCCACCCCCGCGACCTGCGCCTGCCCCGCACCGCGCTGCCGCACTGGCCGGTACGGATCCTGGGCCCTCACTTCGGCCTGACCCAGGACTACATAGAGAAGCACCTCGGCATCCGCTTCCGCGTCGACAACAGCCGCAGCGTCGACGAACTGGGCCTCGTCTACCGGCCGATCGAGGAGACCCTCCTGGACCACCACGAGAGCTGGCGCACGCGGCGGCGGAGGGTCTGACCTCGACGGTCGTACGGCGGTCGTACGGGCTACGCGGGGCGGACCACCCGGTGGATGGCCGACTCCCCGGCGTTGTAGACCGACTCCTCGCGGATGGTCGCCCCCGGGCTCGGCGCGTGGATCATCGTGCCGCCACCCGCGTAGATCCCGACGTGGCTGTCGTTGTCGAAGAAGAAGATCAGATCGCCCGGCTCGATGGCGGCGAGCGTCATCGGGGTGCCGGCGAACGTCTGCTCCGGTGCGGTACGCGGCAGCGTGACGCCCGCGGCGCGCCAGGCGGCCTGGGTCAGGCTGGAGCAGTCGTACGACTCCGGACCGGTCGCTCCCCAGACACACGGCCGCCCGATCTGCGCCCGTGCGAACGCCAGCGCCTTCATGGCCTTCCCCGGCTCGGGCACGGCGGCCGGCTGGGGGAGGGCGCCGGTGTCGACGAAGGTGCCCGGGGCGAAGGTGCCCGGGGCGAAGGTGCCGGTGGCGTAGAGGGGGTCGGCCACGGGGGGAAGCGGAGCCGAGGCGACCGGGGGCGCGGCGACGGGCATCGCAGCCGGGGCGGCCGGGGGTGCGACGGGCATCGCCGCAGGGGCAGGGGCCATGGTGCCGACGGCCATGTTCATGGCCATGGCTGCGGGTGCCGGTGCGGGAGCCATGGCCGCCGACATGCCCGCAGGGGCAGGCGCGGGGGCCATGGTCGCGGCGGCCATCGCCATGGGGTCCGCGGACGCCGTCATAGGGGCGGCGTAGGCGGTGGCGGCAGGCTGCGCGCTGCCCGGATAGGCGTACGGGGCGGGGGCGGGCTGCGCGGCGTAGGCGTACGGGGCGGGGGCGGGCTGCGCGGCGTAGGCGTCGACCGGCGGCATGGGGGCCATCTGGGGCATGGGGGCGGCGGCGGGTGCTCCCATGGCGTACGTGCCGGTGGCGTAGGCAGGTCCGGCGGCGGCCGGGGGCGCTGCGGCGTAGGCCGCGGGGGCCGCGGGCGCGCCCGGGGTCATGACCCGGAACGTGCCGGTGTCCATCGGGTTCTGGGCGGGGATGACGGCGGTGGCGGCGAGAGCCTCGGCCTGGGCGGCACCGGCGTTCGCGTCCGGTATCGGGGAGTAGGCGGTGGACGCGCCCGGGGTCATCACTCGGAACGAGCCGGTGTCGGCCGGGTGCGGGGCCGGAGCGGCACCCATGTCCATGGGGGGCACGGCCGGGAAGCTGCCCGTGCTGCCCGGGGTCATCACGCGGAATCCGCCGGTGTCGGCCGGGTTCGGAGCGGGGGCCGCGGGGGCGCCCGGGGTCATGACCCGGAAGGTGCCGGTGTCCATCGGGTTCGGGGCCGGAGCCGCACCCGCGCCACCCGGGGTCATCACGCGGAATCCGCCGGTGTCGGCCGGAGACGGGGCGGGGGCCGCGGGGGCGCCCGGGGTCATGACCCGGAAGGTGTCGGTGTCCATCAGGTTCGGGGCCGGAGCGGCACCCATGTCCATGGGGGGCACGGCCGGGAAGCTGCCCGTGCTGCCCGGGCTCATCACGCGGGCGCCCGTGTCCGCCGCGGTCACCGTCGGGAACGCGCCCGTGCCGGTGAGGGCGTCGGTCCCGAAGGAGCCGCTGTCGGTGCGCTGGGCGGGGATGCCGAAGGGGGGCGCCTGCCACTGCTCCGCCGGGGCCTGCATCTGGGGCTCGGGGGTGGGCCAAGGGCTCTGCGCGACCGGAGCGGGCTGGGCGACCTGGGCGGGCTGCGGCATCGGAGCCGGCTGTGCGGCCGGGGCCGGGTCGAGCGCTGCGACCGCACGCTGCCCGGTCCGCTGGGACAGCAGCTCACGCGCCTTGGCGACCTTGAGCTGGCTCTTGGTCTTGGAGGTGCCCGGTGCATGCCGCTGCGGCACGGCGGAGGAGGGGGCCTTGGGTGCGGGCGCGCTCGGCGCGCCCGGCGGCAACGCCGCGCCGGGCCCCGCGGTCAGCTCCAGCTTCGGGCGCTCCGCCGGCAGCTCGCGGACGACCTCGATGTCGCTCTGCCCGGACGTTCCCGCGGGCAGCGCCAGACGGGACGGGCCGGAGTCCTCCAACTGGCTGAGCAGGTCGGCGGCCATGGCGCTGACGGGCCGTCGCGGGCCCGAACGGTCGGGCATCCGGTCGGTCGGCAGCGCGGCGGGGACACTCGGTCCCAGCTTCGTGCGCGCCCCCTCGAACCACTCCCTGGCGATGTTGTCGAGGCCCGGGTCGTCACGACGCTGGCGCTTGAACAAGGGGACACCGCGTGAGCGCGAACCCCCGCTCATCGCACGTGTGGCGTTGTAGTTCCCGGTGGCGTTCTCGGCCTGGTCGTAGAGGTTGTTGATCCGCTGTCGAACCTCGTCACGGCTCTCGGACGCCATGGGGGTCGTGCTCCTTCCGTACTCCGCCTACCGGGTTGGCGATGGGGGTACCCCCAGGCCTTTCAGGCACTGGGGGAGGGTTCGGGCGTCGAATCCGGAAGGTATGCCCTACGGCCCTTGCCCTGGTGGGCAGTCGGCCGATTCACCCCAGTGGTATCGGTCGGGTCCCCGGCTCCGGATCGCCTCGGGAGGCCCGGACTCGGCGGAGGCCGCGCGGCCCGACGGGATTCGCCGGGGGGAGCCGAGCGGCTTAAACGTCAACTTAGCCAACTTGTGTCACTCGTGTGAAGGTTGAAGTGCGTAATGTCCGATACGTATTTGTGATGTTCGTCGTACTGTTCGGAACTCGACCGTGGGGGACGGCATTTCGCACGGTGATCGATCACAGTCGTACGACCACCAGGGCGGTGTCGTCGGTGGCTCCCTCCGGGGGCAGCAGCTCCCGCAGGACGGCGTCGGCGAGTGTCTCCGGATCCAACTCGCCGTGCAGGGCGAGGGATCGGGCGAGGCGGTGCAGTCCCGTGTCGATGTCCTCGCGGCGCCGTTCGATCAGTCCGTCCGTATAGAGGACAAGAGTGGCGCCGTCGTCGAACGCGGTGACGGCCTGCGGGCGCGGCAGCGGATCGGGGCGGGCGTCGAGCGGGGGATCGGTGGCCCGGTCGAGAAACTCCACGCGGCCGTCGGCGTGCAGCAGTACGGGTGGCGGATGCCCGGCGCTGCTGTAGGTGACCGTGTGCCGGTCGAAGTCGACGAACGTCGTCACCGCCGTGGCCGACTCGGCGCCGTCCACCACGTGCGCGTACCGTCCCAGCACGTCGAGCGCCTGGGCGGGCCCTTCGGCGACCCGGGAGGCCGCGCTGAGTGCGCTGCGCAACTGTCCCATGACACAGGCGGCTTCGAGTCCGTGCCCGACGACGTCGCCCACCGAGACGCCGATGCGGTCGCCGTCGACCAGGTCGACCAGGTCGTACCAGTCGCCGCACACGTTCAGCGCGCCCACGGCGGGCCGGTAGCGTACGGCCGCCAGGTGGTGGGCCGGCTGCCGGGGTGCGGGCAGCATCGCCTCCTGCAGGGCGACCGCCACCTCGCGTTCCCGGGCGTGTGCCTGCCGCAGCCGCTCGTTGACCTCCTGCAGCTCGCCCGCGCGCCGGTACAGCTCGGCCTCCAGGACCCGTGTCTGCCCGTCGTCGGCGGCCCGGCGCGCTCGGATCAGCTCGGTGACCTCCTCGACCCGGTGCACCAGCAGGACGACCTTCCCGTCCGCGCCGAGGACCGGCACGTTGACCGGGCTCCAGTAGCGCTCCTCCCAATATCCGGGCCGGTCGGGGATCTGTACGTCGTACCGCTGGAGGGCCATGGTGTCCCGCTCGCCGGTGGCCAGGACCCGCAGCAGCGATGTCTCAAGGTTGCGCATGCCGGTCGCGTCGTCGTGGTTCGGATTGTCGGGAAACACATCGAACAGATACCGGCCGATCAGGTCCTCGCGCTTGCGCCCGGACATGCGCAGGAACTCCTCGTTGGCGTCCGCGTACACCAGGTCGGGGGTCAGCAGCGCCACCATCCCGGGCAGGGTCTGGAACACCGTCGCGTAGTCGATCTCCGCATCGGTCATGACAGGGCCACCTCCCCGCCTTTTTCGCACCAGTTTCTCATGGAAAGTCTTCATCGCGCGGTGTGATGGCCCCGGCCGGAGGGTGCGCACCGTGTTCGCTCGATCACTTTGCGGAGTGGCAATCTGTGAGGTCGCCGTGAATGTGCGGGGTTGTTGAACACGGCGGTGCCACGGCCCGTATCCGGCGGGGGATTTCCATGCCCGGCCGCCCACGACCACGCAGGGGTACGACCGTGAGACGCAACAGGCGCAGACGCCCGACCGGCGCACGACGCGCGACCTTCGCAGCGGTCGCGCTGATGCTCGGAGGGGGAGGGCTGGTCGCGGCGAACGTCTACGCCTCGGCCACCGAAGGCGGCTCGGACCAGCAGTCCTGGCCGAACGTCCAGGTGCTGTCCGCGCCCACGGTCTACTGCCCCGACGTCGGCAGCAGACTGACGGCCGTGCCCGACGGGGCCCGGTCCGACGTCGACGGTGAACTCGCCCAGCTGGATCAGCAGATCGCGGCCGCCTACCGGCAACTCAAGGAATCGGGACAGGCCCTCCAGCAGGACCCCGGCTTCGCCGACCGGGAGATCATGAACCCGCTGAAGGAGAAGCGGTCCGCGACCCTCCAGCGCATCGCCGACGCCATCGGACGCGAGGGCGACCGCCCCCAGGGCCTCGACGACCTCGCCGCCTGCACCCTGCACTCCTCGAACGAGGGCGGCCAGCAGTCGGCGTCGCCCCAGGACAGCGCCACACCGAGCCAGGGCGGCGCCGCGCCGAGCCAGTCCGCCGGCGCCGGCGGCCAGGGCGGCAACGGCCCCGTCGTCGCCGACTACGCCGACATCACCACGGTCCAGCCCGACGTCTCGACCCCGGCCGAGCGGCCCGGCGGTTCCACCGGCACCTTCAGCTCCAGCTGCGGCGTCAACGCGAACGGCCTGTTCAACTCGGACAACGTGATCGTCGCGCCCGGTGTCTCCAACGGCGCCCACCACTTCCACGACTACATCGGCAACCAGTCCAACAACGCCTTCGCCAGCGACCAGGACCTCGCGAACGCCGACACCAGCTGCGCCGACAAGGGTGACAAGTCCACGTACTACTGGCCCGTCCTGCGGCTGCAGAACGGCAAGCAGGAGCGGGACGCCGACAAGCCGGGCGGCGGCACGGAGGGCAACGCCGGCCAGATCGTCACGGCGAAGCAGGTCACGCTGACCTTCGAGGGCAACCCGACCTCCAAGGTCACCGAGATGCCCCGGCTGCTGCGCATCATCACTGGCGACGCCAAGGCCTTCGTCAACGGCCCGAAGAACGCCAACGCCTCTTGGAGCTGCACCGGGTTCGAGGACCGGCAGCTCAAGGACAAGTACCCGCTCTGCCCCTCGGGCAGCGACGTCGTGCGCACCTTCAGGTTCCAGAGCTGCTGGGACGGGCGGAACATCGACAGCGCCAACCACCGCACCCATGTGGCGTTCGAGGGTCCCGACGGCAGCTGCCCGGAAGGCTTCAAGGCCATCCCGCAGCTGGTCCAGCGCATCGTCTACGACGTGGCCGCGCCGAGCCTCCAGGACGGCGGCCGGACGGTCCCGCTGTTCGCGGTGGACTCGTTCCCCGAGCAGCTGCACAAGCCGGTCACCGACCACGGTGACTTCATCAACGTCTTCGACGAGAGCCTGATGCGGGACATGGTCGACTGCATCAACTCGGGCCGGACCTGCGGGGCGGGCGCCGCCCAGCAGCCGCCGTCGCAGAGCGCCGAGCCGGACCCGACGCAGACGGCTTCGAGCCCGGCCGACCCGCCGAGCGACGCGTCGACCCCGCCCGCCGAGACGTCGACACCGCCGAGCGACACGACCGCGCCGCCCGCGGAGACCGAGAGCGCCCAGCCGTCCTCCGAGCCCCCGGCCGACACGCCGACGACGGAGGCTGCCCCCGGCACAGTGACGGAGCTGCCGAGGGTCGACGCGAGCGTGTCGCCCAAGAAGTCGTCCACCACCACGGGCGGCGGTGACATCAGCCGGCCCACAGAGCGGCCCGACACCCAGGCCCCGGCCGCGTCGACCGCGCCGACCAGCACCGCCGCGGCCGCCCCGGCCGGGCAGCAGGAGAGCCCGTCCACCGCACCCCAGACCGAACCCCAGACCCAGCCCCAGGCCGTCCAGGGCGGTCTCGCCGAGACCGGCGCCCACCTCTGGCCCGCCGCCCTCGGCGCGCTGCTGCTGGCGTCCGGGTTCGTGCTCCTGTGGCGCACCCGGTGGCGGAACGAGGCCTGACCCTTCCTAGGTCGTGTGCAGCGTCTCCTGGGCGAGCTCGAACGCGGGGAGCATCTCTTCGTGCTCCTCGCTGTCGAGCCCGCCCAGGTGCAGTACGACGGGGCCGCGAGGCGTGACCACGGTCAGGGCCGACTCCTTCTTGCCCTCGTTGAGGACCCTGCTGCTGCAGACGTAGTCGACCCGCACCCCGGAGAGGCCGTCCGTCCTGAAGTTCCGGTACTTCGCTCGACCGGCGCAGTCCTCGGCGGCCACGAACGCCCGCAGCACCGCGCCCGCGTCACCGCTGCACCGCTCGACCCGTGCCCCGACACCGTGACGTCGGCCGAACGCGGCGACACGTCGCACCCGGTCAGCGCCCCCGTCGGCCCCGTCAGCAGCGCGAGCCACGCCACCCATCTCCGTGCGGTCCCCATCCCGCGCCTGCCCCTCGGCTCGTTGACCCACCGTCATATTACTGAACCGTAACCAAACGGCCGCTACCACCGGTAACGCATCGCTCGTTACCGTCGAGTAAATCGCGCATGCCCCACATACGCACCGCGCGTGTACCGCACACGCACCGCACACGCCCCGTCGGCCGCTCCGGGGACTCCCCGTACCACCTCCCACGTCCAGCACGTCCAGGAGGTTCCCCATGCCCGTACGCATCCGTCTGCTGGCCACCGCCGTCGCCGCTGCCGCCTGCCTCTGCGTCCAGACGCTGCAGGCCACGGTCTCCCAGGCGGAGGTCTCCCGAGGCGTCACCATCCCAGCCTTCTACGACCCGCCGGCCACCCTGCCCACGGCCGACGGCACCCTCATCCGCACCGAGCCCCTTCCGCTGGCCCTGAGCCTGCCGAGCCTGCCCGGCCCGTTGCCGGGCAGTGCGACCCGGCTCATGTACAAGTCCACCGACTCGGCCGGCGAACCCGTCGCGGTCACCGGCGCCTACATCGAGCCGACGCTCCCCTGGCTGGGCCCCGGCGCCCGCCCGCTGGTCGCTCTCGCCCCCGGCACCATGGGCCAGGGCGACCAGTGCGCCGCCTCCATGGGCCTGCAGTACCCGCTGGTCCTCAACGGCCAGACGGTGTCCGTAGGTTACGAGGACCTGTCGATCTACCGGCTGCTCGCCGAGGGGGTCGCGGTCGTCGTCACCGACTACGTCGGCCTCGGCGCGACCGACCGGCTGCACACCTACGTCAACCGGCTCGACGGCGCCCACGCGGTCCTGGACGCCGTACGCGCCGCCCGGAGCGTGCCCGGCACCTCGGTCACCGCGGCCTCGCGCGTCGGCCTGTTCGGCTACAGCCAGGGCGGCGGCGCGACCGCCGCGGCCGCCGAACTCCAGCCCCGATACGCCCCCGATGTCACCCTCTCCGGCAGCTACGCCGGGGCGCCGCCCGCCGACCTCACCGCCGTCACCGCGGCCATCGACGGCAGCGACCTGGCCGGCGCTCTCGGCTGGGCGGTGAACGGCTTCGTCCAGTCCGACCCTGCGCTGAAGCCGATCGTCGACGCCCACCTCGGCGCGGCGGGCCGGGCCGCGCTCACCGACCTGTCGACGATGTGCGTCGGCGACGCGATCCTCGCCTACGGCTCCACGCACAGCACCGCCTGGACGAACGACGGCAGCTCCATCGCCGACGTCATCGGCGAGGAGCCCGCCCTCCAGGCCTTCCTGGACGACCAGCGCATCGGTACGACGGCACCCGCGAGCCCGGTCCGGCTGGCGACCGGCGTCAGCGACGACCTCGTGCCGCACGCCCAGGCGCGGCGGCTCGCCGTCGACTGGTGCGACGAGGGCGCGAACGTCACTTACGTCCCGGTCGTCCTGCCGGACGCGGGCCGTGCCCTGCTGAACCACCTGGAGCCGTTGATCACCGACCAGGGCGACGCGGTCGCCTGGCTCACCGCCCGGCTGTCCGGCGTACCGGCCGTCTCCAACTGCTGGACCATGCCCGCACAGCCCTGACCGGCCGCCGCCCTGTGCCGCCGCCCGTCCGCGGTCGCGGTTTGCCGTCGGCGGGCGGCGCAGGGCAGGGTGCCGGTGTGCCTACCTTGCTGATCGTCCATCACACTCCCTCACCGAACTGCCAGGCCATGTTCGAGGCCGTCGTCTCCGGGGCGACCACCCCGGAGATCGAGGGGGTGCGGGTCGTGCGGCGGGCGGCCCTGTCCGCCACCGCCTCCGACGTGCTCGCGGCCGACGGATACCTCCTCGGCACCCCGGCCAACCTCGGCTATCTCTCCGGCGCCCTCAAGTATTTCTTCGACCAGATCTACTACCCGTGCCTGGACGAGACCCGGGGCCGCCCCTTCGGCGCCTACGTCCACGGCGGCAACGACGTCACCGGCGCCCTGCGCGCCCTCGACGCCATCACCACCGGCCTCGGCTGGCGCCGGGCGGCCGAGCCGGTCACGGTGACCGGCGAGCCGGCCAAGCCCGACCTGGAGGCGTGCTGGGAACTGGGTGCGACCGTCGCCGCCGGACTCACCGCCGACGCCTGAGCGGTCGCCGCCGGCCGCCGCAGGCCACCGTCGGACGGGGCCGGCGGCGACGGAGTCGAAGGTGCGCGCGCCCGGTCCAGGGCACACGATGGGACCAGGCCATGTCGTCGATCCGAGGGAGCGTCGGATGGCAGCGCATCGCCGCGCCTCCGGGCCGCCCACGAAGGAACTGCTGCGGGAGTGCGCCCATGACGTGGTGGACGTCGCCGAAGGCATCCGCGAGGTCTGCGCACGGACCAGCTCGGTCCTGTTCGCCCCGGCGCTGACAAGCTCCGCGCACCGCCGCCCGCGCACCGGCCTGGCCGCCCGCTGGGCGCTGCTGCGGGCGCTGACCAACAAGCAGGGACTCGGCGGCTCGGCGATCGTCGCGCCGGACGGGGTGGGCCATCTGCTCGGCGCGGCGGGCGAGGCGCTGGGCCGGGAGAGCCTGGCCGCGCAGGTGGCGGTCACCTCGCTGCGGCTCCGGATCGCCGCCCTGCTCCTCGACCACCCCGAGTTCGAGCACGACCCGGGGATGCGCCGGCTGACGGACGCCGTCACCGCCGACCGCGACCCGGAGGCCGTACGGGCGCTGCGCACCCTCTTCAAGGACCAGGGCGCCCAGCACGCGCTCGCCGGACTCACCCCGATCCTCGCCGAACTCCTCGCCGTCCGGGGCCTGCTGGACGAGGACCCGCTGAACGACGAGACCGCCTGGGCGCTCGCCGTCGGCCGTGACCTCACCGCCGACCCGGTGACGGGCCTCGGCGCCTCCCGGCTCTTCGCCGTGGACCAGGGCGAAGGCGCCACCGCCCGGTCCGTCGAACTGTCCGTGCGGGAGCGCCAGGGCGTCGCCGACGAGGGCTCCTTCCTCGGCTTCCTGCGCAACATCGACCTGCTCTCCGCCGACGGCCGTGTCCTCGTCCAGGAGGTGCGCGGCCCCGACGGCGTCCTCCGGTACGTCGTCCAGGCGCCCGGCACGGCCCCCGGCCGCCCCCGGCACGACTCCCCGCAGGACTTCGCCGACGCCTGGCGCAACCTGTTCATGGCCGACTCGCCGTACACCCGCTCGATCCTGCTGGCGATCCGGCGCCACGGCATCCCGCGCGGCGCCGACCTCGCGCTGCTCGGACACGGCGAGGGCGGGACCGCGCTGATGAACCTCGCCCAGGACGACGAGTTCTGCCGCGCCTACCGGGTCACCCACGTCGTCGCCGTCGGCTCGCCGGCCGGCGACAAGAGGCCCGCCGACCCGCGCACCTGGGTCGCCGGCATCACCAACCGGTACGACATCGTCCCCGGCCCCGACGGCCGGGGCGCGAGCGCCCTCGCCCCGCACCCCAACCGGTACGAGGCCGACTACGCAGGACCGGACCGCGAGTTCCCGCTCTGCCACCTGCTCCGCGTCTACATACAGCACCTGGAGACGGTGATCCCGCAGACGGCCCAGGACATCGACCGGGCCCTCACCCCCTACCGGGGCCCGGTCGAACTCACCCGCGCCTACCAGCTCCAGGACCGCGCCCACCCGCCCGAGGGCTACCCCTTCCTGACCGTCCCCACCACGAGCCTCCCCACTTCCGCCGGTCCGGTCGACGTGCCGGTCCGCTACTACGACTCCTCCGCCGCCCACCTGTGCTACCCGGTCGACACCGACGTGGCCCGCAGTCTGCTGCCGGACGTGACCTGGATGGTCCCCACCCGGCTCGGCCGCCGCGCCCTGGCCGTGCTCTCCCTCTACGAGCACCGCTGCACCACCATCGGCCCCTACACCGAGCTCGGCCTGTCGATCCTGGTCGACGACCTGTGGCGGCCGCACGCGTACGACATCGCCGTGGACCTGCTGCGCCGCGTCGACCTGCGCCGCACCGGACGGTACGTCGTCTCGCTCGCGGTCGGCACCGAGGAGGCGCGGGCGGTGGCGGCGGAGGTGTGGGGCCAGCCGGCCGTGCACGGATCCGCCGCGGTCGACCTCCAGGCGCGCGAACTCCATGTCGAGGCACCTGAGCTGGGTCTCAGCGTGGAGGGCGGTCCGGGCCCGGGCGTGCGCTGTCCGGAGGTGGACTGGGTGTTCTACGGCCGCCGCGGCGACAGCACGGTCCGCACCCTCGTCCGCGCCCACGGGAGGCTGCAGCTCCATGGCCGGCCCCGGGTGCGGCTGCGGCTCGACGGCGCCCACGGGCCGTTGGCCCGCCACCTCCAGATCCTCGAACTCGACACGGTCCGGCCCAGGTTCGTGCTGTCCAGCCGGCGCTTCGTGGCCCGCAGAAGCGCCGGCGCGGTACTGCCCCGCTGAGAACAGGTGAGCCCCCATGGCGACCGAATCCCGTCCCGCCACCGCGTCCCCGGAACTCCTCGCCTACGTCGACGACCTGAGAGTCGACGCCGACCGGATGGACGGCTATGCGCAACGGCTGCGCGGCGCCGCCGCGACCCTGGGCGGCCGCACCGGGACACCGGAGTGGAGCGGCGCCGCGCTGGAGCGGCACGCGGTCGCCTGCACGGCCGCGGCGGCACAACTACGCTCCGCGGCAACCGCATTGCTGGCCCACGCGACAGAACGCACCGCCCGACCCCACCACCCGGCACCCATCGACGCCAGCCTTCGCCCTCTCAAGTAGAACCAGCGGCCCCACCTCCTCGGGATCGCCGAGAACCACGCGCCCAGCCCCCATGGGCCCGCAGGGGCCGGAGGCTTGAGCGCACTCCACACCCGCTCCTTCGGTTGGGACCGGTGGGCCGACCTGCTTGGGGGCGCGGGGATCTGCTCGCCCAGCCCCCGCCGGCCCGCGCGGGTCGGCGGTCGCTCGGTGTCGCGTGCCTCCCGGCGCTGCGCCGACGGCGTTCGCACTTCCGGGTGGTAGCGGACCGTCCGCCTGGGCCGAACGAGGCGTGGCGGCCGGTAACCGCCGGTCGCGCCGCGCATAATCACCGCCCATGCAGCTCGTGAACACAGGCGACGCACGGCGCGCCCCGGTGGCCGTCACCGGCCTCGGACTGGTGACACCGGCCGGCATCGGCAGGGACGCGGCCTGGGAGGGACTGTGCGCGGGCGACTCCACGGCGCAGCCCGACCCGGAGCTGGCAGGGCTGCCGGTGGCTTTCTCCTGCCGGGTGCCCGACCTGGACGCGACCACCCTGCTGGGGCGCCGGCTGAGCCGCCGGCTCGACCGCTTCACCACCTTCGCCCTGCTGGCCGCCCGGGAGGCGGTCGCCGACGCCCGGCTCGACCCGGGCGCCTGGGACGGGACGCGGATCGGTGTCGTGATGGGGGTGGGCACCGGATCCATGCAGGGCTGGCAGCCCGAGTTCGACCGGCTCGCGAACCACACCCCCGAACGTGTCTCCCCGCTGGCCCTGCCGCGCAGCGTGCCCAACATGGCCGCCGCCGAGATCGCCCTGGACCTCGGCGTCACTGGCCCCAACATGGTCGTCAGCACCGCCTGCGCCTCCGGCACCAGCGCGATCGGGCTCGCCCGGGACTGGCTGCTCGCCGGCCGCTGCGACCTGGTGCTGGCCGGGGGCAGCGAGTCGGCCCGGCTGCCGATGACCGCCGCCTGCTTCGCCCAGATGCGGGCGCTGTCCCGCCGTAGCGGCGAACCGCACAGCGCCTCACGGCCGTTCGACCGGGACCGGGACGGCTTCGTGCTCGGCGAAGGGGCGGGAGTACTGGTCCTGGAACGCGTCGCGGACGCCCGTGCCCGGGGCGCGCGGCCCGAGGCGTACCTGGCCGGGTTCGGTGCCTCCTGCGATGCCCATCACTTCGCCGCCCCGCACCCGGGCGGCGACGGTGCCGCCCAGGCCCTGCGCGCCGCCCTCGCCGACGCCGGGCTCGCCCCGGCGGACGTCGATCACGTCAACGCCCATGGCACCGCCACCCCGCAGGGGGACGCGGCCGAGCACAACGCACTGCACCAGGTCTTCCACCGGCCGCCCCCGGTCACCGCCGTCAAGGGCACCATCGGGCACGCCATCGGCGGCGCCGGCGCCATCGAGGCCGCCTGCACCGTACTGAGCCTGCGCCACCAGCTCGTCCCGCCCACCGCCAACCTCGATGTGCTCGACCCGGCGCTGGACCTCGACGTCGTCACCAAGGTGCCGCGCGCCCACCGGATGCGTGCGGCCGTCAGCAACTCCTTCGGGTTCGGCGGGCAGAACGCCGTACTCGCCTTCACCGCCGTCGACTAGCGGCGCCCCCGCCCCCGGCCGAAAGACAGTCATGTCCCAGGAAGCCAGCACCACCCCGGCCCGCGGGCCCGCCCTGCCGACCGCCGAACAGTTCATGATCGGCGTCTTCGTCGCCGTACCGTTCCTGGCGCTGCTCGCCGCCGTGCCGCTGGCCTGGCGGCACGGGCTGAGCCCGGTCGACCTGGCCCTCGGCGTCGTCTTCTATCTCGTCAGCGGGCTCGGCATCACCGTCGGCTTCCACCGGCACTTCACCCACGGCTCGTTCAAGGCGCGGCGGCCGCTCAGGATCGCGCTCGCGCTGGCGGGCAGCATCGCCGTGCAGGGCCCGCTGATCACCTGGGTCGCCGACCACCGCAAGCACCACCAGTTCTCCGACAAGGACGGCGACCCGCACTCGCCCTGGCGGTACGGCCGTTCACCCGGCGCCCTCGCCAAGGGCATGCTCTACGCCCACCTCGGCTGGCTGTTCGAGACCGAGCACGCCTCGCCCCGGCTGTACGCTCCCGACCTGGTCAAGGACCGGACCCTGATGCTGATCTCCCGTCGCTTCGGGCTCCTGGTCCTCGCCTCGCTCGCGCTGCCCGCGCTGCTCGGCGCGGCCCTGACCCGGTCCTGGCAGGGGGCGCTCACCGCGCTGTTCTGGGCCGGCCTGGTACGGATCTGCCTGGTCCACCACGTCACCTGGTCGATCAACTCCATCTGCCACGCGGCCGGTTCACGGCCCTTCCGCAGCCGGGACCGGTCCGGCAATGTCTGGTGGCTCGCCCCGCTGTCGTTCGGGGAGTCCTGGCACAACCTCCACCACGCCGACCCCACCAGCGCCCGCCACGGCGTGCTCACCGGCCAACTGGACGCCAGCGCCCGGCTGATCCGCTGGTTCGAACGGCTGGGCTGGGTCTACGAGGTGCGCTGGCCGGACCGGCGCAGGGTGGACGCCAAGCGCACCGGGGCAGGTTGAACGCGCGTCGGGCGTCAGCCGCGCAGCGCGGCCTCCAGCACCAGCAGGCTCGCCGCGCCCGGTGCCGAGGAGTCGTCGGGCAGCGCGTACAGCCGGAGCCGGTCGGCGCCGGCGACCTCGAAGTCCGTGGCCCCGACGGTGACCGCGCGCCCGGTGGGGGAGCGGACGGCGACGGCCACGCAGTCGTGGAGGCCGACGCGGCGGCCCGGCACCGCGGTTCTGCCGACGGGTTCGCCGTCGGTGCTCAGCACCAGGATGCGCCGGCCGCCCCAGGTGACGGTGTGCAGCAGCCCGGTCTCCGGGTCCCTGGCGATGCCGGCGAGGTGGTCGGGATAGCGGAACATCTCCTCGACCTCACCGCTCGCCGGGTCCAGGCGGTAGACGATGGACCGCGAGTCGGGCCGCTCCTCGGCCACGGTGACCCAGACGAACTGTCCGTCGTGGGTGAGCCCGCCGGCGTGGTGGACCGTGTCTTCGCCCAGGTCCCAGTGGCGCAGCAGCCGGCCCCGCGGGCTCATCTCGAAGAGGTGCGCACGGCCCCGGCCCGCGGCGTACGACGTGCCGTCCGCACCCCGGACGGCCGCGGCCGGCTCCAGGATCTCCGAGCCGCTCACGAAGAAGGTGCCGTCTGCCCGGTCGATGCCCCGGGGGTGGTGGCAGACGAAGTCCAGCGGAACCGTGTCCACGAGCACCCACCCGGCGGCCCTGTCCACCCGGGCGATGGCCTCGTCGACCGTCGGAGTCATGGGGCTGCCGCCTTCCACCACGGGCCGTTCCACCCTCGATCATGCGGTGCGGCGACCGGGACCGCATCCCGTGCCGCCGCCCCTGCCAGGGGTGCGGTTCGCCGGGGCGGGCACACGGCGGCCCGGCCCTCTTCCCGAGGGCCGGGCCGTGCGGCCGGTGCGGTGGGCAGCCGACCGGCATGGTGCGGGATCAGCGGGCCGGAGCGGTGTGGGGTTGATCCGGGCCGGGTTTCGGGCGGGTGCGGGTCCAGGACGGGTCGGCGGCGGGGTCAGGAGTGGGGGGACGGTCCATGGGTCGACGGGCCTCCTGAGTAGTGCGGGGTGGTGGGGGGTTCGTCCGGTGCCGTCGACAGTTCGGCCCAGACGACGCGTACCGAGGGGCCCTCCGGCGCGATCGCGACGCCCCAGTCGAGACTGAGCGCGTCGACCAGGAACAGCCCGCGCCCGTTCTGCTCGTCGGGTCTGGCCTGGCGGGGCGCCGGGAGCGTGAAGCCGCCGTTCTGGTCCTCGACCTCGATACGGATCCGGTCGCGGCCGGCGTGCACCCGGCACACGATCCGCCGGCCCGCCGAGTGGACGATCGAGTTGGTGACCAGTTCGGAGGTGACCAGGACCGCGTTGTCGCGGGCCTCTTCGCACACGCCCCACGAGTCCAGCAGTTCGCCCACGCTCCGGCGGGCGTTGCCCACCGCCCGCGGCGTCGGCGCCAGGTCGAAGGCCCGGCTGTGGACTGGGGTGGTGGATCCGTCCCCGGAGGCGAACCGATCGAGGCCTTGCGGCCCAGGGAGTCGACCGAGGCGTTCGCCTCCGGGTGGTCTGGGGACGTCGCCCGTCACGTCGGACGAGCGGTGCGGGCCCTCGATACCGGCCGTCAGAGCCGGGCGGGGCAGGCCGGGTATCCGGTCCTCGGGGAGTCGGTCGAGCGGCTGGGGGAGAGAGGGCGGTGCCATCGCCGTACGCCTTTCGTCCGGCTTCGCAGCGTGGGGGGCTGAGTGGTCGCGGTCCGCCCCGGAGCTCCCGCAGGGCAGACGACGGCCCGTGCCTGGACGGCGCCGGGTCACAGCTCAGTCTCCCCCAACTGCACTGTTTCGCCTGCTCCTTGGTCGACCGGAGCATTGAGCCCACTCTGACATCTGCCAACATCGCCTCGCAACCAGCAAGTTGAAAATTGCAAGAAGTGAAGTGCATGCTGCTCCCGACAAGAAGTGATCGAAAGAGTCCGTGTGCCGATCACCGCCGCGTGAGACGGTGACCCTGAAACCTGGTGTGAGGGGGTAGGGCGTGACCTCGGAGACCGACTGGGGCGGTGCCCCTTCCGTCCTGCGCATGATCCTGGGCCGGCAACTGGAGGAGCTGCGGACCCGGGCCGGACTGACCTATGAGCAGGCCGGCACCGCGATCGGCGTCAGCCACTCCACGATCCGCCGGATGGAGGCCGCCAAGGTGGCCCGGCTCCGGCTCGCGGACGCCGAGAAGCTGCTGCAGACCTACGGGGTGACGGACCGCCAGGAGCTCGACACTTTCCTGCAGTCGGTGCGCGAGGCCAACAAGCGCGGCTGGTGGCACACCTACCGCGATGTGATGCCGGACTGGTTCGCCGCCTATCTGAGCCTGGAACAGGCTGCGTTGCAGATCCGTGCCTACGAGAACGAGTTCGTGCACGGCCTGCTGCAGACCCGTGAGTACGCCGCCGCCCTGCTCGGCGCCGGCAACCCGCACGCGCCGACCGAGGCCACCGAGCGCATGGTGGCGCTGCGCATGCGCCGCCAGGAACTGATCACCCGTCAGGCGCCGCCGCGGCTGTGGGTCGTGATGGACGAGACGGTGCTGCGCTGGCCGGTCGGCGGCTCCGGGGTGATGCGCGCCCAGATCGACCATCTGATCGAGCTCAACCGGCTGCCCAACGTCACCTTGCAGATCATGCCGTTCGCCAACGGCCCGCACCCCGCCATGCGCGCGGGCGCGTACCACCTCTTCCGGTTCAAGGCCCCGGAACTGCCCGACATCGTCTATCTCAACGGCCTGGTGGGCGCGGTCTACCTGGACAAGGGTGACGACGTCGTGGTCTATCGCGAGGCCCTGGACCGGTTGGGCGCCCAGGCGGCGCCCGCCAGAAAGACCGAGGCGGTCCTCGGTGTGATTCGCAAGGAGCTCTGACGTGCACCACCCGATACACAACGGCATTCCCTCCCGGCAACTCGGCGCGCGCGGCTGGTCCAAGCCGTGGAGCGACGACGCCGGCGGCGCCTGCGTGGAAGTGAAGAAGCTCGCCGACGGCCGGGTCGCGGTACGCCAGTCGACCGACCCGGACGGTCCCGCGCTGGTCTTCACGCCCCGTGAGATGACGAGTTTCCTGTCAGGTGTGAAGGCGGGTGACGCCGACTTCCTGATGTGACCCCTGTTCCTGGAACTTCCTTGATATAGCTGATCGTTCAACCAACCTCCCGCACCCGACGCACCACCCCCGCAGTCCCTCCGAACACCCCCGCATCCCCCCTCACCTGAATGGGAGACACGGCGTTGCCCGACAACGGATGGCCGGCCGACCGCATCGACACCGAGAACGCGCACTCCGCGCGGATCTACGACTACATCCTGGGCGGCAAGGACTACTACCCCGCCGACCAGGAGGCGGGTGACGCCATGGCCCACGAGTGGCCCGCGCTCCCGATCCACATGCGCGCCAACCGCGACTGGATGAACCGCGCGGTGCGCTGGCTCGCCGAGGAGGCGGGCATGCGTCAGTTCCTGGACGTCGGGACCGGCATCCCCACCTCCCCGAACCTCCATGAGATAGCCCAGGCGGTGTCCCCGGACTCCCGGGTCGTCTACGTGGACAACGACCCCATCGTCCTCACCCTGTCCCAGGGCCTGCTCTCCAGCACGCCCGAGGGCAGGACGGCGTACATCGAGGCCGACTTCCGTGATCTGACGGACCTCTTCGACGCCCCCGAACTGCGCGAGACCCTCGACCTGGACAAGCCGGTCGCGCTCACGGTGATCGCCATCGTGCACTTCATGCTCGACGCGGACGACGCGGTCGGTGTCGTACGACGCCTCCTCGAACCGCTGCCGTCGGGCAGCTACCTGGCGATGTCCATCGGCACCGCCGAGTTCGCGCCCGAGGAGGTGGGCCGGGTCGCCCGCGAGTACGCGGCCCGCAACATGCCGATGCGGCTGCGCACCATCGACGAGGCCGACGAGTTCTTCGAGGGCCTGGAGCTGGTCGAGCCGGGCATCGTCCAGGTCCACAAGTGGCACCCGGACGGCACCGGCGAAGAGGGCATCCGCGACGAGGACATCGCGATGTACGGAGCGGTCGCCCGCAAGCCGTGACACGGTCTCCGTGCCGGGGCCCGGCTCACCTTCCCGGCCCCGGCACGGTCGTTCCCACGGGGTACCGGCCGGCTCAGGCGTTCGGGTCGAACGAGATCCCGGACGGCATGGAGTACCCCAGGTTGGCGTTGAACGAGCCGTCCTTGATCTTGATGGTGGCGTCGCCGAAGTCCGCGTTCATCAGCTTGTCGCGGTAGCCCGCCGGGTAGCCGTCCCAGCCCACCAGTCGCGGGTAGAACCAGCCGCCGGTCACGTTCTCCGGCGGGTCGTCGTTGGAGTTGGCGAAGCGGAAGTCGTGGGTGGACAGGCCGTCCTTGTGGTACACGATCTTCGGGTGGGTGCCGTCGAACCGGATCGCCGAGGCCGCCGCCACCTGGTAACTGCTGTGCTGGGACACCGAGACGTACTGCACCTGGTTGTTCTGGATCCACACGATCACGTGTTCCCAGTCGTGCCGGTGACCGATTGCCAGCGGCCCGTACGTCGCCTGGTCCTTCTCGAAGTAGCTGGCGTACATCACGGCGCACCAGCCGTTGTTGCACTTCTCGCGCGAGTACGTGTTGGCATTGGCGAGCTGCGCGTAGTCGTGGCAGTGGCCGTTGACGTCACCGCCGAGCTTCAGGCCCGGGTTGATGGTGCCGTCGGCGCCGATCGCCGCGGTGGCGTAGCAGCCGTCCCCGTCGTAGTCGTAGGCGGGGGAGAAGGTCTGCTCCAGTCCGTCGGCGTTCTGCGGCAGCAGTGTCAGGACGTCGGCGTGCGCGGTCGCGGGCACGGCGACGACCAGAGCGAGCGCACCGAGGGCCGCGGCGAGGGCCTTGCGGAACGGCCGTCTGCGGGTGGGGGGTTGCAGGTCGGGCATGTCGGCTCCCTGTCTGTGAAAGGCGAAGCGGAGTCTGGCAGGCAGCCAGTGGTCAAGACCACCTGTAGGACTGAACTTTTATCCGAAGCCGGTTGAACAGTCGCCCCAACTCCGTTGCTATAAGCGCCTGTTGAGTTGCTGTCAGTCATCCGGATGCGCTTGCCGCACGGTCCGCTCCGGCTCCACGCTTCTCGTCTGCTCGTCCCCCCACCACCCGAAAGGGAGCTCCGTGAGCGACAGAGACATGCGTTCCGCCGTGCTGAACCGGCGCGGCTTCCTCGCCGCCGCCGCTGCCGGACTGCTCGGCGCGACGGTCACCCCGGCCGAGGCGGCACGGAGCGCGGCCGCCACCCCGGTCACCACGGAGTCCGGCCAGGTCACCGGAGCCCAGGGCGGCCTGCGGGGCGTCACCGTCTACAAGGGCATCCCCTACGCCGCCTCCACCGCCGGAGCGGGCCGCTGGCGCCCGCCGCAGCCGGCCCCGTCCTGGGACGGCGTGCGTGCCGCCGACTCCTTCGGCCCCGCCTGCCCGCAGCCGGTCACCGGCATCGCCGGCGACCAGGTGCCCGCGCTGAGCGAGGACTGCCTGAACCTCAACATCTGGACGGCGGCGACCAGTTCGAGCGACGCCCGCCCCGTCCTCGTCTGGCTCTACGGCGGCGACCGGGCCCTGTGGTCGGGCCAGGAGCTCTACGACGGCTCGCTGCTCGCCGCCAAGGGCCTCGTCGTCGTCACCCCCAACTACCGCGTCGGTGTGCTCGGCGGCCTCGCCCACCCCGAACTGACCGCCGAGTCCGCGTACGGCGGTTCCGGCAACTGGGGGATCCTGGACGCCGTCGCCGCACTGGAGTGGGTCCAGCGGAACATCGGCGCGTTCGGCGGCGACCCGGACCGGGTGACCCTGGGCGGCTGGTCACAGGGCGCCTCCTTCGTCGGCATCCTGCTCGCGTCCGGGTGTGCGAAGGGCCTCTACCACCGTGCCCTGCTCTCCTCCGGCGTCCGGTACACCAAGGACCCGGCGCTCGCCCGGGGAACCTCCCGCTACCGGACCCTCGCCGACGCCGAGGCGAACGGTACCGCCCTCGCCGCCTACCTGGGCGCCGACGGCCTCGCCGCGCTGCGTGCCCTGGACGCCGACGACCTCGTCACCGGAGCCGCCGCGGACACCGCCGCCGACTTCGGCAACGTCCTCGACGGATACGTCCTGCCGGACACCTACACCGCCGTGCTGGAGGCCCGCGCCGAGACCGATGTGCCGGTCCTCACCGGCGTCTGCAAGGACGCCAACGGCGCCTCACCCGACCTGGCCATGACACTCGACGCGTACAAGACGTACGCCGAGTCCGAGTTCGGCCCCCTGGGGCTCACCGACACCTTCCTGGCGCTGTACCCGGCGGACGGCGACACGGCGGCCGCCCAGCAGTACTGCGCCTACGCCCGCGACGAGGAACGTGTCTCCACTTTCCTGTGGGCCACGCAGTTCAAGGACACGGCCGGCAACTCCGGCCCGGTCCACACCTACTTCTGGACCCGCGTCCCGCCCGGGTACGACGCCACGAACCCGGTCATCGGCACCGCCGCGACCGGCGCCTTCGAGGGCTCCGACGTCTACTACCTGCTCGGCTTCCTCTACAGCACCGACCGCCCCTGGACCGCGCAGGACTACGACGCCGCCGACACCGCCGCCTCGTACGTCGCCCGCTTCGCCGCCACCGGCGACCCGAACGGCACCTCCCTGACCGCCTGGCCCGCCCTCAGCACCGACACCCCGCAGACGATGCAGCTCGGCGCGGCCTACGGCACGCTCGCGGTGGCCGACAGCGACGCCAAGTTCACCTTCCTGAAGACGTATCTGGAGGCACAGACCGAAGCCTTCTGAAGCCGTCACCCATGGGCGGCGCCATGCCCGAGGACGCCGTGATGGTGCCGCCGGTGCACGGTCGGGGTGCGGTGCAGGGCGATCAGGGCCGCATCGTCGCCGAGGCGCCCGCCGACGTGGGCCAGCAGATCGCGCCGGATGTGGTGCATCAGCGACTCGGGAGCGGCGTCGGTCCACTGCGCGACCCGCTCCGCGAGCGGGTAGAAACAGCCCTGCGCGTCCCGCGCCTCGACGACACCGTCGGTGTAGAGCAGCAGGGTGTCACCCGGCTCGAAGGAGAAGACGTCAAGGGTGTGCTCGGCGCCGTCCGCGCTGGGCACGCCCAGCGGCGGCGCCGGATGCAGACTCGGGACGGTGACCGCGTGCCCCGGGCTCAGCAGCAGCGGCGGCGGATGACCGGCGCTGGTCATCCGGGTGAGCGGGTCCTCGTCGGGGATCTCGATCAGCAGCACGGTGACGAACCGCTCGCCCATCTCCTCCGGGGTCTCCAGCTCCGCCGCGTAGCGCTGCACGCTCTGTTCCAGGGACGCCGCCAGCTCCGGCAGTGCGACATTCCGGTGGGCGGACTCCCGGAAGGCGCCCAGCACCAGCGCGGCCTCGCCGATCGCGGACAGCCCCTTGCCCCGGACGTCGCCGATCAGCACCCGGACCGCGCCGTCGCAGCGGGTGGCCGCGTACAGATCGCCGCCGATCTGTGCCTCGTCCTCGGCGGCCAGATACAGCGAGGCGATCCGCAGCGGGCCGATGTACTCCGGCAGCGGCCACATCAGCACGTGCTGCGCGGCCTCGGCGACCGTGCGCACCTGGGCCAGTTGGGCGCGCCGCCGCTCCCGGACCGCGCTGTAGACCACCACCATCACCGAGAGCACCGCCAGGGTGACGATCTGCACGATGTGGTTGGCGGTGGCCAGCCCGCCGTGGAAGACGGCGATTATTATCTGGGCGGCCACCGCCAGCGCCCCGACCAGCGCGGTCGGCCGGGGGCCGGCGAAGGACGGGGTGAGCGCGGGGGCGATGACCAGGGCGGGGCCCAGATGGATGTCCTCGGGCGTGCGCAGGTCCGCCACCGTGATCACCACGATGAGTGTGATCGGGAGCAGCAGCAGCGCGTGCGACTGCCATGACTGCCGTAGACCCGCCGCACCGATCCACCGCGTCACCATGCCACCAGCGTGCGCCAACCCCGTCCGAGCGGCCACCGCGCGCGGAACCCTAGAGGTTCACGGAGCGCATCCCGTTCTCGTCGTACCGCTCGCCGGCCGCCCTCGGCACCTCCGCGTCGATCCGGGCCAGGTCCTCCTTGGTCAGCTCGACGTCGACGGCGCCCGCGTTCTGCTCCAGGTAGCTGCGGCGCTTGGTGCCCGGGATCGGCACGATGCCGTCGCCCTGGGCCAGCACCCAGGCGAGGGCCAGCTGCGCCGGGGTGACGTCCTTCTCGGCGGCGATCTCCTTCACCTTGGCGGCCAGCCGCAGGTTGGCGTCCAGGTTGTCGCCGGTGAAACGTGGACCGTTACGCCGGAAGTCGTTCGCGTCGAGCTCCTCGGGGGAGGAGAACCGGCCGGCGAGGAAGCCGCGGCCCAGCGGCGAGTACGGGACGAACCCGATGCCCAGCTCCCGGCAGGTCGGCAGCACGCCGTCCTCCGGGTCGCGGGACCACAGCGAGTACTCGGTCTGCACGGCAGTGATCGGGTGGACCGCGTGGGCCCGCCGGATCGTCTCCGGGCCCGCCTCGCTCAGTCCGATGTGCCGCACCTTGCCCTCGGCGACCAGCTCGGCCATGGCACCGACGGTCTCCTCGATCGGCACGTTCGGGTCGACCCGGTGCTGGTAGTACAGGTCGATGTAGTCGGTGCCGAGCCGCTCCAGCGAGCCGTGGACCGAGCTGCGGACGTGCTCGGCCGAACCGTCCTGCCGGCCGATGGTGCTCATGTCGCCGGGGACGGCATGGTCCATCCGGTAGTTGAACTTGGTCGCGATCACGTACTCGTCGCGGTGTCCCCGGATCGCCTCACCGAGCAGCGTCTCGTTGGTGAGCGGGCCGTAGAGCTGCGCCGTGTCGAGGAACGTGATGCCGAGTTCCAGCGCGCGGTGGATGGTCTGTATGCCCTCGTCCTGGTCGGTGGTGCCGTAGAAGGCGGACATGCCCATGCAGCCGAGGCCGATGGCGGAAACCCGCAGATCCCGCAGATTGCGCTGTTCCATGTGACTCCCAGCCTTTCCTGCTGACTAGTGCTGTGCTTCGGACGCTACGACTTGAAGAGCACTCGAAGTCAAACGGGTGCCGCGGATCCGGTACACGTAGACCCCAGGACCCTGACCGCCGCCCGAACCCCTGGGGAGCCCGCATGCTGTTGCGCCGGCTCGAACATCTTGTCGCGCTCGCCCGGGAGCGGCATTTCGCCCGTGCGGCGGCCGCCTGTCATGTCTCGCAGCCCTCGCTGTCCGCCGCGATACGACGACTCGAAGACGAACTCGACGTGCCGATCGTGCGCCGGGGCCGCCGCTACGAGGGACTGACACCCGAGGGCGAGGTCGTACCGGCGTGGGCGCACCGCATCCTCGCCGAGGGGGACGCGCTGCGGCAGGAGCTGTCGGTGCTGCGGGACGGGCTGACGGGCACCCTGCGCCTCGGGATCGTCCCCACCGCCGTCCCCGTCGCCTCGCTCCTCACCGGTCCCTTCTGCGACCGGTATCCACACGCCCGGGTGGCCATGGGATCCCTGTCGTCCGCCGACATCCGGCGCGGCCTCGCCGAGTTCGAACTGGACGCGGCCATGACCTACCTGGACGACGACGAGCTACGGCAGGTGCGCCGCTTCCCGCTCCACGAGGAGCGGTACGTCCTGCTCACCCCGGCCGACGGCCCCCTCGGCGACGCGCCCCTCCACCCCGAGACCGAGGGCCTGTTCGGCGACGAACTGATCGGTGCGATGAAGCGCGGCGCCTGTCTCATCAACACCGCACGGGCCCGGATCGCCGACCGCGACGCCGTCGAACGGGCCCTGCGCAGCGGGCGGCT
Source organism: Streptomyces sp. NPDC101234 (assembly GCF_044767525.1). Taxonomy (NCBI): domain Bacteria; kingdom Bacillati; phylum Actinomycetota; class Actinomycetes; order Kitasatosporales; family Streptomycetaceae; genus Streptomyces; species Streptomyces sp. NPDC101234. Next base: position 222,583 of record NZ_JBIWOA010000003.1, on the reverse strand, counting down.
GGCCGGCTACGCGGGCGACGTCCGGTTCCCGCAGCCCGCTCCCGCGGACCACCCGTGGCGCACCGTGCCGCACCACGGGATGACCCCACATTTCCGGCTCCACCCTCTCCGCGCAGGCCCGCTACGCTGCCGACACCCGGGAGATCCTGGAGTGCCGGTTCGCCGGCCGGCCGATCCGCGACGAGTACCTGATCGTCGACGGCGGCCGGCCGGCCGGCACGGGAGCCAGGTCGTACTCCGTGAACGCCGGTCAGGGGTTCAGCCGGACCGGCAGCTCGAAGAGGTCGTTCTGCGTGACCACCGGCTTGTTGCGCAGCTCCGACGCCGGTACCGCCAGGTCCAGGTCGGGGAAGCGGGCATAGAGCGCGGGCAGCGCCACACCCGCCTCCAGCCGGGAGAGCGCCGCACCCGGGCAGACGTGCGGGCCGTGCCCGAAGGAGATGTGCCGGTTCTGCGTCTCCCGGGTGATGTCGAACTCCCCGGCGCTCGGCCCGTGCGCGTTCTCGTCACGGCCTATCGCGGCGTACGACACGATCAGCGCGTCCCCTGCCGGGAGCACCTTGTCGCCCACCTGGACGTCCTCGGTGGCGAACCGGATCAGGACGTGCGAGGTCGGGGTGGACCAGCGCAGGGTCTCCTCGACCACCGCCGACCAGTCCACCTCGCCGGCGAGCACCTTGGCCCGCTGGTCCGGGTGGGTGGAGAGGTTGACCACGGCGTTGACGATCAGCGAGATCGTCGTCTCGTGACCGGCCGCCACCATCAGCTGGAGGGTGGAGACGATCTCCTCGTCGGTGAGGCGGTCGCCGTCCTCGGAGGCCAGGATCAGCGCGCTGGTCAGGTCGTCGCCGGGCTCGGCCCGCTTGGCGGCGACCGTCTTCGCCATGATCCCGGCCAGCTCGGTGAGGGTCGCGATGACCTCCGCGGGCGGGGTCTGGGTGGAGAAGAACTTCTCGAACAGCACCTTCAGACGGGGCAGTTCGGCCTCGTCGATGCCCATCAGGTCGGCGACCACGTACATGGGCAGCGGATAGGCGAAGGCCGCCTTGAGGTCGACGCTCTCCTCGTCCCCGGGAAGCCCGTCCAGCAGGTCCTGGGTGAGCTTCTCGATGCGCTCCCGCATCGCCTCCACCCGGCGCGGGGTGAGCGCCTGCGCCACCAGGGTGCGCATCCTGCGGTGGTCGGCGCCGTCCACGGTGAGCATGGAGCGGCCGGGGTTGGCGAGACCGATCAGCGGCCAGTCCGGCGCGATCTCCCCGCGCTGCCAGGCGCCCCACACGTTGATGTCCTTGACCAGACGCGGGTCGGTGAGCAGCGCCTTGGCCTCGGCGTGCCGGGTGACCGCCCAGACGGGCACCCCACCGGGCAGTTCCACGGCCGCGAGAGGACCGGCGGCGCGCAGTCGCGCGCTCTCGCCCTCCAGGTCGGTGACGAAGGGGTCGAGGGCGATCCGGGCTTGTTCGGTACCGGTCGTCATCGTGACGTGCCTCCCAGGGCAGGGTCGGGTAACTGCGCCATGCGGTGCTGCGCCTGTCTGTCGGTGCGGATCAGCGGCTCAGAGGGCGGGTACGGGGGTGAACCGGACGGGCAGCGCGGTCAGGCCGCGCAGCCACGGCGAGGGCCGACGGGTGAGGGAGTCGGCGGGCACCGACAGGTCGATGTCCGGGAGCCGGTCGAGGACGACCTCGATCCCGGTCCGGGCGACCACCTCGGCGACCTCCTGCGCGGGGAACGGACAGCGGTGCTCGCCGTGCCCGAAGGAGAAGTGCGCGTTGTTGCCGCCGGTCAGCGCGGAGGCGTCGGTGCGCACCTGCGGATCGGAGTTGGCGCCCTGCAGGCCGAGGATCAGCAGGTCACCGGCGCGGATCCGGCGACCGCCCAGCTGGGTGTCGCGGGACGCCCAGCGGCCGGCGATGTTCTGGCTGGGGGTGTCCTCCCACAGCACCTCGTTCATCGCCTCGGCGACACTGTTGCGCCCGCCGAACAGGGAGGCGGCGAACCGGGAGTCGGTGAGCATCAGGCGCAGCGAGTTGCCGATCCAGTCGGCGGTCGGCTGGTGCCCGGCCGCCATCATGACCATCAGGTCGTTCATCATCTCTTCGTCGGTGAACCCGCTCTTGTTCTGGAGCATCCGCGACACCACGTCGTCGGCCGGGTTCGCCTTCCGGTCGGCCAGCAACTGGGCCATGGACGTGGCCAGATGGGTCTGCCCGGCGATCGCCCGCTCACGCCCGTCGATCATGTCGTTGAGGGCGGTGACCAGACCGGGGCCGTCCTCGTCGGAGAAGCCGTACAGGCGCGCCAGCACCCGCACCGGGAGCAGCATCGCGTACTGGCCGATCAGGTCGGCCTCGCCGGCGGTGCACAGCCCGTCGATCAGCTCGTCCGCGAACCGCTCGGCGTGGCCCCGCAGTTCGAAGGGGTCGATGGCCTCCAGGGCGTCGCTGATCATCCCGGCGCGCTCACGGTGCCGCTCGCCGACGGTGTACAGGATCGACGGCTGCTTGCGGCCGATCATCGGCAGCAGCGGCCAGTCGTCGGGGATCATGTCCCACTGGTTCCAGAGGTCCGAGTCCCGGCTGAACAGCACCGGGTCCCCGGTCACCTGGTGCAGCTCGCGGTAGCCGACCACCAGCCAGGCCGGCACGTCCCCGTCGAGCACGACAGGGGTGACGGCACCGTGGTCGCGCCGCATCTCGCGGTACAGACGCGCCGGTTCGGTCTGGAACCGGGGGCCGCCGAGCGGCACGGCTTCGGGGGTCACACGAACTCCTGTCGGGGCAGGTCCGCCGGTGCGGACGGGCCGGCGTACCGGTTCTTGACGTGCTGGACCAGGGCGATCAGCACCTGCTTGCCGGACTCCCTGGACCGGGCGTCGCAGTTCAGCAGCGGGACCTGCGGGTCCAGGTCGAGCGCGTGGCGGATGTCCTCGGGCGTGTGGACGGTACCGCCGAAGTCGTTGCAGGCCACGATGAAGGGCGTGCCGTGCTTCTCCAGCCGGTCGATGGCGTACCAGGAGTCGTCGATCCGCCGGGTGTCGACGAGCACGACCGCTCCGAGGGTGCCGGAGAACAGCCGGTCCCACAGGAACCAGAACCGCTCCTGGCCCGGGGCCCCGAACAGGTACAGCACATTGCGGGCGTCCAGGGTGATCCGGCCGAAGTCGAAGGCGACGGTGGTCGCGGACTTGCCGCGCACCTCCCGGATGTCGTCGATCTCCTCGCCGGCCTGGGTCATGGTCTCCTCGGTGTTGAGGGGACGTATCTCGCTGACGGAACGGACCAGGGTGGTCTTGCCGACGCCGAAACCGCCCACGACCACGATCTTGAAACCGTTGTCGGCGGTCGCACCCAACGGGGTGCGCGCGTCAGAGGTTGCGGAGTCCAACGAGCACCTGCTCCAGGATGTCGGGGTCGGTGATGGCCGGCCGGTGGGGATGGCGGGCGCTGACGCGGCCGGCCACCAGCAGGTCGCCCAGCAGGATCTTGGTGATGCTCACCGGCAGCCTCAGCTCCGCGGCGACCTCGACCACGGAGACCGGGAACTCGGCGAGGCGCAGGATCGCCGCGTGCTCCGACTGCATGCCGGTGGCCGGCTCGGACTCGGCGACGACCAGTGTGACCAGGTCGAAGGGGTTGTCCGGGCCGGCGCCGCTGCGGCCGCCGGTGATGGTGTACAGGCGGTCGGGAGCGTCGTCCCTTCCGGGCCGGCTCATGACGTCCGGGGCTGCGCGGTGAGGTGTTCGCCGAGCTGCTCGACCAGTTCGCTCATGTTGTGCCCGACCAGCCCGGGGTCCGCGTCCTCACTGGTCACCACGGCCAGATGGGCACCCTCGCCGGCCTCCACGATGAACAGCACGCCGCCGTAGAACTCGGTCATCGCCGACCGCACGCCGCCGCTGCCGTCGCCGAACTCGACGGACGCCCCGTGCGACAGCGACTGGATGCCGGCGGCGATCGCCGCGAGCTGGTCCGCCTGGTCGACGGAGAGCTCGGGCGTACGACAGAGCTTCAGCCCGTCACGGGAGAGCACCAGGGCGTGCCGCGCGCCGGGGGTGCGCTCCAGAAGGCCTTCGATGAGCCAGGTCAGCTTGTCGTCGGCGGTGGTCCTGCCGGTCATGAAGTGGTGTCGCCTTCCGGGTACGCGTGCTGGTGGGAGGTGGCCTTGGGGTCGGACTCCGGGTGGGGCGCGGGGACCGGGTCGTGCGTGGGGGCGGGAGCGTGGCGGGCAGTCTCGTCGGCCGCGCCGGAGGTCTCGGGAGCCTCGGAACCGGCGTCGGAGTCGGGCCCGGCCGAGCGGACCGCCTGCCGGAAGCTGTTGAAGCGGGCGGCGCGCACCCGGGCGTCCTCGGCGGCCGGCGCCGGGCGCGGCTCGGCCGGCTGGTGCGCCGCCCTGCGCTCGGCCTCGGCGAGGGTCCGGCCGCGGCGCCGCTTGGGCAGTCCCGTGGGGCCGTCCGCGTCCTCGTCCTCGGTGGCGGCGTCGTCCGGCTCGGCGGACTCGTGCACGGGGTCGGCCTGGGCCGGCACCGGCTCGGGCGACGGTGCCTCGTTCGGGAGGGCGGGCTCTTCGGCGACCGGGCGGGCCAGCAGGTCCTGCGGGACCAGCATCAGCACTCCGGTGCCGCCGCGGGCCGACGGCCGGAACGACACCTTCAGACCGTGCTTGCCGGCCAGCCGGCCGACCACCGCGAGTCCGAGCCGGGTGCCGGTGAGACCGCCCAGTTCGGAGGTGTCACCCGCGACCGCCTGCTCGGCGCGGCGCAGCTGCACATCGCCCATCACCAGTCCGCTGTCCTCCACGGACACGATGACCCCGGACGGCACCTCCTCCACGTACACATGGACCTCGGCCGTCGGGGGCGAGAAGTTGGCCGCGTTGTCGAGGAGTTCGGCGAGCGCGTGCATGACACCCTCGGCCGCGTGTCCGGCGACGGCCGCGTCGCTCACCGAGTGCACCCGCACCCGGCGGTAGCCGCTGATGCGTCCCATCGCACCGCGCAGGATGGACTCCATGCTGATCGGACGCGCCCAGCGGCGGCCGGAACGCGCCCCGGTCAGCACGGCGATGGAGTCGGCGAGCCGGCCCGCCTGCGCCGTGCGGTGGTCCAGGTGCAGCAGGTCGGCGAGGACGTCCTCGCCGGTGTGCCGCTCCTCCATGGCCCGCAGGTCGGCGAGGGTGGCGGTGGCCAGGGCCTGCATCCGGCCGGCCGCGTTGCTCGCGGCGGCGATCGCGGAGGCCCGCTCCCGGTTGGCCCGCTCCAGCCCGGCGGCGAGCCGGGTGTTCTCCTGCCGGTACCAGTCCAGCTCCTGGCCGCTGTCCTCGTGGATCCGGGCCCGCTCCTGCTCGAAGGAGTCGGCGAACTCGCTGCGCTGCTGGGCCAGTTCGTCGATGAGCCGCTGCTGCTCCTGGCGGGCCTCCTCGGTGGTGCGGGCCTGCTGCTGGAGCAGTCGTCCGATGTCCTGGCTCACCGCCTCCAGGCGGCGCCGGGCGCCCCGGGCGGCCCGTGCGGAGTGCACGGCCCAGGTCACCGCCGCGCACAACAGGAGCGCGGCCGCACTGCCCCCCAGAGCGAGGGGCGTACGGACCGAGTCCGGCGCGGCGGTCACCGCGGCGACGACCGCGAGGGCCGACACCACAGCGGTCAGCGCGATGGTCGGAGCGAGCGTACGGAGGGAAGGTCGATCGCCGGGATGCGTGGGCGCGGTCATCGGTCCGGTCTGGTCCTTGGAGCGGTAGGGATGTGGATCCGGTAAAGGAGATGTGACGCTCGGTGCTGAACTGGGCGTCACTATACGAGAGTCCGTGATCGGAACAGAACGGTTCCGGCCCCATTGCATTGAACCGGCTTAAGGAAAGTGACTTGCTGTGTTCCGCCTGTGAACGATCCCATGCTTTGCCGTGCTTGAACACGTCCGCCACCACCGCCGCGGCCTTCCTCACCAGCGGTGAGTCGGCCTGTGCGGTGGCGTCGGTGTGCGTGGAGAACACGGCGAGGACGACGGGATCGCGGCCCGGAGGCCAGGCGATCGCCACGTCGTTGGCGGTGCCGTAGCCGCCTGTTCCGGTCTTGTCGCCGACCGCCCAGTCCCCGGGGAGCCCCGCCCGGATCCGTTCCCCTCCGGTGGTGTTGGCGCGCAGCCAGCCCGTGAGCCGCCGCCGGTCCGCGCCGTCCAGGGCGTCGCCGACGACCAGTCGCGCGTAACTCACGCCGACGGCCAGGGGAGTGGTGGTGTCCGTGACCCGCCCGGGCTCCGCCGAGTTCAGCTCCGGCTCCCACCGGTCCAGGCGCGTCACTTCGTCCCCGAGGGAACGGCACAGCCGCGTCACCGCCACCGGCCCGCCCAGTTGCTCCAGCAACAGGTTCGCCGCGGTGTTGTCGCTGTACTCGACCGCCGCCGCGCACAACTTTGCGACGGTCATTCCCGAGGCGAGATTCCCGGGCTTCCCGGTGACGGGTGCCCCGCCCGCCCGCTCCACATCACGCGCGTCGTAGTGGACGACCTCGGCGAGCACATCCTCGTCGAGGTCGCGCAGGACGGCGGCCACCGCGAGCGTCTTGAACACCGAGCACATCGGGAAGAGCTCCCCGCAACGGTACCGGATTCGGGCCCCGGAGCCGGTGTCCCATGCGAACACACCGAGTCGGGCCCGGTGTTCGCGCTCCAGCACCTGGAACCGGCTCGCCGCCCGCGGCACCGCCCGGGTGCCCAGCGCGGTACCGGCGGCCGCGGTCAGTACGACGCGGCGGGACGGCTTCTGCATGACCGCTCCTTTACCGGGACATCGGTGAGGGGGACGCGCCGACGACCTTGAGGGTTCACTCGTGGACGGGTGATAAACCCGACCCCGGAATTCGACCAGTAGTAGCTCCCGCATCGTCGCAAATGATCCAAACGTCTATACGATGCGCGTGGAACGGCATGCACGCGGAGAGCCTCTTCGGAGGCGCAGGTCCGAGCCGGGGGGCGGTGTCGAGGGGGCGATGCCTTTCATGAGGGGCAACGGAAGCTGGGGGACGGTGGCCGCGCGAGCGGTCCGGTTCGTGCGGCGCACGCTGCGCGACGAGTGGCAGAACATCGTGATGGAGCCGGTACGCCAGCTCGTACGCCGTGGCCTGTCCGGGATCGTGCTCGCGTTCGTGGCCGCGTTCGGCGTCATCTTCTTCCACGGGATCGCCCAGCACCCCTTCGGCAGAAGGATGGTGTGGCACCTCGGCGGTGTCACCGCCGACCTGCCCCTGTGGCTCTCCCTGCTGCGAACCCCGGTGTCGCTGTACGTCCCGGCGCTCGACCTGCCGGTCTGGGCCGGCATCACCCAGCTCTTCCTGGCCTTCGCGCTCGCGGAACTCGGCCTCGGCCGCGCCCGCACCCTCGCCATCGCCTATGTCACCACCCTCGCGGGCACCATGACCGCCCGGCTGATGGTCGCGCTGGGCCCCGGCTGGTGGGGCTTCGGCCTGCCCCCGGAGGTCGGCCGGGTCCTCGACACCGGACCGTCGGCCGCGGTGGTGGGCCTGTTCACCTATCTGGCGGTGGTCCGGCGCGCGCCCGTCGTCTTCACCCTGACCGGCGGCTCGATGGTGTGGGAGTCCATCGCCGTACCGAACCTCGCCGGCCGTGAGCACCTGATCGCCGTGGCCGCGGCGATCGTTCTGGGCCTGATGCACGGCCACCGACTGCCGCTCCCCGCCCGGCTGGTGGAACGCCTCGGCACACCGCCGACACCGCCCTGGTCCGACCCGCCGGTGTACCGGCCCGGCCCGCCGCGCCACCCGGTGCCGTCCTTCCGGCTCCCCTGAGACCCCCAACCCCTCCGGCTTCCCGGAAACCCCATATGTCACGCGTCCGACCCGCCGAACTGCTCAACGACGTCAATGTGATGGTTTTCGCACTTCAGCCTGTTCGGGCAACCCCTAGTGTTGCGGCGAGCTAGGGGGTGTCCGGCGGATCAGGCCGGTGGGAGGACGCGGTGCCCTGTGGCCGAAGGCCGGGGGCGTCGGCGAGTGACGACAACGCGGCTGGGGGTACCCCCTCCGGGGGAGGGCGTGCCGGACCCCGCGTCGCCGACATGATCCGCCGGACACCCCCAAGGACGGGCGCGGCTGACACCATGGTGTCCGTCGCCGGCAGGCTGAAGGGATCCAGGGATGTTCCGCAAGGTGCTGGTCGCCAACCGTGGAGAGATCGCCATCCGCGCGTTCCGCGCTGGCTATGAGCTGGGTGCGCGCACGGTCGCCGTCTTCCCCCACGAGGACCGCAACTCGCTGCACCGTCTGAAGGCCGACGAGGCCTACGAGATCGGGGAACCCGGGCACCCGGTGCGCGCCTACCTCTCCGTCGAGGAGATCGTGGGCGCCGCCCGCCGGGCCGGGGCCGACGCCGTCTACCCGGGCTACGGCTTCCTCTCCGAGAACCCGGAACTCGCCCGCGCCTGCGAGGAAGCGGGCATCACGTTCGTCGGCCCGAGCGCCCACACACTGGAGCTGACCGGCAACAAGGCTCGCGCGGTCGCCGCCGCCCGCGCCGCCGGTGTACCGGTCCTCGGTTCCTCCGCGCCCTCCAACGACATCGACGAACTGGTGCGCGCCGCCGAGGAGATCGGCTTCCCGGTGTTCGTGAAGGCCGTCGCCGGCGGCGGCGGCCGCGGTATGCGCCGGGTCGAGGACCCCGCCACGCTGCGCGAGTCCATCGAACAGGCCTCCCGCGAGGCGGCCTCCGCGTTCGGCGACCCGACCGTCTTCCTGGAGAAGGCCGTCATCGACCCCCGCCACATCGAGGTGCAGATCCTCGCCGACGGCGAGGGCAACGTCATCCACCTCTTCGAGCGCGACTGCTCGCTGCAGCGCCGCCACCAGAAGGTCATCGAGCTGGCACCCGCGCCCAACCTCGACCCCGGACTGCGCGACCGCATCTGCGCCGACGCCGTCCGCTTCGCCCGCGAGATCGGCTACCGCAACGCCGGCACCGTGGAGTTCCTCCTCGACCGCGACGGCAACCACGTCTTCATCGAGATGAACCCGCGCATCCAGGTCGAGCACACGGTCACCGAGGAGGTCACCGACGTCGACCTGGTCCAGGCCCAGATGCGCATCGCCTCCGGCGAGACCCTCGCCGACCTCGGGCTCTCCCAGGAGACGGTGAAGCTGCACGGCGCGGCCCTCCAGTGCCGTATCACCACCGAGGACCCCGCCAACGGCTTCCGCCCCGACACCGGCCGGATCAGCGCCTACCGCTCCCCGGGCGGCTCCGGCATCCGCCTCGACGGCGGAACCACCCACGCGGGTACGGAGATCAGCGCCCACTTCGACTCGATGCTGGTCAAGCTCACCTGCCGGGGCCGGGACTTCAAGGCCGCCATCGGCCGCGCCCGGCGCGCCGTCGCGGAGTTCCGCATCCGCGGTGTCGCCACCAACATCCCCTTCCTCCAGGCCGTCCTGGACGACCCGGACTTCCAGGCGGGCCGGATCACCACCTCCTTCATCGAGCAGCGCCCGCACCTGCTCACCGCCCGCACCTCCGCCGACCGCGGCACCAAGCTGCTCACCTACCTGGCCGACGTCACCGTCAACAAGCCGCACGGCGAGCGCCCCCACCTCATCGAGTCCACCACCAAGCTGCCCGCGCGGCCCGCCGGCGAGCCCCCGGCCGGCTCGCGCCAGCGCCTGGTCGAACTCGGCCCGGAGGGCTTCGCCCGCCACCTGCGCGAGTCGCCCACCATCGGCATCACCGACACCACCTTCCGCGACGCCCACCAGTCCCTGCTCGCCACCCGCGTCCGCACCAAGGACCTGCTCGCCGTCGCCCCGGTCGTCGCCCGCACCCTGCCCGAACTGCTCTCCCTGGAGTGCTGGGGCGGCGCCACCTACGACGTGGCGCTCCGCTTCCTCGCCGAGGACCCCTGGGAGCGGCTCGCCGCCCTGCGCGAGGCCGTCCCCAACATCTGCCTCCAGATGCTGCTGCGCGGCCGCAACACCGTCGGCTACACCCCGTACCCGACCGAGGTGACCGACTCCTTCGTCCAGGAGGCCGCCGCCACCGGCATCGACATCTTCCGCATCTTCGACGCCCTCAACGACGTGGGCCAGATGCGCCCCGCCATCGACGCCGTACGCGAGACGGGCACCGCGATCGCCGAGGTCGCCCTCTGCTACACCGCCGACCTGTCCAACCCGGACGAGCGGCTCTACACCCTCGACTACTACCTGCGGCTCGCCGAGCAGATCGTCGACGCGGGCGCCCACATCCTGGCCGTCAAGGACATGGCGGGCCTGCTGCGCGCCCCCGCCGCCGCCAAGCTGGTCTCGGCCCTGCGCCGTGAGTTCGACCTCCCCGTCCACCTGCACACCCACGACACCGCGGGCGGCCAGCTGGCCACCTACCTCGCCGCGATCCAGGCGGGCGCGGACGCGGTGGACGGCGCGGTCGCCTCCATGGCCGGTACGACCTCGCAGCCGTCCCTGTCGGCGATCGTCGCCGCGACCGACTACTCGGACCGTCCCACCGGGCTCGACCTGCGGGCGATCGAGGACCTGGAGCCGTACTGGGAGAGCGTCCGCAAGGTCTACGCCCCCTTCGAGGCGGGCCTCGCCTCCCCGACCGGCCGCGTCTACCACCACGAGATCCCCGGCGGCCAGCTCTCCAACCTGCGCACCCAGGCCGTCGCGCTCGGCCTCGGCGACCGCTTCGAGGACATCGAGGCGATGTACGAGGCCGCCGACCGGATCCTCGGCCGTCTGGTCAAGGTCACCCCGTCCTCCAAGGTGGTCGGCGACCTCGCCCTGCACCTGGTCGGCGCCGGGGTGAGCCCGGAGGACTTCGAGTCGACGCCCGACCGGTTCGACATCCCCGACTCGGTCATCGGCTTCCTGCGCGGCGAGCTGGGCACCCCGCCCGGCGGCTGGCCCGAGCCGTTCCGTACCAAGGCCCTCCAAGGCCGCGCCGCCGCCAAGCCGACGCCGGAGCTGTCCACCGAGGACCGCGAGGGCCTGGCCAAGGAGCCCCGTACGACCCTCAACCGGCTGCTGTTCCCGGCCCCGACCCGCGAGTTCGAGACGCATCGTCAGACCTACGGCGACACCAGCGTCCTGGACAGCAAGGACTTCTTCTACGGCCTGCGCCCGGGCAAGGAGTACTCGGTCGACCTGGAGCCCGGCGTCCGGCTGCTCATCGAGCTCCAGGCCGTCGGTGAGGCCGACGAGCGGGGCATGCGCACGGTGATGTCCTCGCTCAACGGCCAACTGCGGCCGATCCAGATCCGCGACCGGGCGGCGGCCTCCGACATCCCGGCCACCGAGAAGGCCGACCGCACCAACCCCGGCCATGTCGCGGCCCCGTTCGCCGGAGTCGTCACCCTCGCGGTGACCGAGGGCACGGAGGTCGAGGCGGGCGCCACGGTCGCCACCATCGAGGCCATGAAGATGGAGGCCACCATCACCGCCCCGAAGGCCGGCCGGATCTCCCGGCTCGCCATCAACCGCATCCAGCAGGTGGAGGGCGGCGACCTCCTGGTCGAGATCGCCTGACCCGGAAAGCCCCGAAGGGCCGGGCCGCTCCGCCGGTCCGGCCCTTCGATGCGGGCGGGTGCTGTGCCGGTCCGGTCCCTCGATGCGGGCGGCCGCTGCGGGCGGCGCACTGCCGACGGGGCGGTTGTGGTGGCGGGGGCCCTGTGCGGCTGCGGTTGCCATGGGCCGGTGTTCGCCTTTCGGCCGGTGCGGTCCGGGCGCCGTGTGTGGCACGCCGTTCTTTCGCCACCCGCGAGCGCGCCCGCCGGAACTTCCGCACCGGCTCCGGGCTACTGGCGGGCGAAGTAGGCGTCGAGGCGGCCCTTCAGGAGGTTGGGGTCGCGCTGGGTGAGGTAGGCGGCGTCGGCCACGAACAGGTCGCGGTCGCGTACCGCCAGCGAGGTCGGGTTGGACAGGCCGTCCTGCACGGTGAGGACGGTGTCGTGGGTACCGTCCGGGCGGACCAGAGCGACCTCGTTGGACGTGCTCAGGGCGGCGAGGACGACGTCCGAGTGCCCGGGGAAGACGAAGTCGTCGACGCCGTCGAGGCCGGTCGCCCGGGTCGCGACCGCCCCCGCCGAGCCGTCGGCGCCGACCGGGATGCGCAGCAGCGTTCCCCGGTCGGTGTTGGTCACCCAGACCGCGTCCTTGTGGACCTTGATCCCGTTGGCGCCGAAGCCGTCGGCCGACCCCGGCAGCCCGGTGAGCGCGGCGCCCCTGGCCCAGGCCGTCGGCGCACCGCCCGACTGCGGGACGCGCCAGACCGTGCCCAGGGCCGAGTCGGCGACGTAGAGCACGCCGTGCCGTTCGTCCAGGGCCAGGCCGTTGGGCAGGCCGTCCGGCGGGAGCTGGGCGATCTGCTCGGGCGTGCCGCCGCTCGCCGGGATGCGCCAGACACCTGTCCTGTCGGTGCCGGTGGCGTAGTTGACGTACAGCGTGCCGTCCTGGGCGCGGGCCAGGCCGAGCGTGACGGCGCCGTTCACCAGTGCGGTGCGGGGGTGGTCCTCGGGGGGCAGGGTCGCCAGGACATGGACCCGGCGCTCGCGGGTGACCTTGACGACCTGCCGGGCGAACGCGAAGGAGACGTCGGCCGAGCCGCCCCGCTCGGCGACGACGCTGTCGGGCGTCTGCCCGCGCGTCAGATCGAAGTGGGCGCTGGCATGGGGATTCGAGACGAGCGGCCCGTCGCTCGCGGCCGGGGCCGCCGCGAGCAGACCGATCGCGACCACGGCCGGCGCGACGACGGTCGGGCGGGGGAATCGGGGCATGTGACCTCTTTCGACGGGAGTGCGAAACTCCGGCGAACCGGTCACACCAACATGACGCTTCCCGGGCCCGGCTCGACGGCAGCCCCGGCCGGGACGTCGCCCGCCCGGCGCACGGCCCGGCCCCGCGTGCCGCCCGCCCGGGTGACGAGCCCGCTCAGTTCCACAGCGGGACGGTCATGACCTGCGTGAATCCGGCCGGCCTCGCTCCGGAGTAGGTCATGGTCATCCGGGTGAAGTGCTGCACGCTCGGATGCTTCTTCCACACCGTCGGCTGGTCGAGCCGTACGGTCACCGGGTACTTGCGGAAGGTGCCCTTCGCGCAGTACGGCTTGCAGTCGTTCACCCAGTTGATGCCCTGGGCGACCGCGGTGTTGTCGTTCCACCGGGTCCAGTGCATGCCGGCGAGGACGCTGTTGCCGTCCCCGCAGGCCAGGATGAAGTTGGTCGGCCGGAACCGCTGGTGCCAGAGGCAGTCGACGAGCACGGGATGCTGGACCCCCTGTGACGCGGCCGGCGCGGCCGGTGCGGCCGATGTCGGCGGAGTCGCCGATGCCGTCGTCATCGCCGTCGTGAGCAGCAGGCAAGCCCCGAGTCCGATCGCCGTTCCCACCACTGGTTTCCGCATGGTCGCTCCCGCCCGTACCGCCGTATGTGCTTCTCTACGACGCTACGACCGTCCCGCGAGATGTACCACTTGCGACTGATGTGCGAGCCCGGAGTCGTCGTAGCCGCCGTAGTCGGTGCTGCTGCGGTAGAGGACCTGGGTGACCAGGCCCAGCACCAGGAAGACCCAGACCAGGAGCTTCGCGGTGGAGTCCAGGAGCAGCGGCCGGGTCGCGGAGCGGACCTCGCCGGCCTCTTGGGCCACCTCGGCCTTGGTGGCCGGCTGGTCGCCCAGGAGCCCCTTGGGATAGGTGGGGGTCAGCATGCTGACGTAGGCGCCGAACCGCAACCGGTAGCGGGCCACCGCCGCCGTCGCGCCGAAGACCGGGCCGGGCAGCCGCCCCAGGACGATCCCGATGATCCAGAAGATCCAGCTGATCGCGAACCAGCCGGTCGCCGCGAGGTTGGAGATGATCGCCGCCGGGATCATCAGGATCAGCCGGAACAGCACCGCGAGCCGGTTCAGTGTGGTGGGCCGCAGTTCGATCTGTACCGGATAGTCGGGTGCGGTGAGCGCGAAGGGCGGATAGCGGTCCACCAGGAGCATGGAACTCGCCGAGATCCGTGTCTCGTACGCCAGGTACGTGCCCAGGAACGAGGCGATCGGGTCGGGCAGCCGGCCGAGGAAGAGCGCCGCGAACCAGCCGGCCACCGTCACGAAGAACGCGGCGATGCCCAGCAGGAACAGCGCGATGTACTGCGGGACCAGCAGCAGCCAGCGCAGCAGCACCGTCCAGCGACGCTGCGGCCCGGGCGCGGGGATGTCCAGCGCGGGCCGCCATTCGGCGCCGTCCGCCGTGACGGGAGGGCGTGGTCCCCAGCTCTGAGTCATCGGTCCTCCCGTCGTCCGGCCGTGGCGCGGATGGCCCTTCCATCGTGCTGCGGAACGGCAGCCCCCGCCAGGCCGGACCAGGCGAACTCAGCCGTGTGTGACAGTCAGTCCGTAGAAGGCGACCCGGGCGCCGTTGGTGGTGCTGTCGGAGGACGACTGGTTGTACGAGCCCGCCTTGAAGTACTGCTTGTACTGGTTGAAGGAGGACGGGACGGCGTAGTGCGTGGTACTGCCGTTGACGGTCAGGTCGATGGTGTTCCCGCCGGAGACGGCGATGGTGTAGCTCCAGGTCTTGCCCACCGACACATGGCCCACGCTGTGCGTGGTCTGGCCGCCGTCCGGGGAGTTCTCGGTACCGAGCACGATGTCGCCGTTGGAGTGGTAGTACAGCTCCAGCAGCGGCTTGGTGGACGAGCCGCCGGTGCCGAGGTGGATCTGGCCCACGCACACGTTCTTGGTCACCGAGACCACCCGCAGTGTCGCGTTCATCCGGTGGCTGCCGCTGAGCGACCAGTTCGCGGAGCTGCCGTCCCGGTTCATCTCGCGCAGTTCCGAGCGGGCGTAGTCGGAGTTCGGGGTGGTGACGCCCTTCTCGGGCGCCCAGAAGGTCATCGCGCCGTCGCGGGTGTCGGTGTAGAAGTACGCGTCCTGGTAGCCGTTCGCGCCCTGCAGCCGGGACGAGGGGATGGTGGTCGGCGAGCCGGGGGAGCCGACCGGCTCCTGGAGCTGCCATACGGACAGGTCGAAGTTGCCGCCGGGCGCGACGTTCGGGTTCGCCGCGTTCGCGCTGCCGCCGAGCAGGACGGTCAGGGCGAGGGCCAGGCCCGCCGCGGTCGGCGCCGCGAGCAGCCGGGAACGGTTCACGTGGGGGTCCTTTCGTCAGGGATGCGGCCGCAGCCCTGATGTTCATGTCCGTGAACTGTGACCGCATCCTTAACCGTCGATGACCCGTGAAGCTAAAGGTCCGGACCAATCACGTCAAGGGGTTCAGCAGGCTCCCTCGTCCGTCCAGGGGCCCCACTGCGAGGCGCCCGGCACCTCGTTCTGGGTCCACCACTTGGCCTTCCAGTTGTGGCCGCCGTACGAGGCCTCGTCGTCCTTCACGTACACCGCCGTCGAACTCCACGCGGTCTTGCAGGAGGTCGGAGTCGGCGTCGGGGTGGGTGTGGGGGTGGTCGTCGGCGGGGTCACCCCGGCGAACTTCACCGAGTACTTGGCGAAGTCCCAGGAGTTCTGGGCGACACTGGAGCAAGTGCCGGATGTGCGGCCTCCGTTGTCGGCCGGGGTGCACTGGCGGTCGCGGTTGAGGGACCAGAAGGTGAAGCGGTCCATGTTGTGGCTCGTGGCGTAGTCGAGCACGGTCTGGAAGTCGGCCTGGGTGAAGTACTCGCCGGTGTCGCTGCGGCCGTTCATCCCGGAGAAGCCCTCGTGGGCGTAGGCGGTCGCCTGGTCCCAGCCGAAGGTGGACTGCAGGATCGAGTTGAAGTTGGTGAGCGCGCCGGTCTGCGAGGCCGCCCCGTTGAAGCCGCCGTCGAACGGCATGATGGAGAAGTTGTTCGGCGTGAACCCCTGTGACTTGGCCTCCAGCAGCATCTGCTTGCCGAACCAGCCGGTCCCGTCCGCCGTACCGGCCGTCGTCACCGACACGTACAGGCCGGGGTTGTTCTGTTGGAGGATCTTCGCGGCGCCGATCTCGTTCCTGATCGCCGCGGTGTTCTCGTACTCCGGCTCCTCCAGGTCGAAGTCGATCGCGTGCAGCCCGTACTTGGTGATGACCTGCTGGTAGGCCGCCGCTGTCGAGGCCGCGTCCGCGCAGGTCTGGCCCAGCTTGGTGCCGCCGTAGCCGCCGATCGAGACGGAGACGTCGCCGCCCTTGGCGCGGATGGTGTTGATGACGGACTGGACGGCGGTGTCGGCGGACACCGCCGCGGTACCACCCCAAGTGGGGGAACAGCCGCCGCCGTTGGGCGCGAGGACGAACGCCAGCTGGAAGGCCTTGAGGCCGGTGGCGTCCATGATGGCGGCCGCGCTCGGCGGGTCGTTGTCGAGCGGCATCAGATAGGGCGCGGCCGCGTACCAGCGGTTGCTCAGTGCGGTGGTCGCGCCCGAGGCGTTGCCCGCGACGAGTGCGGTGGTGC
Organism: Streptomyces sp. NPDC101234; assembly: GCF_044767525.1. Taxonomy (NCBI): domain Bacteria; kingdom Bacillati; phylum Actinomycetota; class Actinomycetes; order Kitasatosporales; family Streptomycetaceae; genus Streptomyces; species Streptomyces sp. NPDC101234. Next base: position 206,182 of record NZ_JBIWOA010000003.1, on the reverse strand, counting down.
CGGCGGCGGCGAGCGTGACGGCGGCCGCCGCGCCCAGACATGCGCGAAGAGTTCTCACTGCGTGCCTCCTGTGGGGGTGGGGAGTCGCCCCAGCTTCCGGAGGTGTCACGACCACGTCAATAGATTGGACTGGACCAAAGTGCACTTTGGACTAGACCATACGAGTTCTTTACCTGGAGTGACGGAGCAGTGTCGGCACCCCGAACCGCACCCGCACGCCGGGGGACCAGAGCGCGCTGACCGGCGGCTCCAGCGGTGCGGGCAGACCCGCCGCCTCGATCAACTCGTCGTCTAGATCCAGCAGTTCGGCCCGGTGCAGCGGCCAGGACGGATGCTCGTTCGGCAGGTGTGCGGTGCGGCCGAACCAGCTGACATGCAGTCCCCAGCGTGCGGTCAGGAAGTGCTCCAGCGGCGAGGGATCGGCGATCGGCGGCCCGGTCCGTACGACCACCCGGCTCGTGGCGGCCGTGCGCCGCCGTCGGCAGGTGTAGGTGACCACATCGCCCTCGTGACGCAGCCGCATCGCGGACCAGAGGTACGGCAGCCGGACCCCGAGCCGGCCCGCCAGCACCGGGAGCAGCCGGGTCGCGTCCAAGGACATGAACACCACCCCGCGCCGGCCCTGCTCGTCCACCGAGTACAGCCGTACGTTCGTCTCGCAGAAGGTGCCCAGATAGGGCAGCCCCGGCCCTGTCCCCAGACCGGTGCGCCGCAGCAGGAACGGAACGAGGCCGATGTACGTGACCCCGTCCAGCGTGTCGGGCCGGGTGCCGGCCGGCAGCAGCCCCGCCACCCGCTCCGGCTCCACCGGCCAGTGCAGAAAGGTGAGTTCGTGCCATCCCTGCACCAGCGTCGGCCGCCGTACGGGCCGTGGGGTGGACGGGGTGATCGGCTCGGTCGCCACGGTCTCCATGGAACACGGTCATAGCACGCCAGTACGAGATGGCGGGTGGTGGGAGGGGCGTGCAAAGCGCTCGGCCGGTGTGACCGGCCGAGCGCTCGCGGAGATGTACCTCGGATCATCGGGCCTGGGTGACACCGCTGTCGCCCACGACGACGGGGGTGCCGTCCACCGGGGTGGCCTCGCCGGGCTCGACGTTCTGGGGCAGCTTGGCGCCGGGCACCTCGACGACCTGCGGGTCGTCCGCCGAGCCGGCCGGCTTGATGTGGTGCGGGTGCACACCGCTGACCGGGGTGAGCGTGACCCCGCCGTCGCACGTCACCACTGCTTGACGTCCAGGGTCCGCCCGGCGCGGATCGCCCCCTGGATCCCGGAGATCCGAGGGTCGATCCCGTCGGCGCTGTAGGCGGCTCCCGGAGGCAGCTCGGCGAAGTAGACGTGCACGAACACGCGGGGCGCCCCGGTCGCCTCGACATGGGCCTCGGTGATGGCCTCGGCGAGGTCGGCCTTCATCGAGTCGATGAGCAGGCCCACGGGCGCCGAGCAGTGGTGGATGGGCATGGGATCATCTCCGATCCCGGATACCTGTCCGCTCTCTCCACTGTCCCGGCGGGGCGCGGCCGGGGCATCCCGTGGGGCACGTGGCGTACGGGGCGGCGCACCACGTACCCGGCCGCACCGCCTGATCAGGACTTCCGGGCCTCCCGCCGCGCCCACCTGGGTAAACTGAGGGCCACACGCAGGCCTTTGGAAGGAGGCGCCGGGATGCCGCCGCACGGCTCTTCCGCGGCCGGGGTCCCCGGCGAGGGCGTCGGGCACGGCGAGCCGCCTCCCGTCCGGCAGGCGCTGTCGGACAGCGTGTACGAGAGCATCAAGGCGATGGTCATGGACCACGAGATCGCCCCCGGCGCCCGTGTCGGCATCGACGCGCTCTCCCGCACCCTCAAGGTCTCGCCCACCCCCGTCCGGGAGGCGCTGGCCCGGCTGGAGTCCGACGGACTGGTGGTCAAGCGCGCCCTCTCCGGATACCGGGCCACGGAGCTGCTGACCCCTCAGGGCCTCGCGGAACTCTTCGAGATGCGGCTGCTGCTGGAACCCAGGGCCGCAGCCCTGGCCGCCGCGAACGCCACCGAGGAACAGCTCGACGGTATCGAACGCATCCTGGAGGAGATGCAGGTCCAGCCCAGTCCGAACGGCCGGTACGCGTCGTACCGTGACTTCGCCGCGCTCGACCAGCGCTTCCACGAGGCGATCGGACAGGCCGCGCACCGGCCGCTGCTCGCGGACGCCGTGGAACGCCTCCACGCGCACCTGCACATCTTCCGGCTCAGCAACGTGGTCGGCGCCGGCGGCCCGACCGTCGCCGAGCACGAGCGGATCGTACGGGCGGTGCTGCGCCGCAGCCCCGAGCGGGCGGCCGAGGCGATGACGGAGCACCTCACCCGCAGCATGCGGCGCCAGCACGAGGACCAGGGCGACGCGTCGGCTACTCCATGAGGAACACCTGCTCCGCCGTGGCCCACCACTCGCCGGGAGCCGCCTGCGGAACCGGCGTCTGACAGGGCGCGGTGAGCCGCCACCACTCCTGGGTCGCCTCGTCCGCGGCCATCAGCGCCAGGTCCGCCTCCAGATCGTCGCCGTGGTACTCGAAGTAGGCGAACAGCCGGTCGCCGAGGAGATGGATCGAGTAGTTGGCGATACGGCAGCGCCGGAGCCGGTCCAGGACCGGCTCCGGGACAGCGCGGTGCAACTCCTGGTACTCGTCGAGCTTTTCCGGGCGTACGGCGACGACCTGGGCCACCCGCCTCATGAGCGCACCGCGTCGCGGTCGTGGATCAGGCGGATGATCCGGCCGCTCATCCGGTCGTAGTCCCGGTCGTTGTCGACCTCGCCACGGACGCGGTGGTCCGTCATGACCACGATCCGGTCGGCGAGGGTGACCATCTCCGCGAGGTCGCTGCTGATCAGCAGGATGGGCAGGCCGTCGTGGGCCAGTTCCCAGATCAGTTCGTGGAAGGCCCGCTTGGTGCGGACGTCCACACCCACCGTCGGTTCGTCGATGACGAGCAACCGGGTGTCGGCGGCGAGCCACTTGGCGAGACTGACCTTCTGCTGGTTGCCGCCGGAGAGTTCACCGGCGTTCTGCGCGAGCCCCGCGATCCGGATGCCGAGCCGCTCGACCAGGTCCTGGGCCGTCGCGCGCTCCTTGCCCGCCGGGACGAACCCGAACGCCCTGACCAGCCTCCGCCACACCGTCACCGTGATGTTGCGGACGATCGGCTGTGCCAGGAAGACACCTTCCTCCTTGCGGTTCTCGGTCACGTACCCGATGCCGAACTCGTGCAGGGCCTGGCGCGGAGAGCTGATCCGGGCCGTCCGCCCGTGCACCCGGACCTCGCCGGCCGTGATGCGGTCGAGGCCGAGCACCGCCTTGACCAGCTCGCTCCGGCCCGCACCGACCAGCCCGTACAGGCCGACGATCTCCCCGGGCCGCACCGCCAGAGCGATGTCGCGGTGCCCGCCGGCCGTGGCGACCCCGTCCAGCTCCAGCGCGGGCGCGGCGGACCGGTCGACCGTGCGCGGGCGCAGCTCGGTCGCCGCGTGCGCGCGGCCCACCATCAGGCTCACGATGTCGTCGTGCGAGTGGTCGGCCAGCGGCGAGGACTCCAGCACCGACTTCCCGTCCCGCAGCACGGTGACCGTGTCGCAGACGGCGAAGACCTCCTCCAGCTTGTGACTGACGAAGACGACACAGGCACCGCGCTCGGCCAGCCGCCGGATCACCGCGAACAGGCGCTCCGTCTCCTCGGGGGAGAGGGAGGCGGTGGGTTCGTCCAGGAGCAGCACCCGGCTCTCCGTGTACAGGGCCTTGGCGATCTCTACCAACTGCTGCTGTGCGACCGACAGTTCACGCACCGGCCGGTCCGGGTCGAGGTCGACGCCCAGCTCCGTGAGGCATCCTGCGGCCGGTTCGGTCATGGCCGCGTAGTCGACCAGCCCACGCCTGGACGGAGGTTTCTGCAGCGTGATGTTCTCGGCCACCGAGAAGCCGGGGATCAGGTTGCGTTCCTGGTGGACGACGCCGATACCGGTACGGGTCGCCTCCAACGGCGAGCGCAGCTGCACCGGTTCACCCTCCCAGGCGAGGGTGCCGCCGTCGGGGGCGTGCACCCCGGTGAGGACCTTGATGAGGGTGGACTTGCCGGCGCCGTTCTCACCGAGGAGGGCGTGCACGCTGCCGGCGGTCAGCCGCAGGCCCACGCCGTCCAGGGCGCGCACGCCCGGGAAGACCTTGACCAGGTCCCGGCATTCGAGGAGGACGGTGTTCATCGGGCACCTTCCGGCTGCGGAGACGACGCGCTCTTCGCGAGGCGGGTCTGGTGCAGGTGGCCGCCTGCGACCGTACCGAGGACGACCAGGCCGATCAGCAGGTTCACCCAGCTCGGGTCGAGCGAGAACTGGGCGCGGGCCGCGTCGATCAGCCGGGTCACGAAGGCCGCCAGCACGGTCCCGAACACGGCGATGGAACCGCCGGTGAGCGCGACCCCGCCGATGATCGGCGCGGCGAAGCTCGGCAGCAGCCAGTCGCCGCCGACGCTGCGGTTGACGCCGGGCAGCGAGGCGGTCGCCGTCACGGCGGCCACCCCGACCAGGAGCCCGGACAGCGTGTGCGCCAGCACGATCTGGCGGTCGGTGGAGATGCCCGACAGCCTGGCCGCCAGCGGGTTCCCGCCGGCGGCGAGCAGCCGCCGCCCCGCGACCGTGCGGTACATGAACGCGCCCAGCAGACCAGCCGCGACGATCGCCGTGACGAACACGAGGGGGACGTCCAGCGGTGCCGCCGTGCCGAGGTCGCGCAGGGTGGCGGAGTAGCCGTCGACGGTCCGGGTACCGACGAGCCGGTACTGGGCGCCCAGGAGGATCGTCATCGTGGCGAGGGTGACGATGAAGCCGTTGATCTGCGTGGCCACGATGACGATCCCGGTCACCAGGCCGACGGCCGTGGCGGTCAGCAGCCCCGCGAGCACGGCGATCACGGCCGGTACCCCGTGATCGGCCATCAGGACACCCGTCAGACAGGCGGTGAAGCCGCCCAGCGCACCGACGGCGAGGTTGAGCTGGCCCACGCACAGCGCCACCATCTGGGCCAGGCCGATGAGGATCGGCGTGGCCAGGTACTGCAGGAAGACCCGCACCGAGGGGCCCTCGAGGAAGGAGCCCGATGACGCCACCTCCAGCGCCACGGATCCGGCCACGACCACCAGCAGCAGCATGGCCGCCGTCGTACGGGAGAACCGGCGCAGCACCTCGGCGGCCCGGCCCTGCTGATCGAGCAATGGGCTCATGTGGAGCGCACCACCTTGCGATAGGACACCACGGTGCGGATCCGGTCGGCCGACAGCGCCAGCAGCAGGATGCAGCCGAGGTAGATGTTCAGGCTTTCCAGGCCGACCCCGAGCAGGTCCAGCCCCTTGCGGATCACGCCGACCAGCGCGGTGCCGAGCAGGGTGCCGAGCACGGACACCACCCCGCCGGTGAGCAGGGTGCCGCCGAGCACCGCGCCCAGGAAGGACGGCAGCATGAAGTCGTCGCCGATGGAGGCGCGGAACGTGCCCGTACCGGCGGCGGCCATGAACCCGGCGAGCGCCGCGAGCAGTCCGGAGAGGGTGTGCGCCAGCAGGACCCGGCGTCCGGTGGGGATGCCCGAGAGCTCGGCGGCGGCCGGGTTCGCCCCGGTGAGCAGCAGCTCCCTGCCGATACGCGTACAGCCGTAGAGGAAACCGAGACCGAGCATGGCGAACACGGTGAACTGGGCGAGCTGCGGGACGGCCGGCGAACCGCAGAGCGGGCCCACGCAGATGTCGGCGAGGGAGTAGGAGCGCAGCGCGTCGATGCCGGCCGGGCGGGTGGTGAAGGCGGCGTCCTCGGTGAGGCCCGAGTACATCAACGACACCAGGCCCAGCAGGGCGAAGTCCATCGCCAGGGTGACGACGAAGGAGCTCACGCCGGTCCGGGCGATCAGCCGGCCGGTGACCGCGCCGATCGCCGCACCTGCGGCCAGGCACAGCAACAGCCCGCCCTGCATGGGCAGATGGAGCTTGTCGTAGCCGATGCCTGCGAACATCGCCCCGAAGGCCGCCATCCGCCCGACCGCGAGGTTCATGTGCCCCACGGACAGGGCGGCCATCTGGGCCAGCGCCACCACGGTCAGGATGGCGACGTCCCGCAGGAGCGGGAAGAGCACCAGCCGCTGGTCGAGGAACGCCGGCCGCAGCACGCCGAACAGCACGCTCAGGGCGATGACCAGGACCAGCAGGCCGAGCCGCTGGTTGACCCAGAACGGCATCCGGTGACCGGCCGTCCTCTCCTGTGCCGGAACGGTCTCCGGTGGGCTCACGGAGGTCGTCATGCCACCCTCCGGTCGTCGAGGGCGTCCAGGTCCCAGTCGATACCGATGCCCGGCACGTCCGGGGCCACGGCCATGCCGTCGCGGATGGTCAGCTCGGTCCGGGTCACGGCCCGCAACTGCGGGATGTACTCGACGTACCGGCCGTTGGGCACCGCCGCGGAGAGGCTGACGTGCAGCTCCATCAGGAAGTGCGGGCAGACCATCACGTTGTGGCTCTCCGCCAGGTGCGCGACCTTCAGCCACGGGGTGATGCCGCCGATCCGGGCCGCGTCGACCTGGACGACGGACGCGGCGCCGCTCTCCAGGTAGCTGCGGAACTGCATCAGCGAGTACATGGACTCGCCGACGGCCACGGGTATCCGGGTGGCGCGGGCGAGCCGGACGTGCCCGCTGATGTCGTCCGCGGGGAGCGGCTCCTCCAGCCAGTAGGGGTCGTACGGTTCAAGCGCGGCCGCGAGCCGGAGCACCGAGGACGCCGTCTGCGACTGGTTGGCGTCGGTCATGATGTGCAGCGAGGGCCCCACCGCCTCGCGTACCGCGCGCAGCCGTTCCGCGTCCTCGGCGGGATGCGGCTTGCCCACCTTGATCTTGACGCCCGCCCAGCCCGCCTCCTGGGCCCGCAGGGCGCCCTTCACCAGCTCCTCGGTGCCCAGATGGAGCCAGCCGCCCTCGGTGTCGTAGACCGGCACCTCCTGGCGATGCCCGCCGGCCAGCCGCCACAGCGGCTCGCCCGCCCGCTTGCAGCGCACGTCCCACAGGGCGGTGTCCACGGCGGCGAGGGCGAGGGAGGTGATGGCGCCGGTGGTGGTGGCCCTGGTCAGGGCGAACAGCCGCTGCCACAGGGCCTCGACCGTGCGGGCGTCCTGGCCGACGAGGGCGGGCAGCAGATGGTCGCGCAGCAGCGCCAGTACGGCGGTGCCGCCGGTGCCGATCGTATAGGCGTAGCCGGTGCCCGTCAGGCCGTCCGCCGTCTCCAGGTCGACCAGGACCGTCTCCTGTTTGACGAAGGACTGCACCGCGTCGGTACGGTCCGTCTCGACGGCGATGTCGGCCAGCCTGACGGTCGCGGTCGTGATGATGCTCATCGATGTCCGTTCTCTGTCGGGACTCTCGGTCGGGGCGCTGCCGGTGCTCCGTCGGACGGTCAGCCGCACGAGAGGTACTTGTCGGCGAACTCCGTCTTCAGTTCGGCGGTCTTCGCCTGCCGTGCCTTGTCGTAGCCGTCGACGTTCGCCTTGGTGACGACGAACGAACCGGAGTCCACCTTCACGCCGGGATCGCGTACCGTGCACTGCTTCGTCTGGAGCAGCGCCAGCGCCCAGGTGCCGATCTCGGCCTGCCCGACCGGGTTCTGTACGACGGTGGCGGTGACCGTGCCCTGCCTGATGCCGCTGAGGATCTTGGCGTCGTCGTCGATGGCGATCACCTTCGCCTTCGAGCCGGACGACTTGACGGCGTCGGCGGCGGCGACGGCCGGGTTGTAGGCGGTGGCGACGATGCCGGTGATCTGGCTGCCCTTGGCCGCCAGCAGGTCGGACACGGCCTTCTGCGCGGTCTGCAGGTCCGTGTCGATGTCGGTGATGGTCTGCAGCAACTTCACCTTGCCGTCGGACTCCTTGACGGCGCGGGCGACGCCCTTGATCCGCAACTGGGTGTTGGCGTCCACGTTGTTGCCGGTCAGATGGACCAGGGTGCCCTTGCCGCCCATGGCGTCGATGGCCGCCTTCGCGGCTTTGTAGGCGGCGAGTTCGACATCCGTGGAGAGGCAGAAGTCGGCCTCGTCCGTGCTGCCGGCCGGGCAGGAGCCCAGGGACGCCACGGGGAAGCCCTGGGACTTGAGGTCCGCGAAGGTGGTGTTGATGTCGGTGGGGGAGACACCGAAGATCCCGAAGGCGTTGTAGCCGCGTGCCGCGAGCGTGGACAGCAGGTTGTTCTGCTTCTGCTGGTCCCATTCGGCCGTCTCGTCGAAGGTGACGTCCCCGAGGCGGTAGGTCTTCTTCGCGGCGGCGCCCGCCGTCTTCCACGGCTGGAAGTAGGGATGGGCGCCGCCGGGCACGAGGGCGACCTTGGTCTTCGAACCGTCCGCCAAGTCGGCTCCGCCGCCCGTGCGTCGGGCCGCAGAGGCCTGACCGGCGGCGGGACCGGGTGCGTTGCGGTACGTACAGGCCGCCGACCCCGCGGCGAGCAACGTCACCGCGAGAACCCCGGGCAGGACGGATCTGGTCGGGAAGCGCATGTCCCACCCCTGAAGAATCAGATAGGAAATTGATGCGGCGATCGTGGGTCAGGTGTGCGCGTCCGTCAAGACTTGTGACAGAGATAGCTTTGATCAGGCTCGACACGGGCTCTGACAGCGCTTACCGTCGGATTGGAGTGGCCGGAGGGTGGCAAATCCTATAGGAACGTAGAGAGGTGCTGGCTGTCACCCACGAACGGATCGTCCGTGGCCGGCCACTCGTACGACCACTCGCCCTCGGCGCAGGCCACGGCGACGGTCAGTCTTCGGGGCGGCGGCAGGGCGCGGGAGGCGTCCCACCCGGCGGGCCGGACGGCTGACCGGTCTGCCGCGCCTCGGCTCGTGGAAGATCGCACTTCGTCGTGTCCTACCGTCTCGGCATGGTGTCCTCGAAGGTCCGTGCATACGCGGTGCGGCCCGTCCTCGCTCAACGCGACCGGCCGATCACTCCGCTTTCCGGCCGTCAGGGCACCGGGCAACGGCCGAGGCCACGGCGACCTGACCGAAAAGGACCTGGAAAGTCCGAGTCACCCCACCCCCATCTCGCCCTGACAGTGGCACCCTTGACAGCGTGCGTACTGTTTCGCGACGTTTGAGCGACACCTCCGGCCCGGCGACTTCGTCGCCGGCCGCGGAACGACGGTGTGCAGCGCGGAACAGGAGCTGTCGACAGCAGCGGTAGAACGCGGAAGACGCGTTATGGGGGGAGCGGTCGCCCATGCGATCCAGAGGCCAGTGCAGAGGTCCGTCCGGGAGTCGGTCCGAGAGCCGGTTCGGGAATCATGAACCACACACCTCGTCAGCCGAGGGGCGGTTGATCTGAGGTGGACATAACGATCCACAGACCCGGCGAGCTGACCCAGTCGCTCTGCCGGACCTGGCACCGTGCGATGGACGAGTCGCCGGAGTACGCCAACCCTTTTCTGGCCCCGGAGTTCACGATCGGCGTCGGCAAGCAGCGCGCCGGCGTCCGGGTGGCGGTCCTGCGGGAAGGCGGCGAACCCGTCGGCTTCTTCCCGTACGAGCGCAACCCCCTCGGTGTCGGCCGGGCCATAGGTCTCGGCCTCTCCGACTGCCAGGCGCTGGTGCACCGGCCCGGAGTCACCTGGAACGCCCAGGAGTTGCTGAGCGCCTGCGGGGTGTCCATCTTCGAGTTCGACCATCTGGTCGCCGAGCAGAGACCTTTCGCCCCGCATGTCACCGGCACCTTCGCCTCACCGGTGATCGACGTGAAACCCGGCGACGGCGGCTACCCGGAGTGGCTGCGCGCCACCTATCCGGGCCTGGCGAAGACCACGCTGAAGAAGGAACGGCGGCTCGGCCGCGACATCGGCGACCTCCGCTTCGAGTTCGACGAGCGCGACCCGGCGGCACTGCGGACCCTCATGCACTGGAAGTCCGCCCAGTACCGGCGGACCGGACGCATGGACCGCTTCGCCCGCCCCTGGATAGTCGACCTCGTCGACCACCTCTTCCACGTCCGCGAGGAGCACTTCACCGGCGTGCTGTCCGTGCTCTACGCCGGCGACCGTCCGGTGGCCGCCCACTTCGGTCCGCGCTCCAGTTCCGTGCTCGCCGCCTGGTTCACCGCCTACGACCCCGAACTGCACTACTACTCACCCGGGTTGATGATGCATCTGCGCACCGCCGAGGCCGCGGCGCGCGGCGGTGTGACCCTCGTCGACCTGGGGCGGGGCGACAAGGAGTACAAGGACTGGCTCAAGACCCGCGAACTGCGGGTGGGTGAGGGCTTCGTCACCCGTGCCCACCCGGTGGCCGCCGCGGCCCGGCTGTGGCGCCGCCCGGTGCGCGGGCTGCGCAACACCGTCCTCGCGCATCCCCGGCTGCGCGACCCGGCGGACCGGCTGCTCAAGACGGTCGGCACCCTGCGCGCGTCCCGCCGCGCCGACGGCATCCGCAAGGGGTGAACCCACCGTCCTGGCCACGAGCCCGCCCGGGCCGCCGGACCGGCCCGTGGTCAGGACGGCGACGGACGACCCCGCAGGTCCGTCGCCCCGGTGGCGGCTGCGCCCGTCCGGCCGCCGCCCGTCGAGGCCTATTCGCACTATGATCCTGTAAAGGTGAAAATCTAAGGGTTTGCCCTGGGAGGGCAGCCGCCGCGGCCGGAGTGATCCATGCCCCGCAAGCGCTCGACGGACGACGAGCTGCTGGTCAGACTCAGGTCGCTCACCGCCCAGGCGCGCGAGCGGGCCGAGTACCAGCGCTCGCAGGTCGAGCTGGCCATCGCCCTCCAGCGCGGCATGCTGCCCCGGGACCTTCCCGACACCCCACGCGTCCATCTGGCCGTCCGGTACGCCCCGGCCTGCTACGGGCTCAACGTGGGCGGCGACTGGTACGACGCGTTCACCCTGCCCGACGGCCGCATCGGCCTCGCCATCGGCGACGTCCAGGGCCACAACATCGAGGCCGCCGCCTTCATGGGCCAGGTCAGGGCGGCCAAGCGGGCGCTCGCCTCGGTGACCAGCGAGCCCGGCGAACTGCTCGCCCGGACGAACGACCTGCTGGTGTCCCTGGGCAGCGGCCTCTTCGCCACCTGCACCTTCATGCGGCTCGACCCGGAAACCGGGATCCTGGAGAGCGCCCGGGCCGGCCACGTCCCCTTCGTCTGGGCCACCGCCGACGGAAAGTCGGGCATCGGCGAGGACGAGGGCGGACCGCCGCTCGGTATCGAACCGGGCGTCGAGTATCCGGTCACCCGCTTCCGGCTCACCACCGGCGGCATGTTCGTCCTGCTCACGGACGGGGTGGTGGAGGGGCCGTCGATAAGCATCGACGAAGGGCTCGACCAGGTGGTACGCCTCGCCGGTGTGGCCGCCGTGGCCGGTCTGGAGGCGCAGGCGCTGGCCGCCGCCGTGATCAAGGGCGCGGAACGGGTGGGCCACGAGGACGACGCGGCCGTCCTGGTCGTGGGCCACGACGGCCTCGACTCCACGCCGTAGGCGAACCGGCAGCCCGACCTGCACCGGCCCGCAGGGTCGGCCATGGGTGTCCCTCGCCTGGCCGCCCCGGCCGCCTCGGTGTCTGATGGCTGCTGTGGTGGGTATCCAGGAACTGCGCCGACCGGCTGTCCTCGCCCTCCGGACGCTGGCCGTGGCCACCTGCTACTACGCGGGTGGGCAGCTCGGTCTGCTGCGCCGGCTCACCGTCGAGGGCGCCGTCGTCACCCCCCTCTATCCGCCGACCGGCGTGGCGGTGGCCTGTCTGCTGGTCTTCGGCCTGGGCTGCTGGCCGGGCATCGTGCTCGGCGCCTTCTTCGTCATCGTGTCGATCACCACGCCCGCGCCCGACACCGTGGGCATTCTCGCGGGCAACACGGCCGGGCCCGTCTGCGCGTACCTGATGCTGCGCCGGGTCGGCTTCCGCACCGACCTGGGCCGGCTGCGGGACGGCCTCGCACTGGTGTTCCTCGGGGCGTTCACCGCCATGCTGGTCAGCTCCACCATCGCCGTGGTCACGCTGATGCTCGCCGGCAAGTTTGCCGCGAGCAGCTTCTGGCCGATCTGGTTCGCGTGGTGGACCGGCGACGCGATGGGCGTCCTGATCGTCACCCCGTTCCTGCTGGTACTGCTCGGCGCCCGCTGGCCCCCGCCCACGGCCCGCTGGAAGGAGGCCCTGGCCTTCGCCGTCGTCGCCGCGGTCCTCGTACCGGCGGCCACGCACAGCTCCATCAGCGCGCTCTTCCTCGTCTACCCGCTGCTGGTCTGGGCCGCGCTGCGGTTCCGGCTCGCGGGGAGCACGCCGTGCGCCCTGTTCACGTCGGTCATGGCGACGATCGCCGCGACGGACCACGTCGGCGCGTTCACCCGGCTGTCGCAGGTCGAGGTGATGCTGAAGCTGCAGCTGTTCAACGGCGCGATGGCCCTGACCACACTGCTGCTCTCGGCCGTGATCACCGAACAGCGCAACACCAGGCTCTCCGTCGAGGAGGCCTGCCAGGAACTGGCCGAGGCCCTGGAACACCTCACCGCCCACGACACCCCGGCCGCACGTGCCCCGGTGGAGACGCAGAAGCTGCGGCCCGGACGCGACGAACGGTGACCGGGCAGCCGCCCGGTCACCGTTCGTCGTGTGTACGGATACCGGCCCGTCGTCAGACGGTGCCGCTCGCCGTGATCTTGACCGCGGCCTTGGGGGAACCGCTGCGGGTGCCGTAGCCCTCGATCTTGTCGACGAGGTCGGAGCCCTCGACGACCTCGCCGAAGACCACGTGCTTGCCGTCCAGCCACGGGGTCAGCACGGTGGTGACGAAGAACTGCGAGCCGTTGGTGTGCGGGCCCGCGTTGGCCATGCTCAGCAGGTACTTGCGGTCGTGCTTGAGCTCGAAGTTCTCGTCCTTGAACTTCTCGCCGTAGATGCTCTTGCCGCCGGTGCCGTCACCGCGCGTGAAGTCACCGCCCTGGAGCATGAACTCGGGGATGATCCGGTGGAACGACGAACCGGCGTAACCGAAGCCGTGCTGCCCGGTGGCGAGCTCGCGGAAGTTGCGGGCCGTCTCGGGCACCACGTCGTCGAACAGGTGGAACACGATCCGGCCGGCCGGCTCGTTGTTGATCGAGATGTCGAAGTAAACGTTGTCGCTCATGCAGGTCAACCTATCGCGAACCGTCCCCCGGTCCCTCCCGCGGGGCCGAACGGCCCGGGGTGTCGGGACCGGGGGACGGTTCAGCCGCCTACCAGCGTACGCAGCAACGCCCGGCCGACCGGCCAGTCACCGAGCCCGCTCGCGGAGTTGAGGTGCCCGTGCGCGCCGGCGGAGTGCCAGGGCGCCCGCCAGTCCGCGGCCAGTGCGGCGGAGGCCGAGGGGGCGCCGTACGGGTCGTCGTCGCTCGCCACCACCACGGCGGAGCACGGCAGCGGGCGGGCGGACAGGCCCAGGAACGTCGGCGCGGCCGCACGCGGGAACGCCGGGCCCCGCGGATCCGGCGGCGCGGACAGGAACGCCGACACCCCCGCGGGCCGCGCCCGCGCCAGCCACTCGGCCGCCGCCCAGCAGCCGAGACTGTGTGCCACCAGGGCCACCCGGCCGCCCCGCGCCGCGGCGCGGACGTAGGCGGCCTGCACCGCGGCGACCCAGTCCGGCAGCTCGGGCCGGCTCCACGAGCCCGGCGCGATCCGCACCGCCGCGTCCCCCCACGCCGCCTCCCACCGGCTCTGCCAGTGCTCGTCGTCCGAACCGTCGATCCCGGGGATGATGATGTACGCGACCACCGCCGACCGCCCTTTCCTTCGTGGCCCCGGGCGTCCGGGGCCCCTCCTGGGGGCGATTCTGGATGAACCAGTGGCGACGGCGGGGCCGTGCAGGTGATCCATAAGAAAGTGGGGACGACGACGATGGAATCACTCGACGAGATCGACCGCGCGATCCTGGACCTGCTCCAGACCGACGGCCGGCTCACCGGGGCCGAGGTCGGGCGGCGGGTCGGGCTCTCCCAGCCGGCGGCGGGCGCCCGGATCCAGCGGCTGGAGAAGAGCGGTGTCATCACCGGCTACCGGGCCGTCGTCGCCCCCGCCGCGCTCGGACTGAACATCCACGCCGTCGTCCGGCTGCGCACCACGCACGCGCACCTGCCGAAGGCGCTCGCCCTGGCCGCCGGCATCCCGGAGGTCGTCTCGACGCTCCGGGTCACCGGCGAGGACTGCCTGCTCCTCGACGTGCACTGCACGCACGCCGAACGCCTCGAAGAGGTCGTGGACTCCCTCGCCCGCCACGGCCCGGTCACCACGTCGCTCGTCCTGCGCACCTACCCGCCCAAGGCGCTGCCCACGGCGCCCTAGGGGGTGGGTGTCCTGTCCCCCTGGTACCTCCTGCCCAGCCGCTCCAGCACGGCCTGGGCCATGGCCGCCTCGCCCTTGGCGTTGGGGTGGACGGGGGCCGCCGGCGAGGTCGGCCGGAGGGGCTCGATCCAGCGGTCGGCGGGGGCCTTGCACGCGTCGTGGCCGACGGTCGGGCCGTAGGTGTCCACGTACCGGGCGCCGTTCCAGGCGGCGACCAGGCGCAGCATGAGGTTCAGCCGCTTGCCGGTGTCCCGGAGGTAGGGGAAGTCCTTGGCGGCGAAGGGCATGGTCGGGTAGCAGCCGCTGCCGTCGTCGGGCAGCAGGTCGGGGTAGCCGACGACCAGGATCCGGGCGTGCGGGGCCCGGGCGCGGACGGCCCGCAGCACCTTGTCGACCTTCGGCGCGGTCTGCGCGATGTTCAGCGTGAGCTGGTCGGTGCCGGACGCGTTGTAGTACTGCTGGCACGGGTTGCCGGCCAGGTCCTTGGAGCTGAGGGCCGCGCAGGTGCCGATGACGGAGCTGAACCCCACGTCGTTGCCGCCGATCTGGACGGTCACCAGGTCGGTGTCCCGCTGCACGGCGTCGAGCTGCGGGCCGTTGGTGCCCTGCGCCTTCCACATCTCCGCGGTCGTCGCACCGGAACAGCTCACGTCCTTGAACGCGCTCACCTGCCGGGCCGCCGCCACCAGCGAGGGGTAGTTGTGGTCGGAGCGGGCACAGTTCGCGTCGACCTGCGTCGGGATGAGCGGGCCCGAGGTGTAGGAGTCGCCGAGCGCGACATAGCTCGTGCCGCGGTCGTGGCCGGGGCCGCCGCCGTGTGCCGCGGCCGGTGTCGTGGACGCGGCCACCAGGGCGCAGCCCCCCAGCGCCGCAGCCACGGTGGCCCTACGCCGGTGCCGTCTCGCCGAACCGTCCGACGGGGTGCCGTACGCCATGGAAATCCCCCCTGCAACGAGGACGCGCACGGAACCGGTCCCGACGGGCGGCCCATACGCGTGTGTCGGGCTCTGTATACCGCCCGGTAGGAGTCCGGAGCCAGAGGTCGGACGCAATGAACTTGATCGAGCAACTGCCCCTGCCCGCACGGTGATCCGGGCCGGCGGAGGACCGGATGGCACCCTCCGCGATCGAAGTTGGAAACCGATCGGTTTACGGCGGGTGCCGCGCGTTGGAAATCGATCGGTTTCCGATCTCTGTCCACGTCCGGAGTGTGAGTGTCATGGCCGCGATCAAGGACTCCGTCGTCCTCGTCACCGGCGGCAGTCGAGGTGTCGGAAAGGTGCTGGTGGAGGGCCTGTACGCGCGTGGCGCGAGCAAGGTCTACGCCGCCGCCCGCGACCCGCGGACCATCGCCCACCCCGACGCCGTCCCGCTGGCCCTGGAGGTGACCGACCCCGCCTCCGTGGCCGCCGTCGCCGAGCGGGCGCGGGACGTCACCGTGCTGATCAACAACGCCGGCGTCGCCACCGGGACCCGCTTCCCGACCTCCTCGCTGGACGAGATCCGCCACGAGTTCGAGATCGACTTCTACGGCCCGCTGCTGGTCGCCCGTGCTTTCGTCCCGGTCGTCGAGCGCAACGGCGGCGGCCACATCCTGAACGTCCACTCGGTCCTGTCCTGGCTCGCCGAGGGCGGCGCCTACAGCGCCTCCAAGTCGGCGCTCTGGTCGCAGACCAACAGCCTGCGCCTGGCCCTGCAGCCGCGCGGCATCGGCGTCACCGGCCTCCGCATGGGCTATGTGGACACCGACATGACGGCCGGCGTGGACGGACCCCGAGGCGAAGGCCGAGGACATCGCGGCGGCCGCCCTGGACGGCATCGAGTCGGGCGCGCACGAGGTGCTCGCCGACGACATCACCCGCTGGGCCAAGGGCGCCCTCTCCGGCGACGTCGCCGCCATGTACCAGCAGCTCGCCGGGTGACGGGACCCCGGAACCAGGTGGGCAGTTGGAAATTTCCAGTGACCCAGGACTTGTCCCCGGGTTGCCTCATCACTTAAGTCAAATCCTGAACTAAGCAGTGGGGCGCGCCGGTTGCGCGTGGCCCCGTGCCAACCTCAGGAGCCGCTGATGAGACTCAGATCCCTGGGCGTAGCGCTCGCCGCCATGGCGGCGCTGCTCGCCCTGCCCACCGCGCACGCGCCGGCGGCGCAGGCCGCCGACGCCCCCTTGTCGCAGGGGAAGACGGCCACCGCCTCCTCCGAGGAGAACGCCGGGACCGCCGCGGGGAACGCGGTCGACGGCAACACCGGGACCCGCTGGTCGTCGTCCTTCTCCGACGACCAGTGGCTCCAGGTCGACCTCGGCGCCACCGCCACGGTCAGCCAGGTCGTCCTCAACTGGGAGACCGCTTACGGAAAGGACTACAAGGTCCAGATCTCCGCCGACGGCAGCAGCTGGACCGACCTCAAGTCGGTGACCGGCGGGGACGGCGGCACCGACACGCTCGACGTGTCGGGACAGGGCCGCTACGTCCGGATGCTGGGCGTGCACCGTGCCACTCAATGGGGCTACTCGCTCTGGGAGTTCCAGGTCTACGGCACCACCACCGGCACGCCCCCGGTCCAGGGCGGCGGCGACCTCGGCCCGAACGTGATCGTCGTCGACCCGTCCACGCCGAACCTCCAGGCGAAGTTCGACTCCGTCTTCGCCCAGCAGGAGTCGGCCCAGTTCGGCACGGGCCGCTACCAGTTCCTGCTCAAGCCGGGCACCTACAACGGCATCAACGCCCAGATCGGCTTCTACACCTCGATCTCCGGGCTGGGCCTCAACCCCGACGACACCCAGATCAACGGTGATGTCACGGTCGACGCGGGCTGGTTCAACGGCAACGCCACCCAGAACTTCTGGCGCTCGGCCGAGAACTTCGCCATCACGCCGTCCAACGGCACCGACCGGTGGGCCGTGGCTCAGGCGGCCCCCTTCCGCCGTATCCACGTCAAGGGCGGCCTCAACCTCGCCCCGAACGGCTACGGCTGGGCCTCCGGCGGGTACATCGCCGACTCGAAGGTCGACGGCACCGTCGGCCCGTACTCCCAGCAGCAGTGGTACACCCGCGACAGCTCGGTCGGCGGCTGGACCAACGGCGTCTGGAACATGACCTTCTCCGGAGTCGAGGGCGCCCCCGCCACCAACTTCGACAGCGGGCCCTACACCACGCTGGACACCACCCCCGTCTCGCGTGAGAAGCCGTTCCTCTACCTGGACGGCAGCGCCTACAAGGTCTTCGTCCCGGCGAAGCGCACCAACGCCCGGGGCGTCTCCTGGCCGGCCGACGCGGGCACCTCCATCCCGCTGGACCAGTTCTACGTCGTCAAGCCGGGCGCCACCGCCGCCACCATCAACCAGGCCCTCGCCCAGGGCCTCAACCTCCTCTTCACCCCGGGCATCTACCACCTCGACCGGACCATCAACGTCACCCGCGCCAACACGGTCGTCCTCGGCCTCGGCCTCGCCACCCTGGTCCCGGACAACGGCGTCGACGCCATGCACGTCGCCGACGTCGACGGCGTCAAGCTCGCCGGGTTCCTCATCGACGCGGGCACCGTCAACTCCGACACCCTGCTGCGGATCGGCGACCCCGGCTCCACCGCCGACCACTCCGCCAACCCCACCTCCATGCAGGACGTGTTCGTCCGCATCGGCGGCGCCGGCCCCGGCCTCGCCACCAACTCGGTGGTGGTCAACAGCAACAACGTGATCATCGACCACACCTGGCTCTGGCGCGCCGACCACGGCAGCGGCGTCGGCTGGGACACCAACCGCGCCGACTACGGCCTGCGCGTCAACGGCAACGACGTCCTCGCCACCGGCCTGTTCGTCGAGCACTTCAACAAGTACGACGTCTACTGGAACGGCGAACGCGGCCGCACGATCTTCTTCCAGAACGAGAAGGCGTACGACGCCCCGAACGCCGCCGCCATCACCCATGACGGCGTCGTCGGCTACGCGGCCTACAAGGTCGCCGACACCGTGACCACCCACGAGGCCTGGGGCCTGGGCAGCTACTGCAACTACACGGCCGATCCCACGATCGTGCAGTCCAACGGCTTCCAGGTGCCGACCGGCTCGGGCATCAGGATGCACGACCTGCTGGTGATCTCCCTCGGCGGCATGGGCCAGTACGCCCATGTCGTCAACACCACCGGATCGCCGACCTCGGGGACCAGCACGACTCCCTCGAAGGTGACGCAGTTCCCGTAGCCGGTCAGGCCGCCGCTTTCTTCTCCCGTGCCGGATACCGCAGCAACAGGCGTCGCGCGGGCCTCTCCACGCCCTCGTAGAGGAGCCAGGAAAGGCCCAGCGACACGGCGAAGGCGACGGCGGCGGCGGCCGCGCCGGTGACCAGGTCGAAGCGCGGACGGGTGCCGAGCAGTTGGGTGCCCGTCCGCAGCACCAGCAGATGGACCATGTAGAACGCGAACGACAGTTCGCCCAAACGTACCAGCCACCGGCGGCGCCACAGCGAGGGGAGGGCGCGCAGGTCGGCCTGGGCCGCCGCCGGGATGAGCAGCGCGAAGCCCGTGATGGTGCAGGCGGTGGCCGCGTAGCCGTCGGTGGCGACCTGCGGGACCAGGAAGTAGCCGATGACGGCCAGCGCGAGCGAGGCCTCCAGGCCGGGGCCGCGCCAGCGGCCGAGCAGCACCAGCCGGGCGGTGGCCGCGCCGAGCACGAACTCGGGCAGCCGGGCGGCCGGGAAGGAGCTGATCGGCTGGTTCCACCACTGATGGCTGTCCGTCCAGGCCAGCGCCAGCACGGTCAGCAGGGACAGCGCGGCCAGCAGCGTGGCGCCCCGCCCGCCGAGGCGGCGCAGCAGCAGTGCCAGCAGCGGGAAGGCGGCGTAGAAGAAGGCCTCGCAGGCGAGCGACCAGCTGACCGGGTCGAGCGTCTGCCACCACGGGCGCCACCAGGAGTGCACCAGGAAGACGTCGGCCAGGCCTTGGAGCAGGGTCGGCCTCGGCTGGCGGGGCAGCGTGAGCATCATGACCAGCGCGATGCCGACGGTCACCAGATGCACCGGGTAGACCCGGGCGATCCGCCGCCACCAGAAGCGCGGTGCCCGGTCGCCCGGCCGTGCGGACCACATCAGCACGAACCCGGAGAGCACGAAGAAGAACGACACTCCCGAGGCGCCGGCCTCGAATCCCCAGTCCATGAGCCGGGCGCCGGTGCCGCCGAAATAGCGGAAGTTGTGCACATGCAGCCCGAAGACCAGCACCGCGGCCATCCATCTGAGCCCGGTGAGGGACGGCAGCGAGGGGGCCGGGGCGGCCGACCGTGGACGGGAGGGTGGCGCAGCGGCCGAAGCGGTGGAAAGGGCTTTGGTCGCCGTCGTCATCGAGTCACCTGCCGGAGGGTTAGCGCGTGGAGCATGAAACGGAGCGTTGCCCGTTCCGCATGTTTCATTCCGACCCTGTACGAAACATCACACCAACGCCGAGGAGCGGCCTCGGCCATACGGGCCGCAGCGGCCGGACGGGCGGGTGCGACCCTACCCGGACGGCCGACACGGTCCGTGGCCCCCGCCGCACCCTCCGCACCCGGGTGCGACGCCCCGGCCCGTGCCTTTGGGCGGTGGACGGCATGCCGAAACACGGTGGCACGAACGGATGACTCGTCCGGTACGGAGTTGACGCCGCTAGCGGGCGGACGGTGTGGCGGCGGCGCTCGCCCGGTCCTCGGACGGCGTGGCACGGACCGCCGACGGGGGCGACGACGGGGCCATCGACCGGGGCGACGTGCCACGCGTGGGCGCCTGTGAGGTGTCGCCCCTGGTGGGCGCGGCGCTCGGACTCGGACTGGCGGGCGCCGGAGACGTCGAGGGGCGGTGCGGTGCGGCGGGGCTGGCGGCCGGCGGCGCGAGCGGGACCCGCGGGGTCGTCGGCGCCGTCGACCCCGCCAGGTGCAGGGGCAGTGCCACGAGGACGGCGACGGCGCAGGTCACCCCGGCTCCGGCGGCGGCGCGGACCAGCCGGCGGCGGCTCGCGGCACGGCGGATCTCCTGGTAGCGGCCCGGCGGCGGGCCGAGATGAGCGGTGGGCGGTCGCAGGATGACCGCGAGGGGATCGTCCGGGCCGTCGAACTCCGGCTCGTCGTCAAAGCGTGTGGTCAAGGCTTCTCCTCAGATGGCCGCGGAGCAGTTCTCGGGCCGCGTGCAGATCGGCCTTGACGGTTCCTTCCTTGCGCCCGGTCAGCTCGGACACCTCCCGGATCGGCATGTCGGCGTAGTAGTGCAGCAGGATCGGCACCCGCAGCCGCTCGGGCAGCGACTGCACCAGCAGCCGTACCGAGGGATCCGTCTGCTCGGTGTGCGGGCGGGTCGCGGCCTCCGAACCGACGCGGCGCACGGCCCGGCGCTCACGCTCCAGCTTGCGCCAGTGGTCCCGGACGATGTTCGCCGCGGTGACATAGAGAAAGCCGCGCGGCTCCTCCACCGACGTCCACCGGGCCCACAGCCGGGTGAACGCCTCGGAGGCGATCTCGTGCGCCGTCTCGTCGTCGTCGACCAGACGGCGGCACCAGCCGGCCAGGCGCGGATACAGGGCGGCGAACAGCTCGGACGCCGCCTTGTCACGGGACCGTTTCAACGTTCTCCATGGTCGAAGGGGTTCGCCGGAGAGGACGCGGGACCGACGGCGTACGTTCCACCGGTCCCGCGCCCGTTCCGGCGGGTCAGGATGTGGTGCCGGTCAGCGCGGCGAAGACGATCACGTTGTCGAGGTAGCCGTGGCCGCTCCGCGGGCCGCCGCAGGTGATCAGCCGCAGCTCCGGGCGGTCCACGTTCCCGTACACGTCCTTCGTCGGGAACCCGGCCTTGGCGACCGTGCGCACCTCGCCGACGGTGAACACCGCCGACCTGCCGTTCTCCAGACGCGTCACGACCTCCTCGCCACGGCGCAGCTCCGCGAGGCGGCGGAAGACGCCGTCCCCGTAGGTGCCGACCGTGACATGGCCGAGGATCACCGACGGGCCGACCTGCCCCGGGGTGGGGGAGTAGCGGTACCAGCCCGCCCGGTCGTGCGCGGTGACCGGCGGCACCTCAACCGTGCCGTCGCCCGCGAGGCCCAGCGCCAGCAGCGGGGTGTCGACCCCGATCGCCGGGATGCGCAGCCGGACCGGTACGGAGCGGCCGAGCGCGGTGGGCGTCGCGGTCGTGGCGGACGCGGTGGACGGCGGGGCCGACTGCTTCCGGGGGGCCGCCGTGGCCGTCCGGTGCGGTGCCTCGCCGCCGCAGCCCGCCAGCAGCGAGGCGGTCGTGGCGGTGACGAAGGCGCGCCTGGAGAGCGAGGTCATTCCCCGGTCGCCCGGCGGCGGCGGACGGTGAACAGCACCGCACCCGCGGCGAGCGCCACGGCCGCCGCGCCGCCGCCGACCAGCGCGCCCTCGGACCCGGAGCCCGAGGACGGCTCCGTCACGCCGGTGTCGGGCGCGCCCGCGGGCACGGCCGCGACCTGGCCCCGCTTGCGTGCCGGGGCCGGGGTCGCCATCCGGGTGGGCGCGGCGGAGGGGACGGCGGACGGCTCCTCGGAGGGGACGGCGGACGGCGCTGCGGACGCGACGACGGTGGGGACCGGGCTCGGAGCGGTGCCGTCGGCGAACGCGGGCACGGTACCGCCGAGCACGGCGGTGCAGGCGAGTGCCGTGGCGCTCAGGACAGTTCGGCGCATGGGGCGCATGAAGACGCTCTCTTTCGTCGGCCCGCCGTGGTCGGGGCGGGCTGGGTTGCGAATCGAGCGGAGAGACGAGCCGGCCCTGCGGCAGGTTGTAAAGAGATGGCAAAGCTGTCCGGCGGCGGGAGGCCGGAGGGATGGGGGTTGTCCGGATCTGGGCCAAACTTGAACTGCTTGTTTTCTTGAATCACTCGTGTTTTTGAGGATAGGTTGGCGCCATGACCGCATCCCAGCCCCCGACGACCGCCGAAGAGCTGCGCGGTGCCGGCCTGCGGGTGACGGCCGCCCGTGTCGCACTGCTGGAGACCGTCCGCCACGGTGACCACCTCGACGTCGAGACGATCGCCTCGGGTGTCCGCGAGCGGGTGGGCCACATATCGCTTCAAGCCGTGTACGACGCGCTGTACGCGCTCACCACGGCAGGACTCATACGCCGTATCGAACCGGCCGGCAGCCCCGCCAGGTTCGAGGGACGCGTCGGCGACAACCACCACCACGTCCTGTGCCGGTCGTGCGGTGCCGTCGCGGACGTCGACTGTGCGGTCGGCGAGGTTCCTTGCCTCACCGCGTCGGACGCCCACGGTTTCGTGATCGACGAGGCCGAGGTCATCTACTGGGGCCTGTGCCCCGCCTGTACGACCGTCAGCAGTTCCTGAGTGCTCAGTTCCCGAGTACGCGGTTCCTGAAGACGTAGTTCCTGCATACACAGTTCCTGTAATACGCAGTTCCTGAGTACCTTGATCCGCCCATTCCGGAAGGATTTCCCCCATGTCCGAGACCCAGGAGAACGCCGCGGGCCAGTGCCCGGTCGCGCACGACCGCGCCGCGCACCCCACCCAGGGCGGCGGCAACCGCCAGTGGTGGCCCGAGGGGCTCAACCTGAAGATCCTTGCCAAGAACCCCGCCGTCTCGAACCCGCTCGACGCGGGCTTCGACTACGCCGAGGCGTTCCAGGCCCTCGACCTCGCGGCCGTGAAACGGGACATCGCCGAGGTACTCACCACCTCGCAGGACTGGTGGCCGGCCGACTTCGGCAACTACGGCCCGCTGATGATCCGTATGGCCTGGCACAGCGCGGGCACCTACCGCATCTCCGACGGCCGCGGTGGCGCCGGTGCGGGCCAGCAGCGCTTCGCCCCGCTGAACAGCTGGCCGGACAACGGCAACCTGGACAAGGCGCGCCGTCTGCTGTGGCCGGTCAAGAAGAAGTACGGCCAGTCGATCTCCTGGGCCGACCTCATGATCCTCACCGGCAACGTGGCCCTGGAGTCGATGGGCTTCGAGACCTTCGGCTTCGGCGGCGGCCGCGAGGACGTCTGGGAGCCGGAGGACGACGTCTACTGGGGCCCCGAGAAGGTCTGGCTCGACGACCAGCGCTACACCGGCGACCGTGACCTGGAGAACCCGCTGGGCGCCGTCCAGATGGGCCTGATCTACGTCAACCCGGAGGGCCCCAACGGCAACCCGGACCCGATCGCCGCGGCCCGCGACATCCGCGAGACGTTCCGCCGGATGGCGATGAACGACGAGGAGACCGTCGCCCTCATCGCCGGTGGCCACACCTTCGGCAAGACCCACGGCGCCGGCCCCGCGGAGAACGTGGGCGCCGAGCCCGAGGGCGCGCCGATCGAGCAGCAGGGCCTCGGCTGGAAGAGCACCTACGGCAGCGGCAAGGCCGGCGACGCGATCACCAGCGGCCTGGAGGTCACCTGGACCACCAAGCCGACCCAGTGGAGCAACGATTTCTTCGGCATCCTCTTCGGCTACGAGTGGGAGCTGACCGAGTCCCCGGCCGGCGCCAAGCAGTGGGTGGCCAAGGACGCCGAGGCGATCATCCCCGACGCGCACGACGCGTCGAAGAAGAAGCTCCCGACGATGCTCACCACCGACCTGTCGCTGCGCTTCGACCCGATCTACGAGCCCATCTCCCGCCGGTTCCACGAGAACCCGGAGGTCTTCGCGGACGCCTTCGCCCGCGCCTGGTACAAGCTGACCCACCGTGACATGGGCCCGAAGTCCCTCTACCTCGGCCCGGAGGTCCCGGCCCAGACGCTGATCTGGCAGGACCCGCTGCCCGAGGCCGAGGGCGAGGCCATCGACGCCGCCGACGTCACGGCCCTCAAGGCCAAGCTCCTCGACTCCGGCCTCACGGTCTCGCAGCTGGTCTCCACCGCCTGGGCGTCGGCCTCGACGTACCGCGGCAGCGACAAGCGCGGCGGTGCCAACGGCGCCCGGATCCGCCTGGAGCCGCAGCGCGGCTGGGAGGCCAACGACCCCGACCAGCTCGCCCAGGTCCTGCGCGTCCTGGAGAGCGTCCAGCGGGAGTTCAACACCGGCGCCAAGAAGGTCTCCCTGGCCGACCTGATCGTCCTCGGCGGTGCCGCCGCGGTGGAGAAGGCCGCCAAGGACGCCGGTGTCGACATCGAGGTGCCCTTCACCCCGGGCCGTGTCGACGCGACCGACGAGCACACGGACGCCGAGTCCTTCGCGGCCCTGGAGCCGACCTCGGACGGCTTCCGCAACTACCTCGGCAAGGGCAACCGTCTGCCCGCCGAGTACCTGCTGCTGGACCGCGCCAACCTGCTCGGCCTGAGCGCCCCCGAGCTGACCGTCCTGGTCGGCGGTCTGCGCGTCCTCGGTGCCAACCAGGGCGCATCGAAGCACGGTGTCCTCACCGAGACCCCGGGCGTGCTGACCAACGACTTCTTCGTCAACCTGCTCGACATGGGCACGACCTGGAAGTCGACCTCCGAGGACCAGTCCACCTTCGAGGGCCGCGACGCGAGCGGCGCCGTGAAGTGGACCGGCACCCGTGCCGACCTGGTCTTCGGCTCCAACTCCGAGCTGCGCGCGGTGGCCGAGGTCTACGCGAGTGACGACGCCAAGGAGAAGTTCGTGAAGGACTTCGTCGCCGCCTGGGCGAAGGTCGCCGACGCGGACCGGTTCGACCTGGTCTGAGTCGTCCGGCCCGGCTGACACAGCGAGCCCGACAGCGCGAGCCCGGCGCAGGACGCCCGGGCCGGCCCTCACCGGCCGGCCCGGGCGTCCGTGCGTGTACGGGGGCTTTACTTTGCGGGTGCGGGCTTTACGGTCCAACTGCCCGTAGTTTGCTGCACATCGGCGGTTCTTTACCCCACCATGACCTCGACTCCCGCTGTTCATATGGCCTTCGCAGACTCTGCACATCCTGACCCACCCCTCGTCCAGGCCGCCAGCGGGAGATCCGAGCATGAGTCACGGTCACAGACACGATCACGGTCACCACCACCCTCACCACCACCACACGGACGGCGCCGACGCCTCGTCGCTGCCGCCCGCCCTCGATCTGTCCGTCCCCGACGAGGAGCTGACGCCAGGTCAGCTCTCCCGGCGTTCGATGCTGCGCCGCACCGGCCTGCTCGGCGCGGGCCTCGCCGCCGGCAGCGTCCTCGGCGGCGCCGGCCAGGCCGCCGCGGCCCCCTCCGACGCCCTCTCCCACGGCGGCGGCCGGTCCGCCGGCTACCTGTGGCTGGCCGGCGACCACCACATCCACACCCAGCACAGCTCCGACGCCAAGTACCGGGTCATCGACCATGTCCGGCAGGGCAACGCGCACGGCCTGGACTGGATGGTCATCACCGACCACGGCAGCGAGACCCACGCCAAGATCGGTGTCGAGAAGGTCAACCCGGACATCGTCGCGGCCCGCGACCAGATCGACGACACGCTGGTCTTCCAGGGCCTGGAGTGGAACATCCCGGCGGCCGAGCACGGCACCGTCTTCGTCCACCCCGGCAAGAACGAGGTCGCCGTCCTCAAGGAGTTCGAGACCTCCTTCGACGGCTCGGTCAAGGGCGCCTCCGCGAGCACCCCCGCCAACGAGGCGCTGGCCATCTCCGGCCTCAACTTCCTCGCCGAGCAGGTCCAGCGCCGCAAGGTCAAGGACGCGCTGTTCCTCGCCAACCACCCGGCGCGCAAGGGCATCGACTCCCCGCACGAGATCCGCGCCTGGCGTGACGCCCAGCCGTCGATCGCGGTCGGCTTCGAGGGCGCCCCCGGCCACCAGGCGGGCGGTCTGCCCAAGCCGAACGGCCCCGGCTCCGCGCGCGGCATCTACGACAACAGCCCGAGCGCCGACTCCTTCGCCGGCTACCCCCTGGAGAGCTACCGCACCTGGGGCGGCTTCGACTGGATGACCGCCACCGTCGGCGGCCTGTGGGACAGCCTGCTCGCCGAGGGCAAGCCCTGGTGGATCACCGCCAACTCCGACTCCCACAACGTGTACGCCGACACCGCCGTGCGCGGCCCGAACAGCGACTTCAACGCCAACGGCCGCTACAACGACCCGGTCTACGGCGGCGCCATCAGCCTCACCGACACCGACTTCTGGCCCGGCCAGTACTCCCGCACCCACGTCGGTTCCGCCTCGTTCTCCTACCAGGCGGTCATGGACGGTATCCGGGCCGGCCGCGTCTGGGTCGACCACGGCGGCCTGATCAGCGGCCTCGACGCCCAGCTCCGCTCCGGCTACCGGGCCGTGACGCTCGGCGACGTGCTGCACGTCCGCAAGGGCAGCCAGGTCGACCTCGTCATCGAGATCAGCCTGGCCAACGGTCCCAACTGGGCCCAGTTCGTGCCCACTCTGGCCCGTGTCGACGTCATCCAGGGCGATGTCACCGGCGCGGTCTCCGACAAGGACACCTTCGCCACGCCCGCCACCAAGGTCGTGAAGTCCTTCGACGTCGACAAGTCGACCGGCACGGTCCGGCTGAGCTACTCCCTCGGCCGCCTCGACAAGCCGGTGTACGTCCGGCTGCGTGGCACCGACGGCAACCGCTCGGCGGTCGGCATCAACGGCGTGGCCGTGGACCCGGCGGGCCCGGCCATCGACGTGCTCGGTGACGCGGACCCGTGGAAGGACCTCTGGTTCTACTCCAACCCGATGTGGGTCCTGCCCGCATGAGCACACCGCACGACCCGTCCGGCGTCCGCTCCGTCATCGGGGTGGACGCCGGTACGGTGACCCTGCGGGAGGCCGATCACCTCATCCACGAGCTGCTGGGACAACTGGCGCTCACCGACGAGGTGTTCGCCTGCACCCACCTCCACCGCACCGACGACCGCCGGGGTACGGCGGTGTCGCTCGGCGTCCCGGACCCGGACGCGGTGTGGCGGGAGCTGCCGGCCAGGCTGCCGGAGGGCACCGGCCTCGTCCTGGCCGACCGCGTCCACGGCCCGGACGACGCGGTGGCCGCCGCCCGCCGTGCGGCGCTCGCGCCCCCCGCCTCCGGCCGCGCGGTGGTCTACCCCGGCGTGGCACACCTGACCGGCACGGTCACCGTCGCGGACCTGCTCGACCGCACCGCCATCCAGCGCCTGGTCGTGCTCGGTGCCCCGGCCGCCGAACTCCCGCCCGCCACCGAGGTGCTGACCCAGAACCACGTACGCCCGGAGTGGCGCGACGGCACCCTCACCCTCGCCCTGGTACCGGCGGCGGGCGGCCTGCTGGCTCCCTTCGAGGTCCCCGATCCGACCCCGTGCTGCGCGGACCACAGCTGACGCGCGGGTAATCCCTTAGTGACATGGCCTGGTCAAATCTGTCAGGCTTCCGACTCGCACCACTTCGCAGCGCGTGACCCGTGACCGCTCCCCGGCGCACCCCAGCCGGGCGGGCGGTCTCCGAGCAGGCCGGAATCCCGGCCGGCGTAAAGGAGTTTCGTGTGAGATCGACCCCCCACAAGGCCTTCGTGACCATCGCGTCGGCCATCGCGGCACTCACCGCGGCCCTGCTCCCCGGCACCACGGCGTCGGCCGCCGAGCAGGCGGCCTGCACCTCGTCCCAGCTGATCACCAACGGCGGCTTCGAGAGCGGCACTTCGCCCTGGACGCAGTCGTCGACCAGTGTGATCACCAGCCGCTCCGGCCAGTCCGCCCACGGCGGCACCAGCTTCGCCTGGCTGGACGGCACCGGCGCCACCCACACCGACACGCTCTCGCAGAGCGTGACCATCCCGTCCGGGTGCGCGGCCACCCTGACCTTCTGGATGCACATCGACACCGCCGAGACGACAAGCTCGACGGCGTACGACAAGCTCACCGCGAAGATCGGCAGCACCACGCTGGCGACCTACTCCAACCTCGACAAGAACACCGGCTTCGTCCAGAAGTCGTTCGACGTCTCGGCGTTCGCCGGCCAGACGGTGACCGTCGCCTTCACCGGCACCGAGGACTCCAGCCTCCAGACGAGCTTCGTCCTGGACGACCTCGCCCTGGACACCTCGGCCGCCACCACCCCGGGCGACACCACCCGCACCCCGGCAGCGCCCTCGTACACCGTCAGCCTGACCAGCAACTCCAGCGGCACCGGCTGGACCGGACACGAGAGCGTGAGCTTCACCAACGCCTCCGCGACCGCGCTCAGCGAGGTCTACCTCAGGCTGTGGGACAACTACCACGGCACCTGCTCGGCCCCGCCGATCACGGTCAGCAACGTCACCGGCGGCACCGCGGGCGCGCTCTCGGTCGCCTGCACGGCGCTGGAGGTCGCCCTGCCGACTCCGCTGGCCCAGGGCCAGAGCACCACGATCGGCTTCGACCTGGGCATCACCGTCCCCAGCGGCGCCGACCGCTTCGGCTACGACGGCGCCTTCAGCATGATCGGCAACGCCCTGCCCGTCCTCGCGGTCCGGGACGGCTCCGGCTGGCACCTTGACCCATACACCAACAACGGCGAGTCCTTCTACTCCCTCGCCGCCGACTTCAAGGTGACCCTGGACCACCCCACCAGCCTCCTGGTCCCGGCGACCGGCACCTCGGTCGACACCCCCGGCACCAGCGGCCGTACCGTCACCACCGCGACGGCCTCCAAGGTCCGTGACTTCGCCTGGGCGGCCGGGCCGTTCAGCAAGATCTCCGGCACCTCCCCCGGCGGGGTCCCGATCAACATCTACTCCGTCTCGGGCATCAGCTCCTCCAGCGCCCAGTCGATGCTCACCACCGCCAAGTCGGCCGTCGACGCGCACGCCGGCCGCTTCGGGGCCTACCCCTACGGCGAGTTGGACGCGGTCATCGACAACAACTTCTGGTTCGGCGGCATGGAGTACCCGGGCTTCGTCCTCGACCTCGTCAGCACCACCGCGCTCACCCACGAGATCGGCCACCAGTGGTGGTACGGCATCGTCGGCGACGACGAGTACAACAGCCCGTGGCTGGACGAGGCGTTCACCGACTACGCCACCGACCTCGCGCAGGGACTGTCCGGTACCAACTGCTGGAACAGCGTGTCCTGGGCGTCGTCGGCGGAGAAGATCACCAACTCGATGGCGTACTGGGACGCGCACTCCTCCCGCTACTCCACCGTCGTCTACGGCTACGGCAAGTGCGCGCTGCACGACCTGCGCCGCCTCATCGGCGACACCGTCATGACCAACCTCCTGAAGAGCTACGCCAGTTCGCACTGGTACGGGGTCTCGACCACCGCCGAGTTCAAGGCGGCGGCCCAGGCGGCCACCAGCACGGACCTGACGTCGTTCTGGACCACCCACCGCATCGAGGGCTGACCGGAAAGGGTTGCATCACCCGGGCGCGGGACGGCCGCTGGTCAGGGCCGTCCCGCGCTCGTCCATGTCCGGGTGACGGGAGATGCTTCCCCAACGGGCAGGAGTGGAGGAACGGGGGTTGTTCGCGAACCGGGCGTACACCGCCGCGTGGTACTCCTTCCGTCGTCCCTGCCGTGCGACGGGCCCGAGTTGCGCGTACGACATTCCGAACGCGTTGGCGATCCTGAGGTCGCCGGCCCTGAACCGGTCGAGGCGGCGCTCCTCGTCGGCCAGCCGGTGGGCGAGCTCGTCGGCGCTCCAGGACGGCCGGCTCACCAGCCGGTTGCCGGTGATTGCAGAGGGCCCAGTACGAGCCTGCGCACGCCCTCCACCCCGGACAGCAGCCGCCGGCTGGTCACCAGCACCCTGGCCGCGCCCCCGGCCGGCAGCAGGGTGCGTACCTGCTCCTCGGACGCGGCGTTGTCCAGCACGACCAGGACCCGTACGACAGGGAGAGCGCGTCCGCGACGGCGGTCACGGTGCGGTGCTGGGGACCCTTGCTCCGGCCGCGCTCGATGTCCGACAGGGTCCGGGCACTGACCCCCGAGGCCTCGGCGAGCTGCTCCAGGGGCAGCCGGGCCGTACGGCGATGCTGCCGCAGCAACTGCGCGAAGGCCGGACGCTCGTCGATCGGACTGCTCCTTCGCGGCGACAGGGCTAGGAGTCGGAGGGGGTCTCGCCGCGCAGCCTGCCGATGTGGTTGTAGACGGACGCGCGCGACATCCCCAGTCTCCCGGCCAGCATCGGCACGGCCCGGCGGAGCTGGAACACCCCGCGCTCGTCCAGGGTCTTGAACACCGACAGCCATTCGGCGGTGGCGAGATGGGCCAGCGGCTTGCCCAGCTGCGCCTCGACCTCGGCGAGCACGGACTCGATGACGGTCTCCGCGTCACTGCCGAAGGCGACGGGCTGCGGTTCCGAGGCGGTCGCCTCGCCGCCGTCGCCTATGACCTCGCTCAGCAGCATCGACGACATCCGCAGCTGCGTCACGTCCAGGTTGACGCAGAGCGCTCCCGTCACCGTGCCGTCGGCGAGGCGCAGCAGCATCGTCGACGACTTCATGACCCGGCCGTCGGGCAGTCGGGTCACGTAGTTGAGCCTGTCCTCGGCGGCTTCGCCCCGGCGCAGCAGCGACAGGCCGATCGCGCTCATGGGGGAGCCCACCTTGCGGTGCGTCACGTCGCCGGCGATCGCGACCACCGAGTGGTCCCCGCGCCGGAAGTCATGCAGGACGACCTCGCAGATCCGGCCGAACGTCGCCTGGATCCCGGTCACCAGCGGCAGGGCGGTGGCCAGCACCCGGTCGGCCTCCGCGTCGTTCTCGGCGGACCGGGAGCCGGGGCCGGTTGCGCTGTCCATCGTGTTCAGGCGCCGTGCTCGGTGATGTGGTCCGCCCGGACGGTGACGACGAGCCGGGGGTCGGTCGCGGTCTCCTGCCAGGGGCGGTTCGCGTACCGGTGGGAGAGCTCGTCGATGAGTTCGGGGCCGCCGTCCCGGGTGATGGTCACCGGGCCGCGCACCACGACGTACCGGTACGGGTTGTCGTGGGCGATGATCAGTACGCTGGCGCGCGGATCACGCATCAGGTTGAGGTGCTTGACGCGGCCCTCGACCGTGGAGAAGGCGATCCCGTCCTCGGTGGCCGTCACCCAGATCACGCTCTGCTGGGGCAGACCGTCCTTCCCGATCGTGGCCACCGTCGCGAAATTCGGTCCGGAGGCCAGTTTCCTCGCCAGCTGGGTGAGTTGAGGCATGCGGTGCGGTCCTTTCAGGGCGGGCGAGGCCCAGGACGAGGCCGGCGGCAGACCCCTGACATGGGGAAAGCCGGGACCTGTCACCGTACACGGACCGGGGTCGTCGACTCGGGGTCGGATACCGCCGACGCGGGCCCGCAGACCAGTTCCCGCGCTCCGCTCCGGCGCCGGTTCAGGAGGCCGCGGACAGCTTCCGGAGCATCCGCTGCCCGTCCTCGGTGCTCTCCTGGCCGAACGGATCGCAGGCGTCGCCCAGGGAGGCCGCGACCCTGCGCACGGTCTCACGCAGCCAGCGGTGCGCGGGGTCGGCGTGCCGGTTGTGGTGCCAGTACATGGCCTCGACCAGCGGCACGTCCGGGAACGGGGTCGGCACGGCGACGCAGCGCGCGAAGCCGGCGTAGTGACGGGCCAGCAGCTCGGGCACCAGCGCCACCAGGTCGGTGCCGCCGACCAGGAACGGCAGCGTCGTGAAGCCGGGCGCGCTCACCTGTACGTGCGGGGTGATGCCGAGGGTCTCCAGCTGCCGGTCGGCGTGCGTGAGCTGCTTGCCGAAGGCGGAGGCGGCGTGCGGCATCTCGGCCAGGTCGCGCAGTGTGAGCCGGCCCTTGGCCAGGCGTGGGTTGCCCGGGTCGACGATGCACACGAACCGGTCGCGCATCACGGCCTCGCTGACCCCTGGCAGATGGAAACCGAGCGGGACGATCGTCAGGTCGTGGCAGCGCAGGTTCGACTCCGACTCCGGCCGGCCGGGCACGAGCGGGAGCACGTCGAGCCGGACCCCGGGCGCCTCCTGCGCGATGGCCCGCAGCAGTGGCTCCACGAGTACCGTCATGACGTAGTCGGACATCACGACGGAGAACTGCTGCTCGCTGTCCGCGGGGTCGAACCGGCGCGTGAGCGTCAGCGCCTCCTCGGCCTTGTGGAGGGATGCCTGGATGACCGGGAGCAGCTGTTCGGCGAGTGCCGTGAGTTCGTAGTCACGGCCCACGCGCACCAGCAGATCGTCCTTGAAATGCCTTCGCAGCCGGGCGAGGGAGCCGCTCATCGCGGACTGGCTGATCGACAGGCGGCTGCCGGCGTGTGTGACGTTCTTTTCCTCCAGGAGCGCTTCCAGCGCCACCAGGAGATTGAGGTCGATCGCACCCAGGCCCATCCGACGTCCCCTTCCGGCCTCGTCGTCGAGGCTGTGCTGAAACCGGAGCGTAAACGAGCGTCTCGGCCCGGGAAAAGGGCTGGCGGGGAACTTGTGGGGATCCGGCAGCGGACATGCCGCTCGGCACGGTCCGGGGAGGTGGACCGTGCCGAGCGGGTCAGGCAGGGGGTGAGGTCAGGCGGCGGTGCGCTGCTTGCGGCGCAGCGTCAGGTACGTGCCCGTGGCGCCG
Source organism: Streptomyces sp. NPDC101234 (assembly GCF_044767525.1). Classification (NCBI taxonomy): domain Bacteria; kingdom Bacillati; phylum Actinomycetota; class Actinomycetes; order Kitasatosporales; family Streptomycetaceae; genus Streptomyces; species Streptomyces sp. NPDC101234. The sequence continues at coordinate 173,457 of NZ_JBIWOA010000003.1, read as the reverse complement.
GCGGCCAGGAGGGCGGCCGTGCCGAGGCTCACCGGGAGGGTGGGGAACTGGCCGGAGCCGGTGGTGGCGGCCGTGTTCACCATCGCAGGGCCCGGCGTGATCTGCGTGCTGACCGGGGCGACGTGGTGGATCGGGCCGACGGACTTGACGGAGCCGTCCGAGTTCAGCAGCACCTGCTTGTTGTTCGGGTGCTTGAAGTCGAACATGCCGGACAGCGAGCCCGCGGTGGCGTCGAAGGAGTGGTCGCCGACGCGGCCGGTGCGCCAGTTGTTCTCGATGAACTGCGTGATCGAGGCCTGGTTGGTCAGGGTGTGGTCGACCTTGTTCACCTTGCTGTACGGCGAGACGACCAGCAGCGGCTGCCGGGTGCCGGGGCCGCAGCGGTCGGCGTAGCCGCCGGACGCGGCCGGACCCGCCTGGCAGGCCGCGCTGTCCAGGGCCTTGCCGTTGGAGCCGACCGTGCTGTCCTTGGAGCCGTTGCGGGGCACGACGTACGCGTGGTCGTACCAGCCGTCGGAGTCGTCGTAGGCGACGACGATCGCGGTGGACTTCCACTGCGGCGAGCTCTGGATGGTGTTGATCTCGTTGACCAGGAAGTGCTGCTCGTCGGTCGGGTCCGAGTAACCGGCGTGACCGTCCTGGTACTCACCGGCCTTGAGGAAGCTGACGGCCGGGAGCTTGCCCGCCTTGGCGACCGCGGTGAAGTCGGTCAGGTCGTAGTTGTGGTTCGCCTGGCCGTTGTGGCCGATCTCGTTGACGTTCTTCGGCGCCACGTGGTGCGGGTTGGCTGTCGACTTGTAGTACGAGAACGGGTTGTGGTGCGGGCTGTAGTCGACCACGGAGGCGCCGCCGACGTTGGTGTGCGTGGTGTCGCACTTGGCGTAGGAGCCGGACGTGCCGTTGTAGGCCGTGGACGGACGGAAGCCGCCCTGGAACCAACCCCAGGTCACGTGCTTGGTGTTGAGCAGGTCACCGATGTTCTTGCCCTGCAGGGACGCCAGCGCGCTGGTGCTGGTGTGGTCCTTGTCGGAGCAGTCGTCGAAGGCCGGGTCGGGGTCGTTGACGACCGTGCCGACACCCTTGGCGTTCGGGGACGCGATGGCGTACGAGTCGGGGGTCGCCGTCTGCTTGCCGGTGACCGAGTCCACGGAGATCGCGCCGTGCGTCTGACCCGAGATCAGGTTGAGCGCACCCGGCGTGGACGGGCCGTAGACCGAGCTGTACGACTTGTCGTTGAGGGCGTAGTGCTGGGCGTAGTTCCACAGCCCCGTGACCGTGTTGCCGTCGTAGTAGTCCATCACCAGGCCGGGCTCGCCGAACAGGCCGCCGCTGCACTTGTCGACCTCGGTGTTCTGCACGAACTGGTCGGCCTTGCCGCCGTCGTAGGCCAGCTGCTCGGGCCCGTAGGAGTGGTTCTGGTCGCAGGTCATCGCCTGCGACGAGGTGAGCCGCTTGGGCAGGTACTGGTTCGGGTTCTTCGTCAGCAGCCCGGCGTGCGTGAGGGTGTCGATGTCCTTCGGCGTGTTCTTCGCCGCCGTGAACTTCGTGCCGTCGGTGTTCGCGGCCTTCGGGTAGGTCGCGAAGTAGTGGTCGAAGGAGATGTTCTCGTCGAACAGCACGACCACGTGCTTGATCGGCGTCGTGGTCGACGAGCCGCCGTGGTGCCCGGCGGGTACGGCGGCCCAGGTGGGCGCGGTGCCGCCGAGGACCGTGAGTGCGGCGGCCCCCGCGAGAGCGCCGAGGCTCCTGATCGCCGTTCGTCTTCCTGTGCTGGCCATGCTGCTTCCCCTCCGGGCATGAACGTCACTGCGTCGTACAGGCAGGGATGCTTCGCCCGCTGCCGGGCGTCGCGGCGGAGTCATGATGGCGTGCGAGTGAACACCGGGTCAGGGATGCTGGGGCAAACCTTGACTGTGTATTGACCGATTGGGCCAGGGAGTTGCCCGGACTTGTTCGAACAAGCTCAGGTGAGGAGAGCGCGTCCGTACCAGTCGTTCCTGTCGGCCACACCGGGCAGGGCGTAGAAGTAGCCGCCGCCGAAAGGCGAGACGTAGTCGACCAACGGCTCCCCGGCCAGCCGTTTCTGCACGGTCTCGAACTGCCGGGCCAGGTCCTGCTGGTAGCAGCTGAACAGCAGGCCCATGTCGAGGTTGCCGTTGCTGTCCATGCCCCGGTCGTAGTTGTAGGCGCGGCGCAGGATGCGCTGCTCGGCGGTGGCCGTGGTACGCGGGTTGGCGAGCCGTATGTGCGCGTCGAGGGGGATGACGTCACCCTTGGGGTCGTCGGCGTAGTCGGGCGTGTCGTGCTCGGCGTCGCCGTCCAGCGGCGCCCCGGACTCGCGGGAGCGCCCGAACATCCGCTCCTGCTCGCTGAGGGAGACCCGGTCCCAGAACTCCACCAGCATCCGGATCAGCCGTACGACCTGGTAGCTGCCGCCGACCGCCCAGTCCGGCTCGCCGGAGTCCTTGCCGACCCACACCAGCCGGTCCATCTCCCGGGCGCTGCCGGTCTGCGGGTTGGCGATGCCGTCCTTGAAGCCGAAGTGGTTGCGCGGGGTGCCGGACGGGCGGGGCGGGCTGCTGAAGCCGTCCAGCCGCCAGCGGACCTGCATACCGCCCCGGGTGTGCCGGGCGATGTCGCGCAGGGCGTGCAGCACGGTGTCGGTGTCGTCCGCGTGGAGTTGCAGACTGAGGTCGCCGTGGCACCACTCGGGCTTGAGGTCGTCGTCGGGGAAGGCCGGCATGGTCGTGAGCCGACGGGGTCTCAGCTTGCCGAGCCCGTACCGGTCGTCGAAGAGCGAGGCGCCGACGCCGACGGTCACCGCCAGTGCCCCGGACGGCAGTTGCCCGCCGAGGACGCCCGAGTCGGCGGGCGGGGCGGTGATGCCGACCGGCTCGGGGATGCCGCCCGCGGTGAGGAAGCGGGCGCGCTCGGTGAGCGTGTGCAGCAGGTCGGTCAGCCCGGCCCGGTCGTCGGCGGTGACGTCGAGGGAGGCGAACACGGTCGTGCGCCGCGGGGCAGCGATCGCGGACTGCTGGCGGGAGCCGTGGAAGGGCGCGACGGCGGGTATGCCGGTGGTGGCGTCGGCGGCGGTGTCCGCGCCGCCGGGGGCGGCCGCACCTCCGGCGGCCAGCCCCACACCCGCGAGGGCCGCACCGCGCAGGAACCCGCGCCGGCCCACTCCGCCGGTCTTCTCCTTCTCGCTCACGTTGTCGCTCACACCGTCCTCCGTGGATCGCACAGGGTCGCCACCGACGCCAGCCGCTCCACCAGGTCGCCGAGAACCGCGTCGACGTTCTCGCGCTGCCGGTGGCCGATCCGGTCCAGCGGGGTCCAGGCGCCGTCGTGCTCGAAGCCGTCCAAGGTCTTCCCGGCCCGGTCCAGTTCGCTCTCCAGGCCGGACAGGCCGGCGTACCGGGTGGCCAGCAGCGGATGCAGCCGGGACATGACCTCCACCGTGCCGTCCAGGTTGGCGCGGGCGGTGGCGAGGTTGCTGCCGCTGCCGTAGTCGGTGCGGCCGGTCAGTTCGAACTGCACCGTGTTCTCCAGGATCTCGTGCGCCCGCAGCCCCAACTGGGCGGGATCCATCCGGGTCTGCGCCCAGTCGTCGCGCAGCGCGGTGACCGCCTTCAGCAGACCGGCCGCCGGGCCGCGCAGGCCGTCGGCGGACTCGCCGTGCCACAGCCCGTACTCGATACGGTGGAACCCGGTGAAGTCCTTGTCGTGCACCCCGCCGGACAGCCCCGCGTCGGTGCCGTTGATCGTCCCGTCCGCGTCGCCGAAGGCGTCGTACGCCGCGCCCATCCGCTCGTACTGCAGGTGCGCGGGCAGCCAGGCGGTGCGGGCGGCGGCGAGGTCGCCGCGGTCGACCGCGTCCCGCAAAGTCGTCGTCAGCCTCACGACGTCGGACAGACCGCTGCCGATCCACTTCTGGTAGGCGAGCGCCGGCGGGATGAGGTCGTGCTCGGTGACCGGGGCGGCGGCCGGACCGCTGCGCCCCTTGCCGATGCGGACCGTGGGACCGGTGACCGCGTCGGCGTCGTCGGGCACGCACTTGAACGCGAAGGCGCCCTTGCCGAGACGGACCGTCAGCTCCCGGGTGGTACCCGGACCGATGTCCTCCACCTCGCCGTAGACGGCCTGGCTCGTCGGGTCCTCCAGGAGCACCTCGGCGGCGCCGTCGGTCGGGTTGTGCAGGTCGAAGACCTGGACACCGGGCGTCGGCGCGTTCCACCCCCTGCCACAGCGGCTGGGGGACACCTCCACGGTGGTGTGCGGCGGCCCGGCCGACTCGGCGTGTGCGGGGTGTGAGTCATGGGTGAGCGCCAGGACTCCGGCCACCAGGCATACGACGACGACTCCGACGACCGTCCAGGGACGCAACGACCTCCAGTTGAGGCCGGACAACACCATCCCGAGCTCCCGGGTTCGTACCGTTCGTGATCGCCTCATGTTAGGCAGCCCTTCGTTCTCGAACGGCCGTCCAGGGAAACCCATGACCAAGAGTTCCCTGCCGGTTCACCGGACGTGCAGCGGAGGTGACCGGTGATCGCGCGCTGCTGTGAGCGGGCATCCCGCTCGGCCGTGCCGCGCCCGAGGGCCCGTCGCCCCGGTGAGCCGGGCGCGCGACCGGCGTACCGTCGTGTGTGTGGCGCCCGGCAGTCTCCTGTCCCGTGCGGCCCGTGAGCTCGGCTTGCGCGCCCACGAGGTGATCGCCGACGTGGACCGGCGCCTGCGGCGTGAGCTTCCCGAACTGTGGGAGGACCCGAGCGTGGCCCGGCTGGCCTCCGAGAACATCGCCGAGCACGTCGCCGCCGCCCTGTACGGCCTGGAGCACGCCGTGGAGCCGAGCCGCATCGTGCAACCGCCCGCCGACGCGGACCGCGCCCGGCAGCTGGCCCGGCACGGCACGCAGCTCAGCTCGATGCTGCGCGCCTTCCGGCTGGGCGAGGAGATCGTCATCGACTGGCTGCTCGCCGAGCTGCCCCGGCTCAGCGACGATCCCCAGGAGGTCAGCGCGGCGGCCCGCAGGCTGAACGCGGTGTCCACCGTCTACGTGGACCGCACGTCGGAGCGGGGCGTCGCGGCGTTCCAGGAGGAGCGGGACCGGCGGCTGCGCTGGCGGACGGCGATCGTCAACGAGGCGGGCATGCGCATCGGGACCACCCTCGACATCGTCCGAACCACCCAGGAACTGGCCGACCTGGCCACCGAGCGGTTCGCCGACTGTGTCACCGTCGACCTCCTGGACTCCCTGCTCCAGGGCCGGGACGCCACGGGCGAGGGCCCGTTCGTACTCCGCCGGGTCGCCCTGGCGGCGGTGGACGGGACGGGGGCGGGGGCGGTGGGGGAGGCACATACCGGGAGTGGTCCGGGGGCGGCGCAGGAGCTGCGGACGGGAACCGGTCCCGGGGCGGTCGAGGAGCCGCCCACCGAAACCGGTCCCGGGGCGGTCGAGGAGCCGCCCACCGGAAGCGGTCCCGGGGCGGTGGGGGAGCCGCGCACCTGGAGCGGCTCCGGTGCGGCGCCGCAGGACCTTCACACCTGCCCCGACGGATCGTTCCAGGCGCTCGTGCTGGCCAGCGGCCGGCCCGCCCGGCACCACAGCGACGGACCCTCGGACACCGGGGAGGTCCACTCCACCCTGACGGTGCCGTTGCGTGCCCGGGGGACCACGCTCGGCGTCGCCGAGTTCGTGCGGTACCGCAACCCCCTCCGCTTCGACGACGAGGATCTGCTCCTGGCCCAGGAGATCGCGGCCAGGGCGGCCGTCGCTGTGGACAACGCCCGCCGCTACACCCACGCCCGCGCCACCGCCCTCGCCCTGCAGCGCAGCCTCCTCCCGCGGCACGCGCCCCGGCAGTCGGCAGTCGAGGTCGCCTACCGGTATCTGCCGGCCGGCCCCGAGGCCGGGGTGGGCGGCGACTGGTACGACGTGATCCCGCTGTCCGGGGCCCGGGTGGCGCTCGTGGTGGGTGACGTCGTCGGCCACGGCATCCACGCCGCCGCCACCATGGGCCGGCTGCGGACCGCCGTTCGCACCCTGGCCGACATCGACCTGCCGCCCGACGAGCTCCTCACGCATCTGGACGATGTCGTCCTGCGGCTGTCCGCCGAGGCCGCCACCGACCCGGACGCCGAGGCCGACGAGGCGGACTACATCGGCGCCACCTGCCTGTACGCGGTCTACGACCCGGTCTCCCGCTGCTGCACCCTGGCCCGCGCCGGCCATGTGCCGCCCGCCGTGGTGATCCGCGACGGGGCGGCGGACCTCCTGGAGCTGCCGCCCGGCCCGCCCCTCGGCCTCGGCGGCCTGCCCTTCGAGACGGTGGAGGTCGGCCTGCCCGAGGGCAGCCTCGTCGCCCTCTACACGGACGGCCTGATCGAGGCCCGCGACCACGACGTCGACGTGGGCCTCACCACCCTGAGGGAGCTGCTCGCGCAGCCCGCGCCCTCCCTGGACGCGGTCTGCGACACCGTGCTCGACGCACTGCTGACCGGCCATCCCGACGACGACATCGCCCTGCTCCTCGCCCGCACGCACGGCCTCGGGGCCGACCGGGTCGCCACCTGGGAGCTGGAGGCCGACCCCGCCGTCGTCGCCCGGGCCCGCTCGGACGTCTCCCGGCAGCTGAGCGACTGGGGGCTCGCGGACCTGGACTTCACCGCCGAGCTGGTGGTCAGCGAACTGGTCACCAACGCCATCCGCTACGGCACGGCCCCGATCAGCCTCTGTCTCATCCATGACCGCACGCTGCTGTGCGAGGTCTCCGACGCCAGCAGCACCACTCCGCACATGCGCCGGGCGCGGGGGTTCGACGAGGGCGGACGCGGTCTGCTGCTGGTCGCCCAGCTGGCCGACCGGTGGGGCACCCGGCACGCCCGGCACGGCAAGACGGTCTGGGCCGAGCTCGGCGAGTCCGCCGCGGTCCCGGCGGCGGCCTTCGGTTAGCCGGGGCGGGCGCGGCCTCAGTCGGTTCCGGGCTGTACGAGCCTGAAGAAGAGGCGGGCGGCGGCGCGTTGCGCGGACCGGCGCAGGCGTACCGGGAGCGGCCGGGCCGCGGCGGGCGCGGGGGCGCTGCCGGCCAGGCGGGGGAAGAGGGCTTCGGCGTTGCCGCGGTCGATCGCCGCGAGGGTGCCGGGACCGACGCCATGGTCGAGTCCGTCGGCGAAGTACTGGCCCGCGGCGGTGGGCGCGAACGGCCAGTCGCTGCCGAACAGGACGTGTCCGGGGCGGGCGAACGCGAGCAGCGTGGGCAGGGCGGCGGGGCTGGAGGAGAGCGCGGTGTCGAAGTGGAAGCCGCGGAGGTCGTCGAGGATGTCGAGGGGGCTGCGTCCGGTGTCGGCGGCGATGGCGACCGCCATGCGGTGGGAGGCGTACGGGACGAAGCCGCCGGCGTGGCTGAGGACGAACCGGATGTTCGGGTAACGGCGTACGACCCCGTTGCGGACGAGCAGGTAGGCGGCGCGGGTGGTGTCGAGGAGGAAGTCGGCGGCGAAGGGCGGGATGCCTTCGACCGCGGGGCCCGGCAGCTCGGCCGGGTGGACGAAGGCGACGGCGTGGTGCTCGTCCAGGACCCGCCACAGGGCGTCCTGGCCGCCGGTGCCGAGGTAGTCGCCGTCGTTGTTGGCGAGCAGGGTCACGCCGTCGGCGCCCAGCTCGGTAAGGGCCCGCTCCGCCTCGTGGGCGGAGGCGGCGGTGTCGGGCATGGGCAGGGTGGCGAACCAGCCGAAGCGGCCCGGGTGGCGGGCGGGGAGCGCGGCGGCGAAGTCGTTGAGGCGCCGGGCCAGTCCGGCGGCTTCACGGGGGTCGGTGAGGAAGGCGGTGCCGGGGGTGGAGACGGACAGGATCGCGGTCTCGGTGCCCAGCAGGTCCATGAGCTCCAGGGCCGCCTCGGGGCTCCACTCGGGCAGGGCACGGCCGCCCGCTCCGGTGATGCCGGACCTGGCGAGGGCGTCCCGGTAGAGGCCCGGGACGAGGTGCTGGTGGACATCGATCCGGCGGGGTGACGTGGTCATGGGGCTGGCCCTCGGCTTTCTCGGTACCGGCGACCGCCGCGACGGCCCTTGACCGTCCCTTACGGCGTGCTTACCGTAGCATCCACTCCAATTGGAGTGGACGTTACAGTAAAGAGCCGTGACAGGAACGACAGCGAGGTGGCTTGGTGACTGGGATCGGCGCCGAGAACAGGGCCCACGACAACGCCTACGACGTGGCGGTGATCGGCTACGGGCCCACAGGGGTGACCGCGGCGAACCTGCTGGGTGCGACGGGCCTGAGAGTCGTCGTGCTGGAGCGGGACGCCGAGGTCTACTCCCGGGCCCGGGCGATCTCCACGGACGAGGAGGTCATCCGGATCTGGCAGCGCATCGGCCTGGCCGACCGGCTGAAGCAGGACATGCTCGCCGAGCGCCCGCTCGACTTCGTCGACGCCCGGGGCCGTACCTTCCTCAGCGCCTCCCCGGCATCCCGCGGCCATGGTCATCCGCCGCAGATGTTCATCTACCAGCCCGCGCTGGAGAAGGTCCTCCGCGAGGGCGTCGACCGCTACCCGAACGTGGAAGTCCTGCTGCGCCACGAGTGCCTGAGACTCCGTCAGGACGCCGACGGCGTGGAGCTGACGGTGGCCGGGACCGCCGACGACTCGGTACGACGGCTGCGTGCCGCGTACGTCATCGCGGCCGACGGCGGCTCCAGCCTCACCCGCGCCCAGCTCAACGTGGGCTACGAGGGCCGGACGTACGAGGACCGCTGGGTCGTCGTCGACACCGAGATGCTGAAGCCGTGGCCGGACCACGACCGGCTGCGGTTCCGCTGCGACGCCGCCCGCCCGGCCGTGGACTGCCCGACCCCGCTGGGACATCACCGCTGGGAGTTCCCGATCCTGCCCGGCGACGACGAGAAGTACCTGACCACCGACGACGCGATCCACGCGATGGTCTCCCGGTACGGCATCGGCCGGGACCGGATCAGGATCCTGCGCGCCACCGTCTACAGCCACCATGTCCGCTTCGCCGCCCGCTTCCGGGTGGGCCGGGTCTTCCTCTCCGGGGACGCCGCGCACGCGATGCCGCCGTGGATCGGCCAGGGCATGGCCGCCGGCGTGCGGGACGCGGCCAACCTGTGCTGGAAACTCGCCGCCGTGCTGCGCGGCGAACTGCCCGAGTCGGTCCTCGACTCCTACGAGGCCGAACGCAAGCCGCACGTCAAGGAGGTCACCCGGCGGGCCGTGTTCGTCGGCCGGATCATCACCGAACGCCGGCTCCCGGTGGCCCGCGTCCGGGACACCGCGCTCCGCGCGCTCCGTCCGCTCTCGGGTCTCACCTCCAGGCTGTCGGACTCCCACTGGATCCCGGCCGCTTCCTACGCCGAGGGCCTCCAGGCCCACCCCCGCACCAAGGCCTCCGGACACCAGATCCCACAGCCCTGGGTCACCGCACCCGACGGCACCCGGGCCCGCCTGGACGACGTCCTCGCCGGCCGCTGGCTGCTGCTGCACGGCGGCCCGCCCGCCCCGCAGCCCGCGTGGGAGCGAGCCGGAGTCCCGTCGCTCGCCGTCCTGCCCGCGGGCTCGCAACCGGCCGACGGCGCCGTCGTCGACAGCGACGGTGTGCTGCTGGCCTGGCTCGCCGGGCACCGTGCCGCCACCGTCGGTTTGCGCCCGGACGCCTACGTCTACGCGGCCGCGCCCGCCGGCGCCCCGCTCCCGCCGCCCCCGGCCGGGTTCGCCTCCGTACCGACCACCGCCGCCGCACGTTAGGGACCGCCATGACCACGCACACGCCACTTCCGCCGATGCAGGAGTACCTGCTCGACGTCCCGGGCAAGACGATCTTCGTCGCGGAGACCGGCGACGGCCCGCCGGTCCTGCTCCTGCACGGCGGCGGTCCCGGCGCCTCGGGCGTCTCCAACTACAGCCGGAACATAGGCGAGTTGGCCAAGGAGTACCGGGTCATCGTCCCCGACCTGCCCGGCTACGGCCGCAGCACCAAGGGAGTTGACGGCGCCGACCCCTTCGGACACCTCGCCGACGGCATCCGCGGCCTGCTCGACGGACTCGGCCTGGCCAAGGCCCACCTGGTGGGCAACTCCTACGGCGGCGCCTGCGCCCTGCGGCTCGCCCTGGACACCCCCGACCGCGTCGACCGGATGGTCCTGATGGGCCCCGGCGGCATCGGCACCACCCGCGCCCTGCCCACCCCCGGCCTCAACAGCCTCCTCGACTACTACACCGGGGACGGCCCTTCGCGGCCGAAGCTGGAGAAGTTCATCCGCAACCACCTCGTCTTCAACGCGGCCGACGTCCCGGACTCGGTGATCGACGCCCGCTACCGGGCGAGCATCGACCCGGAAGTCGTGGCAGCCCCGCCGCTGCGCCGCCCCTCCGGCCCGAACGCGCTGCGCACCCTGTGGAGGACCGACTTCACCCGCGACGAACGGCTGTCCCGGCTGCCCGTTGCGACCTTGGTGCTCTGGGGCGCCGCCGACAAGGTCAACCGCCCTTCCGGCGGCCGGATGCTGGCCGCCCGGATGCCCGACTGCGATCTGTACGAGGTCGCCAACACCGGGCACTGGGTGCAGTTCGAACGAGCCGAACTCTTCAACCGGGTCTGCGCCGACTTCCTGGCAGGCCGTCGATGAACGCCACCTCCGTATTCGGAGCCGTCCACCTCGGCTACCTCGTCATAGAGACCGAAAGGTTCGCCGACTGGCGCCGGTTCGGCACCGACGCCATCGGCATGCACCACGACGACCTCGACACCGGCCTGATGCGGTTCCGTCTCGACGACCGGGAATGCCGCTTCCTGCTGCGCCGCGGGCCCGCCGAGGACGTCGTCGCGACGGGCTGGCACCTCGACGACCACGCCACCTTCGAGCGGATCGAGGCCCGCGTCCGCGCCCACGGAGTCCCCGTGGCCGAGGGCACCGCCGAGGAGGCGAAGCAGCGCGGCGTCGAACGCCTGCTCCGCTTCCCCGGCCCCAAGGGCATCACCCAGGAGATCTGCACCACCCCGGTGCGCTCGGCCGAACCCCTGGACATGCTCGCCTCCGGCTGGGTCACCGGCGACGCGGGCATGGGACATGTGGCGATCACCTCGACCCGGCCCGCCCTGATGCGCGGCTACTTCGACACCGTCTTCGACGCCCGCCTCACCGACTACATCGACGAGACCATCAGCGGCGTCAAGCTCAAGATCCGCTTCCTGCGCGTCAACGAACGCCACCACTCCCTGGCGATCGCCGCCGTACGCGGGCTGCCGATCGACCCCGTCCGTACCCGCGTCCAGCACCTCAACATCCAGGCCGCCTCCCTGGACGACCTGGCCCGCAGCTACCAGCGCGTGCACGAACTCGGCTTCGACATGGCCCTGTCCGTCGGACAGCACACCAACGACAGGGAACTCTCCTACTACGCCCGTACCCCCTCGGGCTTCGAGTGGGAGGTCGGCTGGAACCCGATCGTCATCGACGAGTCGACCTGGGAACCAGGCACCCACCAGGGCATCAGCGTCTGGGGCCACACCCCGGTCGGCCAGACGATCATCGACAGGCTCGACCGGTTCCGCCTCGGCGTCCGCTCCCTGGCCCGCCCGGAGCGGACCGTCCCCGCGCTCAGCGGAGCCGGCATCCCCGACGACTGAGGGCCGCCCGGCCGCTGACGTGCCGCGCCGGGCGGACCCGGGACGCTCAGCGCAGTACGGCCGCCAGCAGGTCGGGTCCCAGATCCGTCAGATCGGGCAGATTGAGGGTGTAGCGGACGTAACGGCCCTGCCGGCGGGACGTGAGCAGGCCCGCGCGGCGCAGCACGGCGAGGTGGCGGGACACCTCCGGGGGCGAGAGTTCCCAGAAGTGGGCCAGTTCGGCGGTGGTGTGCGGGCCGCGGGCCAGGGTGCGCAGCAGCCGCAGCCGTACCGGATGCGCGAGCGCCTCCAGCCGGAGGGTGACCGTCTCCAGGGAGACCGGCGCCGCCGGACCAGGCTCGGCGACGGGGTACTGCACGACCGGATGCCATCCGGGCGCATGGACCGCGACCAGGTGCGGGCGGCCGAAGACGCTGGGGATGAAGGTGACCCCCGCGCCACGGGCGGCGGTCGCCTTGTCCTGCACCTTGTCCACGATGATGCAGCCGCCGTCCGGTGCCAGGGTGACCGCGCCGGAGACCGAGGCCAGTGCCGCCCCGATGCCCTGGCGCCTGAGCAGTTCGTTCTTCAGCCGCAGATCGGTGGCGAGTCGCACCGCGACGCCCGCCCAGGCGTGGTCGAAGAACGCCTCGGCGCATGCTTCGAGGGTGTGGCGCACCCGCGCCCGCACCGCGGCCGGGTCCGCGAGCAGCCGTTCCGCGAAGGCCTCCTGCAGCGCGCCGCGGGCCTGGGCCAGGTCCAGGGCCTGCTCGCGAGCGGTCGTGTCGGTGAGCGGCGACGCCCCGCGGAAATGGACCCGGTTGCTGCCGCACGTGGTGACGAGCGCGGCGGTCACATAGGTCTCGTCGTCGATCCGGTCCACGTCGTCCAGTTCCTCGGCGAGGGTCGGCCGGGGCCGCGCCGGGATCAGGAAGTCGGCCTGTGAGGAACGCCAGAGGAACTCCGCCTCCCTGAGCCGCTCGGCCGACTCCGGCCGCAGCCCGGCCCAGACGTCCGCGGCCCAGCCGGCGAACTGCGGATGGTGACCGGGTTCGGCCAGCACATGCAGCATCGCGGTCAGCTCGGCCAGCGGGGAGGCGGCGAACCGCACCGGCTCGGACGGCAGACCGCTGATGTCGATCCTGAGCGTCATTCCCCCATCATCACTGCCAGGACACCCCGGTGACGGCGTCGATTGACGAAGGACGTCAATCGACGTGCCCCGCACCGGTTGCCGGACGCACCGTCTGACGCCATGACAACCATCACCGGAATCCGGCCCCGCGCCCTCGTCCGTGCCTCCGGAGGCCCCCGCTACACCGTCGCCCTGGCCGTGGACGCGCTCGGCACCGGCCTGCTGCGGCCGTTTCTGCTGCTCTACGGCATTACGGTGCTGAAACTGTCCGCTCCCGTCACGGGCACCGCCATGACGGCCGGCGTCGTCGCGGGTCTCGTGTGCATGCCCGCGGTGGGCCGCTGGCTGGACCGGGGCGCACGCAGCACGGTCGTGGCGGCGGCGATGCTGGTACGGGTGCTGGGCGTGGTGCTGCTGCTGGCCGCCCCGGCGGGGGACGTCCTGCTCTTCGCGACGGCGGCGCTCTTCCTCGGTATCGGCAACCAGGCCTGGCCGGCCGCCCACGCCGCTCTCGTGGCCACGGTCGCCCACGGCCGGGAACGCGACACCGCGCTCGCGGGAGCCCGCGCCCTGCGCAACGCCGCCCTGGGCGTCGGAGCACTCCTCGCCACCGCATGCCTGGCCGGCGGGACCACCGCGTTGCGGGCGCTGGCGGTCGTCACCGGGCTCGCCTACCTCGCCGCAGCCTCCTTGGCATGGTCGGTCCACGTGCACGCACAGCCGGCGCAGGCCGCACGGGCCGGGGACGGTCACGACGGGCCCGCGCCCCGGATGCGCACGCTGCTCGCCGCCAATGTGGTCTACGTCTTCTGCCTCAACGTCCCCGAGATCGCGCTCCCGTTGGTCCTGGTGACGCAGCTCCACGCGTCCCCGATGTGGTCAGCGGCCGTCTTCGTGGCCAACACGGTGCTGGTGGTCACCCTGCAGGTGCCGGTCACCGTCCTGCTGTCCCGCTACTCCCGGCGGGCCGTGCTGGCTCTCTCCGGCGTGGTGCTGGCCGTGTCCTACCTCGGCTTCCTCGCGGCCGCCTCACTGGGACACGGCTGGGCCGTCCCGGCCGTCGCCGCGGTGTCCGTGGTCTGCACGATCGGCGAGATCGTCTACGCCGGCAGCGCCACCGCGCTCGTCACCGCCCTCGCCCCGGCCCATGTCCTGGGCCGCGCCCTCGCTCGCTTCCAGCTCTCCACGGGCTTCGGCCTCGCCGTCTCCCCGGCGGTCATCACCACGCTCGCACCCCACGGTCCGGCCGCCCTCTGGGGCAGTCTCACCGCCGCGACACTCGTCTCCGCCGCCGTCGTGGCCCGCGGGCAGGAGCAACAGGGAACCCGGGGCGACCGGGAGTGATCACGGCCGCGATCGAGCCCGCGTCGGCAGCCTGGACGAGTCACCGGTTCTCGTATTGCGCCGCCCATGGATGAGGACCGTGCTTCACTCTTTCGCATGGCGACGACTCTCGGCGCACCCCGACCGGACCCTGCCGTCTACATGCTGCGAGGCGCGGCCGGCGCCGGCCGCGCCTACAAGCAGGAGTTGCTGGAACTGCTGGACGTCCGGCCGGGCCAGACCGTGCTCGACGTGGGATGCGGCCCGGGCACGGACCTGCCCGCACTGGCGGAGCGCGTCGGCGTGAGCGGCACGGTGATCGGCGTGGACCGTGACCCGGCGATGCTGGCCGAAGCCCGCCGACGCACCGGCGACCTGCCGGCCGTCGAGATCCGCGAAGCCGACGTCCACGCGCTGCCCGTCGAGCCCGGCACGGTCGACAGGGCCAAGATCGACCGGGTCCTCATGCATGTCGACGAGCCGGCCGAAGTGCTGGCGCAACTCCACGCGGCTACGCGGCAGGGATCCCGGATCGCGCTGGCGGAGCCCGACTGGGACACCCTGATCGTCGATGCGGAGGATCTGGAAACGAGCCGCGCCTTCACGCGGTACACCACCTCGGAGGCGGTCCGGCACGCCACCATCGGCCGCAGCCTCGCCCGTCACGCCCAGCGCGCGGGCTTCGTGGTCGAGACCGTGAAGGCCACCACACCCGTCTTCCTCGACTTCCCGGAAGCGGACCACACCCTGGGACTCGGCCGGAACATGCAGCGGGCCATCCAGGACGGTCACGTGGAAGAGGCCCGCGGCCGCCGGTGGTTCAGCTCGCTCTCCGAAGGGCCCTTCTTCGCCTCCTTCACCCTCGTCACCGTCATCTGCTCCCGCTGACGATCCCTGTCCGCGCCAACTCCGCCTGAACCAAAGGGAGTCGGCAGGGCCGGTGCCCCGCCCGCGGGTGCTGCGTCAGTAGATTAGGCCCATGATCGAGAAGACGACGACGCCGCGGGCGCCGCGGTCGCACGCGAAGCCCGGCAGCGGGGGCGGGCTGGCGCGTTCGTCCGCGCTGATGGCGGCGGGCACGGTGGTCTCGCGCGCCACCGGGCTGATACGGATGGTGTTACAGGCCGCCGCACTGGGGACCGGACTGTTCGCCACCACCTACAACCAGGCAAACACCGTCCCCACCAGCCTGTACTTCCTGCTGATCGGCGGTGCGCTCAACTCCGTCCTGGTGCCCCAACTGGTCCGGGCCCGCACCGAGGACCCCGACGGCGGCGCCGCCTTCGAACAGCGCCTGGTCACGCTGGTGCTGTGCGTCCTCGGCCTCGGGACCGCACTGGCCACCTGGGCCGCGCCCGAGATCATCAGCGTCTACCAGCGGGACACACCGGCCACCCACGACGCGTTCGAGCTGACCGTGGTCTTCGCCCGCTTCCTGCTCCCGCAGATCTTCTTCTACGGCGTCTTCAGCATCTTCGGTCAAGTCCTCAACGCCCGGAACCGGTTCGGCGCCATGATGTGGACACCGGTCCTCAACAACGTCGTCCTGATCACCATGTTCGGGCTCTACCTCGGCCTGCTGACCGTTCCGGAACAGGTCTCGGACATCACCGGCGCCCAGGTCAGGCTGCTCGGGATCGGCACCACCCTCGCCCTGGCCGTCCAGGCGCTCGCGTTGATCCCCTACGCCCTCGCGGCCGGGTTCCGGTTCCGCCCGCGCTTCGACTGGCGTGGCGCCGGCCTGCGCAAGAGCGTCTCCGCGGCCCGCTGGACCCTGCTGTTCGTGCTGGCCAACCTCGTGGCGAGCACGGTCGTCACCAGACTGGCCTCCGCGGCCGACGTGGCCCGGCCGCACGACGGCGTCGGCTTCACCGCGTACAGCTACGCCCAGCAGATCTGGATGCTGCCGCAGTCGATCGTCACCGTCTCCCTGGTGACCGCGCTGCTGCCGAGGATGAGCCGGGCCGTGGCCGAGGACCGGCTCGGCGATCTGCGCACGGACCTGTCCCGCGCGCTGCGGGTCAGCGGTGTCGTCATCGTCCCGGCCGCCTTCTTCTTCCTCGCCTTCGGACCCCAGATCGCCCGGCTGATCTTCGCCCACGGCACCGCCGACGCCGCCGAGACCGTCCCGCTGGGCGAAATGCTGCAGGCCTTCGGCCTCGGACTGATCCCGTTCTCCGCGCAGTACCTGCTGCTGCGCGGCTTCTACGCCTTCGAGGACACCCGCACGCCGTTCCGGATGGCCGTCTGGATCAGCGGTACCGACATCGCGCTCGCCCTGGCCTGCCATCTGCTGCTCTCCCCGCGCTGGGCGGTCACCGGGATGGCCGCCGCCTACTCCCTGTCCTACGGGATCGGCCTGCTGCTGACGGCCGTGCGGCTGCGGCGGCGCACCGAGGGACTGCTCGACGGGCGGCGGATCTGCCGTACGTACACGAAGCTGGTCGCGGCCGCCACCGCCGCCGGTGCCGCGGGCTGGTTCATCACCCGAGCCTGCGACCGGAGTTCGGTTTCGGGCTATCTCTCGCTGGCCGCGGGCGGGCTGACGATGGTGCTGCTGTTCCTGGCCTTCGCCCGGCTCCTGCGCACGACGGAACTGCGCAGCCTGCCGGGGCTGGGGTGAGTCCCGGGCGGGGCGGCGCCACCCCGCCCGGAACCGGAGGGGTCACCGGGTGAGTTCGGCCGGCTTGTCCAGCCGGGTCAGCTTCCGCGGGGCGGCGACCGCGTGGATGCGGGTGACCCGGCCGTCGGCCACCTCCACGCTCACCGCGGCCAGCCGGCCCCCGGCCTCGATCCGGCCCGCGGGTGCGCCGTTGAGCCACACCGGCGACACCGTGCGGTCCTGCTGTGCGAGCAGGCTCGCCACCGGCTCGGCCCCGTGGACCGGTGCGAGCGCGGCGTTCGCGAGTCCGCCGCCGTCGGTGACCAGGACCACGTCGGGTGCCATCACCTCCATCAGCTCCTGCACCTGCCCGGTGCGCAGCGCGGCCAGGAACCGTTCCACGACGGTCCGCTGCTCCGACGGGCTCACCCGGACCCGGGGCCGCCGGGCCGCCACATGCTCACGGGCCCGCCGGGCGATCTGCCGTACCGCGGCCGGAGATCTGTCCACCGCCTCCGCGATCTCGCCGTACGGCACGTCGAAGACCTCGCGGAGCACGAACACCGCCCGCTCGGTCGGCGCGAGCGTCTCGAGGACCGTGAGCATCGCGATCGACACGCTGTCGGCGAGTTCCACGTCCTCGGCGACGTCCGGACTGGTCAGCAGCGGTTCCGGCAGCCACTCGCCGACGTAGTCCTCGCGGCTGCGGGACAGCGTCCGCAGGCGGTTGAGCGCCTGACGGGTGACGATCCGGACGAGATACGCCCGCGGGTCCCGTACCCGCGTCCGGTCGACACCGGCCCACCGCAGCCAGGACTCCTGCAGCACGTCCTCCGCGTCGGCCGCCGACCCGAGCATCTCGTAGGCGACCGTGAACAGCAGACTGCGGTGGGAGACGAAGGGATCCTCTTCGAGCACGTCGGCCATCATGCCGTCGCCGGACGATTCGGGCGCTTCGCCAGCGGGATCTCGCAGGCGTCGGAGAAGCCCTGCGAGGTGACCCCGTTCGCCACATTGGCCCTGGTCGCCAGGTTGACGTAGGCGATCAGCGCGGTGAGCTCGACCATCGCCGGTGCGCCCAGCCGGTCCAAGAGGCCCGCGTACATCTCGTCGGTCACGGTCGGCGGGGTTTCCGTCATGGCCTCGGCGTACGCCATGACATCCCGCTCCAGCGGCGTGAACACCTCCGACTCCCGCCAGCGCGGCACCTGGCTGGCCTTGGTCAGGTCCAGGTTCTCGTTCCGCGCCTGGAAGTAACCGACGTCCAGGCACCAGCTGCAGCCGACCTGCGCCGCCACCGCCATGTGCGCGAACGACTTGAGGCTCGGGTCGGCCGCGTCCCACGCGCCCACCCTGCCGCCGAACTCCAGGCTGTCCTGCGTGACTTGGGGGCTGTGCCAGAGCACCTCGACGTTCTCGGGCACGGCCCCGAGCTGTTCGACCATGTTCTCCTTGAGCTCGGCGGGGAGTTCGGCCTTCGGAAGGCGCAGCGCCATGGTGTGCTCCTTGTGCGTCGCCGACGCGGTGTGCGCCGGCTGTTCGGCATGAAGACACCGCCCGGCACGCGCATGTGACAGGCTCCGGCCGAATTCGACCCGGGCTCCGTCCCCCGCGCGCTCAGGCGGCCACCGTCACCAGGACGCCGAAGCCGATCAGTACGACGCCCGTGGCCCGTCCCAGCGTGCGCCGGACGCCGGGCCGTTCGAGGACGTGCCGGGTCCTGGAGATCAGGAGTACGTAGCAGCCCAGCCAGACCAGCGTGAGACTGACGTGCAGGAGCACCAGGAGGGCCTTGGCCCAGGCGGCGGGCAACCGGGGCGGGGCCAGGGCGGGGAGCAGTCCGGCGTAGAAGACGGCGATCTTCGGGTTGAACAGGTTGCAGAGCAGACCGGTCCGCCAAGCGCTTGCGGCCGTCGGGCCCGGTGGGTCCGCCACCGGGGCCGACGCGCCGGGCCGGTGCTGCCGCAGCGCCTGCGCGCCCAGGAACACCAGGTAGGCCGCGCCCAGGAGCCGGACGGCCAGGTAGGCCGCGGGGGAGGCGGCCAGCACGGCCGAGAGCCCGGCCGCGGTCAGCACGCCCCAGACCAGCAGACCGGTCGTGATCCCGCCGACGGTCCGCAGCGCGTCCCGGGAACCGGCGGCGAGGGTGCGGCGGGTGACCACCACCATGTCCGGGCCGGGTACGACGGTCAGGAGTCCTAGGACGGCGACGGCGGCCGCGAGGTGCGTCAGCATGCGGCCGACCTGGGGAAGGGGGTGGGGTTCACCCCCGCAGACTCCGACGCGCACCCACGGTCGGTCCAGCGAATGTTATCGACCTATAGTCATCGGAAAACCTGATGATTCGCTTGGCTGCTGGGAGGTCGGGCCCGTGATGTTCGATCTGCACCGGCTGCGCCTGCTGCGCGAGCTCAAGCACCGGGGCACGCTCGCCGCCGTCGCCGCGGCCCTGTCGTACGCTCCTTCCTCCGTCTCCCAGCAGCTCTCCCAGCTGGAGGCCGAGGTCGGTGTCCCGCTGCTGGAGCCGGTCGGGCGGCGGGTACGCCTGACCGAGCAGGCCGAGATCCTCGTCGCCCACACCGAAGCCGTCCTCGAGCGCCTGGAACGCGCCGAGGCCGACATCGAGACCTCCCTCACCGACCTGACCGGCACCCTGCGCGTCGCCTCGTTCCAGACGGCCGCCCTGGTCCTGGTCCCCGCCGCGCTCCGGCTGCTGCGCGAGGCCCATCCGCACCTGCGCGTCCACGTCACCCACATGGAGCCGGAAAAGTCCCTCCCGGCACTTCAGGCCCGCGACTTCGACCTCGTCCTCGCCGAGGAGTACCCCGGCAACCCCCACCGTCGGCCCGCCGAACTCGAACAGCAGGACCTGCTCGACGATCCCCTCCACCTCGCCCTGCCGCCCTCGGCGGGCGGCCCGAGGACGGAACTGCGGCAACTCGCCGGCCACCCCTGGGTGATGGAACCCGAAGGAACTCCGGCACGGCACTGGTCCATGGGCGTGTGCCGCGACGCGGGCTTCGAACCGGACGTACGCTTCGAGACCACCGACCTGCTGCTGCACCTCCGCCTCGTGGAGGAGGGACTCGCGGCCGCCTTCCTTCCCGACCTGGTCCGGGACGGACAGCGGGTGACGGCCGAGCTGCGGCAACTCCCCGCCGGGCGCCGTGTCTTCACCGCCGTACGCCGCGGGCGGGGCGGGCACCCCGCCGTCGTGGCCTGCCGGGACGCACTCCGACGGGCCGTCGCGCTGCGGACCGACCGGTCGCGAGAAGATCGTCCGTGACCGACGAGTCCACCCGACCCGGAAGGAACCGACGAGAACATGCGCGTCACCGTGGCCCACGAACCGACGGAGGCGTCCGGATGAGCGACGTCCTGCTGCACACGACCGGCCGGGCCGCACACATCACCCTCGACCGGCCGAAGGCGATCAACGCGCTGTCGCACCCGATGGTGCTGCGGATCGCCGAAGCCCTGACCGCCTGGGAGCACGATCCGGCCGTCGAGACCGTCGTCATCACCGGCGCGGGGGAGCGCGGCCTGTGCGCGGGCGGTGACATCCGTGCCGTCCACGACGACGCCCGCGACGGCGACGGCACCGCCGCGGCCGCCTTCTGGTACGACGAGTACCACCTCAACGCCCGGATCGCCCGCTACCCCAAGCCGTATGTCGCGATCATGGACGGCATCGTCATGGGCGGCGGTGTCGGCGTCTCCGCGCACGGCAGCGTCCGGATCGCCACCGAACGCTCGCGGATCGCCATGCCGGAGACCGGGATCGGCTTCGTCCCCGACGTCGGCGGCACCCGCCTGCTCGCCCTCGCCCCCGGCGAACTGGGCACCCATCTCGCCCTGACCGGCGCACAGATCGGCGCCGCCGACGCCCTGCTGTGCGGACTCGCCGACCACTTCATGCCGTCCGGCTCGATCCGGCCCTTCGTCGACGACCTCGCCGAACGGCCCGTACCGGAAGCGCTTGCTCGGCATGTGCGGTCGGCGCCCGAAGGGGAGTTGGCCGGCCACCGTGCGTGGATCGACGCCTGCTACCGGGCCGACACCGTCGAGGAGATCGTCCAGCGGCTGTCGGCGCACGGCGACCCGGCCGCCAAGCAGGCGGCGGAGACCCTGCTCACCAGGTCGCCGACCTCTCTCAAGGTGACCCTGAAGTCCCTGCGCCGGGCTCGGCGACTCGGCTCGCTGGAGCAGGTGTTGGACCAGGAGTACCGGGTCTCCTGCGCAACTCTCGCCACCCATGACCTGGTCGAGGGCATCCGTGCCCAGGTCGTCGACAAGGACCGCCACCCGCACTGGTCCCCGGCCACCCTCGCCGAGGTCACCGACGCCGACGTCGACCGCTTCTTCGCGCCGCTCGGCGAGCGCGAACTGGGCCTCGCCCCGCCCGGATGAGCCGGGCCGCCGACCGCCCACCAGGCGCGAGACGAAGATCACGACCGGTGACGCGGTCTTGGCCGTACCTTCCACACGCGGTACGGTCTGTCCGATATCGACGACGGCGAGACGGAAGCCGGTGGGAATCCGGCACGGTCGCGCCACTGTATGCAAGAGCCCCCGGGCGCTTGCCAGTCAGACCCGTGGCCGTCGTCATGTGCACCACCGAGTTGGGACGCGAACTCCCAGAGGAGGTCCTGCCATGGCGCAGACCGTCGCTCCGCCGACAGCCAACACCCCCGCCGTTCCCGCCAAGCTGCCGCTGTCCGCGATAGCTCCCTGGGCGGTCTTCTTCGGCATCCTGATGCTCGTCCTGCTCTACTTCGTCGGCGCCGAGCAGGGCGCCACCTCCGTGTTCAACGGCACGGACGTCCACGAGTGGGTGCACGACGCCCGCCATCTGCTCGGTTTCCCCTGCCACTGACGCGAGGGACGCCGTACATCACATGAACTCCGCAACGGTACGGAACCTCCTGGTGCGGGGCATGCTCGCCGGCCTTGCCGCCGGCGTGCTCGCCCTGGTCGCCGCCTACCTGCTGGGTGAGCCGAACGTCGACAAGGCGATCAGCTTCGAGGACGCCCACTCGCACGAGCACGAGATGGAGGTCGTCTCCCGCTCCCTGCAGTCCACCGCGGGCCTGGCCACCGGTGTGCTGGTGTACGGGGTCGCCTTCGGCGGTATCGCCGCACTCGCCTTCTGCTTCGCCCTGGGCCGCGTCGGGCGTTTCTCGCCGCGGGCGACGGCGCTGCTGCTGTCGGGCTGCGCGCTGCTCGCCGTGTACGTGGTGCCGTTCCTGAAGTACCCGGCCAACCCGCCGTCGGTGGGCGACCCGGACACCATCGGGAAACGCACCACCCTCTACTTCCTGATGATGCTGCTCAGCGTGCTGCTGGCGGTCGCCGCGACCATCCTGGGAAAGCGGCTCCAGCCACGGCTGGGCACCTGGTGGGCGACGGTGCTCGCGGTGGTCGCGTTCGCCGTCGTCATCGGGCTGGCCTACCAGTTCCTGCCGGTCGTCAACGAGGTGCCGAAGGACTTCCCGGCCACCCTGCTGTGGCGGTTCCGGCTCTCGGCACTGGCCATCCAGCTGACCCTGTGGGGCGGATTCGGGCTGCTGTTCGGCGAGTTGGCCGAGCGCGTGCTCAACCCGAAGCCGGCGAGGGCTCCGGCCGCCGCACGGAAGATGTCCGCAGCACACTGACGGCGGATGTCCGCAGCTCACCGAACGACACGCGAGGGCCCTCCGGAACCGTCCGGGGGCCCTTTCGTGTGCGCCCGCCGGGCCCGCAGGGGCCCTGCGGCTGCTGTGAACCCGCCGTGAACCCGCCGTGTCTTCGGCGTACGGACGGTGCCGCACTCGCGTCCACCGCCGCTGACAAGGAAAGATGGGCGCCGAGCGATCGATCAACGACTGCGGAGGAAGTGGACTCATGCCGCATGAGCGAGCGGGCCGGCCGGCGGCTCCGGAGGACCTCGTCGACGTGGCCCGGCTGGTCACGGCCTACTACGCGCTGCACCCCGACCCGGCCGACCCTGCCCAGCGGGTCGCGTTCGGCACCTCGGGACACCGCGGATCGTCCCTGACGACCGCGTTCAACGAGGACCACATCGCGGCCACCAGCCAGGCCATCTGCGAGTACCGGAGCGGCCAGGGCACCGACGGCCCCCTGTTCCTGGGCGCCGACACCCATGCCCTGTCCGAGCCCGCCAAGGTCACCGCGCTTGAGGTCTTCGCCGCCAACGGCGTCACCGTCCTCGTCGACAGCGCCGACGGCTACACCCCCACCCCGGCCGTCTCGCACGCCGTCCTCACCCACAACCGGGGTCGTACGGCCGGCCTCGCGGACGGGGTGGTCGTCACCCCCTCGCACAACCCGCCCGCCGACGGCGGTTTCAAGTACAACCCGCCGAGCGGCGGCCCCGCCGCCTCCGACGCCACCTCCTGGATCCAGGACCGCGCCAACCAGATCATCGCGGGCGGGATGAAGGACGTACAGCGCATCCCGTACGAGCGTGCGCTCGCCGCGCCCACCACCGGCCGGTACGACTTCATGGGCGTCTACGTCGACGACCTGCCCAGCGTCCTCGACCTCGACGCGGTCCGGGCCTCCGGGCTGCGCATCGGCGCCGACCCGCTCGGCGGTGCCTCGGTCGCCTACTGGGGGCGGATCGCCGAACGGCACTCGCTCGACCTCACAGTGGTCAACCCCTACACCGACCCCACCTGGCGCTTCATGACGCTGGACTGGGACGGCAAGATCCGCATGGACTGCTCCTCGCCGTACGCCATGGCCTCGCTGATCGAGAAGCGCGACGAGTTCCGGGTCGCCACCGGCAACGACGCCGACGCCGACCGGCACGGCATCGTCACCCGCGACGCCGGCCTGATGAACCCCAACCACTACCTCGCCGTCGCCATCTCCTACCTCTACCGCCACCGCGAGCAGTGGGCGGCGGACGCCGGCATCGGCAAGACCCTGGTCTCCTCCTCGATGATCGACCGGGTCGCCGCCGACCTCGGCCGTCAACTCGTCGAGGTTCCCGTCGGGTTCAAGTGGTTCGTCGACGGACTGGTCAGCGGCGCGATCGGGTTCGGCGGCGAGGAGTCGGCCGGCGCCTCCTTCCTGCGCCGGGACGGCTCGGTCTGGACGACCGACAAGGACGGCATCCTGCTCGCCCTGCTCGCCTCCGAGATCACGGCCGTGACGGACAAGACCCCGTCCGAGCACTACGCCGACCTGACCGCCCGCTTCGGCGAACCCGCCTACGCCCGTATCGACGCCCCGGCCACCCGCGAGGAGAAGGCCCTCCTGGCCAAGCTCTCCCCGGCCCAGGTCACCGCCGAGACCCTGGCGGGCGAGCCGGTCACCGCCGTGCTCACCGAAGCGCCGGGCAACGGCGCGGCGATCGGCGGCATCAAGGTGACCACGGAGAACGCCTGGTTCGCGGCCCGCCCGTCCGGCACCGAGGACGTGTACAAGATCTACGCCGAGTCCTTCCAGGGCCCCGACCACCTGGCCCGGGTGCAGGAGGAGGCGAAGGCCGTGGTCGACGCGGCCCTCGGCGGCTGACACCGCCCGCGTCGCGCCCGCCCGCGCCACCGGGCGCGACGCGCCGCCTCGGACCTGCCGGACCGCCTCGGACCTGCCGGACCGCCTCGTCCGGCATCCGCCTGATGGGGCCGGCGCATTCGCCGGGCCGGGCTCGCGTATCCGCCGGATCGTTACCTCCGGCATCCGCCGGGTCGGGTCCGCGCGTCCGCCCGGTCAGGTCGCGAAGGTGCGCCTGCGCGCCCGGCTCTCGGCCAGCTCCGCGGCGGCCCGGTGGGCGCTCGCGGCGAGATGGGCCGAACCCCAGGCGTGTGCCGTGCGTTCGGCCAGTGCGTAGCCCTCGGCGGCCTCCCGGTCCTCGCCGAGCAGCCGGTGCAGATCGGCGAGGGCGTGCGCGAGCGGTCGGCTCGCATAGGCCGCGCCCGCCGCGCCGGCGAGCTGGTCCCGCACCGGCAGCAGGTGTCCGAGGAGGACGGCCGCGGCCTCGTGATCCCGGTGGAGTACGGCGAGCTGGGCGCGGAAGTCGAGTTCCAGGCCGTACAGATGGTCCCGGAGCGGATCCGGCGAGACGGGCACGGCCCGGGCCTCGTCGAGTCTGCCGAGACGGGCCAGCACCAGCGCATGGGCCACCGCGACCGAGCCGCCCGCCGACTCGTACACGGCACGGACCATTGGCTCGATCTCGGCCGCCCGGTCCTGGGCGAGCCGCATGCTGATCAGCCCGAGCGTGCGCAGCCCGGTGGCGTGGTGGGCGCCCACCCGCTGCAGCAGGGTGTCGGCCTCGGCATAACCGGCCTCCGCCGCCTCGAAACGGCCGGTCACGACGGCCAGCATCGCGGAGGTCGCGGCGCTGAGTCCCTGCGCCCACACCATGCGGTAGCGGCGCGCGAGGACCAGGCCCTGCGCGGTGTGCCGGTGCACCGCGGCGGGGTCGTTGCGGGCGGCGGCGGTCATCGCGTCGAGGTGCTCGCAGACCCAGCGGTAGGCGGGCAGGTCGTGGGTGCGGGCGAGCTCGCGCAACTCGGCGGTCAGGGGCGGTCGCACGGCGGCCCGGGTCTCGTGCGGCAGCAGCCGCGCCGAGGTCATCAACCCGGCGGCCATCAGCCGTGGTTCGCCGTCGGCACGGGCGAGCGCGAGCTGGGCGTCGGCCGCTTCCAGAGCCCGGGGCGCGTCCTCCGCGGCGACCGCGTCGACGAGGACCTGGAGGACGCGGGAGCGGGTCGGGCCGTCCAGCCCGGTATCGGAGGCGAGCCGTTCGAGGCGGGACAGCGCGGTCCGGTCGTACGGTCCTTCGAGCCGGCTGCGCCAGGGCGCGGGCTCGGTCCACGCCCCGTAGACGGCCGCGACCAGGTCGCCGCGGTCGGCCTGTTCGGCGAGTTCCACCGCCCGCTGCCGGGTGCGCCGGGCCGCGTCCGTCGCACCGGTGCGCACCTGCGCGCCCAGCAGCGGCACCAACAGCTCGATCAGCCCGTCGGGTTGGGCATCCTCGCCCATGGCCGCGGTGTGGGTGTCGATCGCCTGCCGGATGAGCGCGACGGCGACGTCATGGGCGTACCGCCGTTCGGCGGCCTCGGCGGCCCGCAGCGCGTAGTCGACGGCGAGCGGGGCGTCGGCGGCGCTGCCTGAGCGGGCGAAGTGGTGGGCCAGGGCCGCGAGTTCGCCCGGTCGGTGGTGGCGCAGCAGCCGGGCGACCCGGGCGTGCAGCCGGGAGCGCCGTACGCCGGACAGGCCGGCGTAGACGGTGTCACGGACCAGGGCGTGCACGAACCGGACGCGGCCGGGCCCGGGTTCGGCGAGCAGGTCGGCGGCCAGCGCCGCGTCCAGGCCCTCCAGCACCTGTTCCTCGTCCAGTTCGGCGGCGTCGACGAGGAGGGACACCTCGGCCTCCAGGCCCAGCACCGCGGTGAGCTGGACGACCCACCGCGCGGCGGCGGGCAGCAGCGCGAGGCGTCGGCGCAGCACGTCACGCACCCCCTGGGGGACCTCGGAGATCGCGACCAGGGCGCCCTCGTCGGCGAGGAGACGGGCGCTCTCCAGGACGTAGAACGGGTTGCCGCCGGTGCGCTCGGCCAGTGCGGTCACGGTCGCCGGATCCACGGGCGCCCCGCAGACGGCGTCGACCAGGGTGGCGGTGTCGTGCGGGGGCAGGCCGCCGAGCGCGATCCGGTGCGGGGCGGCCGGGGCGAGGTGGGCGAGGGTCTTGAGAAGGTGGTCGCCGACCTCGGCGGGGCGGTAACCGGCGACGGTGAGCAGGGGGACCCCGGTGACGGCAGCCGCCGCCTCGACCAGGGCGAGCGTCTCGGCGTCGGCGCGGTGCAGGTCGTCGAGGAGGACGGCGAGGGGCGCCCCGGACGCCGCGGTGCGCAGCCAGGCGGCGAAGGCGCGGTGCATACGGAAGCGGCCCGCGGTGGCCTCGTCGCGGGTCGGGGCGGCCGCGCTCTCCGGCTCCCGCAGCAGCACGGCCAGTTCGTCGGGCCTGTCCGGCGGGACCTCGCGGGCGAGTGAGCCGAGCGCCTCCACCCAGGCCCAGGCGGGCGGTGCGCCCTCGTACTCGGGGCAGCGGCCGATCACCACCCGCCAGCCGGCCTCCCGGAGCCGGACGGCGGCCCGGTCGAGAAACGCGGACTTGCCCGCGCCGGCCTCGCCCGTGACCAGGACGACACCGCCCGCCTGCCGTGCGTCCCGGGCGGCCGCGTCCACGGCACGCAGTTCGGCGTCCCTGCCCACGAACAGACCGCGCCCGGTGCGCGGGGGCAGGACGACGGCGGCGGGCTCGGGAACGGCCGCGCGCAGCACGTCGAGCCGCCCGTCGAGTACGGCGCGCTCCAGGTCCCGCAGCGCGGGCCCGGGATCACAGCCCAGCTCGTCGCGCAGCACGGCGGCGGCGCGGCGCAGCGAGGAGAGGGCGTCGGCCTGCCGGTCGCAGGCCCACTGGGCGAGCGCGAGCAGCCGCCAGCCCTCCTCGCGCAGGGGACCCTCCCGGACCAGCGACTCGGCGTCGGCCGCGGCCTGCGCCGCCCGGCCGGTGCGCAGCTCGGCGGCGACGGCGAGTTCGCGGGCCTCGGCGCGCAGCCCGGTCAGCCGGGCCACCTCGGCGGCGGCCCAGTCCTCGTCCGCGTGCTCGGCGAAGGCCTGCCCCCGCCACCAGCCGAGCGCCTCGGCGAGCAGCCGCCGCGCCTCCTCGGCCGGGGCGTCACGGGCGCGCCCGACCCAGGTCTCGAACCGCCAGGCGTCCACCGCGTCCTGGGCCGGCCTCAGGGCGTATCCCGGTGGCGCGGTGACCAGAACGGTGGCCGGCGCACGCGGCGGCCGCCCTGGTTCGAGCGACCGGCGCAGGTTGGACAGATAGGCGTGCAGCGACACGGTCGCCTTCGCCGGCGGCTCACCCCGCCAGAGCGCGTCCGCCATCCGGTCGACCGGTACCACCCCGCCCCGGGCCGCGATCAGCAGCGCCAGTACGGCACGCTGCCGCGGAGCACCCAACTCGACCGGTGTCCCGGTGACTTCGGCACCCAGCGGACCCAGGACTCGCAAACGCAGCACGCTGCGGGAATCTACCCGAGGACCGCTTCGATCCCGTCAACAGACGATAAACGCAGGCCACTGCGGGACGCCTGGACGGGTGTTGGGGCGAGTGCCGGGACGCGTGCGGGGCGGACGCCAAGTCGAGCGCCAAGCGGACGCCAAGTGGGGTGCGGCACGGTGAATGGTCGACGCAGACAGTCGACGCAGACATCCGATCGTTGGAGCA
Source organism: Streptomyces sp. NPDC101234 (assembly GCF_044767525.1). Classification (NCBI taxonomy): domain Bacteria; kingdom Bacillati; phylum Actinomycetota; class Actinomycetes; order Kitasatosporales; family Streptomycetaceae; genus Streptomyces; species Streptomyces sp. NPDC101234. The sequence continues at coordinate 145,521 of NZ_JBIWOA010000003.1, read as the reverse complement.
AGCAAGCGTGTCCCTCAACAGCAGCCATGGCGTCACGGCCACCGCCGAGCGTCCTCATACCCACGAAATGGTCGTGGTCCACCGGGTCTTCCGCCGCGAGTCGGCGCTGCTGCCCCGGCTGGTGCGCGCCGTACCCGAAGGCGACACGGCCCGCGCGGCGCGGATCGTCGGGGCCCTGGGCGACTACACCATGGGCCTGCACCACCATCACCATGCCGAGGACGAGCTGATCTGGCCGCTGCTGCGGTCCCGGGCGGCGCAGGACGAGGCGCTGGTGGGCCGGATGACCGAGCAGCACGAGACCATCGACCGCACCCTGGCGGCCGTGGCGGAGTGGACGCCGGTGTGGGAGCGGTCCGCCGACCGCATCTCCGCCGAGGAACTGGCACTCGCACTGGAGGCACACCGCACCGCGCTCCTGGAGCACCTCGACGAGGAGGAGCGGTCGGTGCTCCCGCTGGTCGCCGAGCATCTGACCGTCGCCGAGTGGGACCTGGTCGGAGAGCGCGGCATGGAAGGGATACCGAAGAACAAGCGGATGCTGGCCCTCGGCGCGATCCTGGAGGAGGCCACGCCCGAGGAGAGCGCCTACTTCCTGGGCAAGGTCCCGCTGATCGGCCGCCTCCTGTGGCAGGCCGTCGGCCGGCGGCAGTACGCGGCCCTCCGCCGGACCATGCGCGCCCCGCTGGACGAGGAGTAGCCCGGTGTCCGTACTCGACTCCGCCCCGCTCGACGTCCTGGACGCCTACCGGACCTGCGAGTTCGTCACCCTGGGCCGCGACGGCTCGCCCGTGGCCTGGCCGACGGCCGTGCGGCGCCGTCCGGACGGGACGCTGCTGCTCAGCACGTCCCTGGCGTTCGCGCAGAAGGCGCTGAACATCCGCCGGGACGGTCGTGTCGCCCTGCTCTTCTCCGACCCCACCGGCAGTGGCCGCACGGATCCCCCGCAGATCTTCGTCGGCGGAGAGGCCGAATGCCCGGACGAGATCATGACCGGACCCGAAGGCGCCGAGGACTACTGGCGGATGCTGTTCGAACGCCAGCCGCACAGCCGGTCGTACCTCACCGCTCCCATGCGGCCGCTGATGGACTGGTACTACCTGCGGCTGCTGATCACCGTGACGCCCCAACAGGCGCTCGTACGACCGCCGTTGCCCGCGTCCGGCACCCTCGCTGCGGCCAGTGACCTGGTGGGCGCCGCGCAACTCGCCCGCTTCCCGACGGCCGTGCTCGCCGCGCGCGACGCCTCCGGGGCGCCGGTGCTGGCCCGGACCCGGCCGGTGCCCACGCCCGAGGGCTTCGCCGTGGAGGTGCCGGCCGACTGCCCGGCCGTACCGGGCCCCGCCTCGCTCCTCGTGCACCGGCACGACGAGCGGTTGAACCACATGCACAACGCGCTCGTGCGCGGCGAACTGCGCGAGAGCGCCGCGGGACGGGTGCTGGTCCCGGCCAAGGTGGTGGAGCCGATGGGCGCGGGCCGGGTGACCGACGCGGTGGGCGTGCTGCGCAGCACGAAGCGGGCCACCGACCGCTATCTGTCCCGGCGCGGCCTGCCCCGGCCACGCGTGCGGTGGCCGGAGTTCAAGGCGCTGGCGCAGGACGCGCGCAGGGCCTGACCCCGGTGCGAACCTCCGGTCCGACTCCAACTGGAGTCGGACCGGAGGCGTCCCTCAGCGCGGGGAGGCGGCGCAGATGACGTCCGCGGCCGGCAACTCCCCGGTCGCGAGGTAGGCGTTGACCGTCGCGTCGACGCAGTCGCTGCCGTAGACACCGAACACGGCCGCCCGGGTCGGCGTAGTCCAACGGTACGGTGACGTCGGCGCATCGGGCCCCGGCCTTTTCGACGTCCTTGCCGGTGTCGTCGTCCGGCCCGAGCACACAGCTCTTCCAGGTGAGGTGCTGGTGGTGGTAGCGGGCCGGCGGGTCCGGGGCTGGTGGTGGCGTAGTGCCATGAACCCTGCGGACGCGGCAGTTCGAGGGCGCGCGCGATCAACTCACCCGGCTCGAAGTGGCGGTGGCGCAGCCGCTCCGGGTGCTCCCATTCGGGCGCGTCGAGATAGTCGGGCAACCCGACGGTGTGGCGCAGGAGTTGCCTCACGGTGATGTGCCGTCCGTCGTAGCCGTGGGCGTCGATCAGCCCGGGCAGGTAATGGTCGACGGAGGCGTCCGGCGAGAGCCGGTGCTCGGCGGCGAGTTGCAGGACGACGGTCGCGGTGAACGTCTTGGTGACGCTGCCGACGCGCAGCCGGTCGGTGGTGTTCATGGGACGGCCGGTGCGCAGATCCGCCGTACCGGCGGTCTCGGCCCAGCGTCCGCACGGGCCGTCGGCGAGCGCCGAGGCTCCGGGGATGCGGTCGTGTGCGGTGAGCGCGGTCAGCGCCGGGCGGACGTCGTCGTGCGTGCCGCAGCGCTCGGACGGTCCTGGAGACGACGGCCGTGCGGTGACGGCGGGCGCGGCCGCCAGCACGATCGCCGCCACCGATAACGCCAGGACGGACTTCGCGGGAGTCGTTGCCATGCGCCAACACGCCAGGGACCGCCCGTTCCGCGATCACTCCAGCGGGCCGCCGTATCCGGGGTGTGGCCAACCCCCGGGCAGCGGTGGAGCGAACCCCCTGGTGCCTACGCGGATCGGCACTCCGCGAGCCGCTTCTCCAGGAACCTGCGCTCCGCCGCGTTCTCCACCAGCGCCAGCGCCTGTTCGTACGACTCGGCCGCCTCCCGCGTACGCCCCACGCGCCGCAGCAGGTCGGCGCGGGTCGCGGGCAGCAGGTGGTAGCCGGCCAGGTCGTCCTCCGCCGCCAGCTCCGCCACCAGGGCGAGGCCCGCCTCCCCGCCCTCGGCCATGCCCACGGCGACCGCGCGGTTCAGCCGGACCACGGGCGAGGGGACGCACCGCAGGAGTTCGCCGTAGAGGCCGGCGATGTCGGCCCAGTCGGTGTCGGCGGCGGTCGCCGCGGTGGTGTGGCAGGCCGCGATGGCCGCCTGGATCTGGTACGGGCCGGGGCGGCCCCGGCGCAGGGCGCCCTCCAGGAGCGCGGCGCCCTCATCGATCTCCCCCTGGTCCCAGGCCGTGCGGTCCTGGTCCTCCAGGGTCACCAGGTCGCCGGCCGCGTCCACCCGGGTGCCCCGGCGGGCGTCGTGGAGCAGCAGCAGCGCCAGCAGGCCTACGACCTCCGGCTCGTCGGGCATCAGCCGGGCCAGCAGCCGGGCCAGCCGGACGGCCTCGGCACACAGGCCGGAGCGCATCAGGTCGGCGCCGGCCGTGGCCGCGTAGCCCTCGTTGAACAGCAGATACAGCACGCCGAGGACGCCCGTGGTGCGCTCGGGCAGCAGATGCGCGGGCGGCACCCGGTACGGGATGCCGGCGTTGCGGATCTTCCGCTTGGCGCGCACCAGCCGCTGCGCCATCGTCGCCTCGGGCACGAGGAACGCGCGCGCGATCTCGGGTGTGGTCAGCCCGGCGAGGGTGCGCAGGGTCAGCGCGACCCGGGCCTCGATCGGCAGCGCCGGGTGGCAGCAGGTGAAGACCAGCCGCAGCCGGTCGTCCCGCACCCCGCTGTCGTCGCCCTCGTGGTCCGGGTCGTACGGGTCGTAGGGTTCCTCGTCCCGCGTCAGCACCGCCGCCTCCCGCAGCTTCGCCGCCCCGACCGCCTCCCGGCGCAGCACGTCCAGGGCGCGGTTGCGGGCGGTCGTGGTGAGCCATGCACCGGGGCGGCGCGGCACTCCGTCGCGCCGCCACCGTTCGAGCGCCTGGGCGAAGGCGTCCTGCGCGCACTCCTCGGCGAGGTCCCAGTCGCCGGTCACCCGGATCAGGGTGGCGACGACCTGGGCCCACTCCTCGCGGAAGGCGGCGGCGACGGCCTTCTCGACGTCGTCCGTGACACTCACGTGGTGTTCACTCCCAGACCGGCCGCACCTCGACCGAGCCGCCGGCCAGCGCCGCCGGGTGCCGGGAGGCGAGCGCGATGGCCTCGTCGAGGTCGGCGACCTCGATGATGTCGAGGCCCGCGACGTACTCCTTGGTCTCGGCGAACGGCCCGTCGCTCAGCAGCACTTCGTCGCCCTGCACCCGGACGGTGGTCGCGTCGGCGGCGGGCCGCAGCCGGGCACCGCCCTTGACGACGTCCCGGGTGCGGACCTCGTGGATGTACGAGGTGAAGCGCGGGTCCTCGGCGATCTCGGCGGGGCTGAGCTCCTCGCCGCCGACGGGCGTGCAGATGAACAGGACGTACTTCATGACGGCTCCTTCCCGGCCGTCGCCTCCAGCGGCACCGAGACATGTTCATGGGCGATGACCCAGCTGAAGCCGGTGTCCCGGTAGCCGGTGGTCACCCGCACCACCCGGTCCAGGGGCTCCCCGGTCACCCGGGTGCCGCGGATCCGGACGAGGGCGTGGCTGAAGGTGCTGCCCTCCCCGGGTCGCACACGCAGTTCGAGCACCTCGCGGTGCACGGGCCCGCTGAGCGTCGCGAACCACCCCTCGACCGCCTTGCGGAGCGCGGCGATCCCGGACTGCGGCTCGGCCGCGGCGGGCCCGAAGGCCTCCACATCGGGCGCATAGCAGGCCGTCATCCGGTCGACGTCCCGCTCGCGGGCGGCCGCGGTCAGCTCGGCGTCGATCCGGCGCACGGCCGTTCCGGCGTCCTCCACCAGCCCCTCGTCCCAGAACGGGCGCACCTCCATGGCCCCGATGGTCGCCACGGGGTGCTGGGCGGCGATCCGTACGGCCTCCTCCAGGCTGTCGCAGTCGACGACGTCGAACCCGGCGACGTACTCCTTGGTCTCCGCGAACGGCCCGTCGGTCCGCAGCACCTCCCCGTCGCGCACCCGCACGGTGACCGCCGTGTCCGGCAGCCGCAGGCGGTGGCCGTACAGCCGGACCCCGCGGCGGACGCCGTGCTCCTCCACCCAGGGCTCCACCGGTGCCATCCCGGAGGCGTCGGCGGTGTCGTCGCCGCAGACCAGCAGCATGTACTTCATGGTTCCTCCCGGTCCTCAAGAGCTTCTTACACCCCACCGACGAACGGAGCCGGGCGGAATCGACACACCGTGGCCCGGCGGGTGTGTGTGGCCCCGGTCACTGCCACATCCCGTGCCCCCGGGCCAGGACGCCGTGCGGGTCGTGGACGGCCTTGGCCTCGGCCAGCGTTCCCCACTGGCTGCCGTAGTGCTCGCGCCAGTCAGCGGGGGACATCGGCAGCGCGTTGGCCGGGTAGGCCACCGCGCCCTCGGCCCGCGCGTACTCGTACGCCCGGCGGTTGGCGGCCACCATCGGGTCGGCCGCGCCCGGGACGGCCGTGCGCAGCAGGGCGAGCAGATGGACGACCTCGCCGCGCGGGCGCCGGAACAGCGGGGCCCGCAGGGTACGGGTGAGGAGGGGGTAGAGCAGCACCAGGCCGTTCTCGCGCAGGTCCGTGAAGGCCGGGTCCGCGAGGATGCCGGTCACGACGGACGCGGCGGTGTCCTCGGGGAGCAGCAGGTTCAGCCAGGGATGCGGGTGCAGCCACTCGCCGCTGGCGCGCAGCGTCTCCTCGTCGACCGCGACCCGGTCCGCGAACTCGGCGTACCCGAGGTCCTCGATCTCGGCCGTGCCGAAGGAGAGGTCCCCGAGGAGGGCTGTGTCGTCGGGCGGGGTTGGGCCCTGATGGGCGGCCACGGCCTCGACCATGAACCGCCAGCCGTCGACGGTGTCCTCGACGGGGCGGGCCTGGCCTTCGAGGTAGCCGAAGCGCCCGTCCGTGGCGAGCAGGCGCTGGTCGGCCAGGTAGGCGTCGAGATCGGGGTAGTACAGGCAGTAGCGGCGCACCAGGGCGGGCGCGGGGGACAGCCGCAGGGTGGCCCGGACGATGACGGCGACCTGCCCCAGTCCGGCCAGGACCGCGTGGAAGAGCGCGCCATGGTGTTCCGGCGAGCAGACCAGGTGCTCGCCGGCCCCGGTCACCACCTCCAGCTCCAGCACCGAGTCCGCGACCAGTCCGTGCCGGTGGCCGGCGCCGCCCAGCCCGCCGACGCTCAGCACTCCGCCGACGCCGGCCCCCAGGTAGTCGGTGAGGACGGGCGGCGCGAGCCCGTACGGGAGGGTCGCCGTCAGCACGTCACGCCACAGCGCACCCGCCTCGACCTCGACCCGGTCGCCGGTCACCGGCCCGACCGCGCTCAGCTCACGCAGGTCGAGGACGATCCCGCCGGGTGCCTGACCCTGGCCGTACATCGAGTGGCCGCCGGCCCGTGCGGCCACCGGGATCCCGCGCGGCCCGGCGTACGCCAGCGCGTCCCTGACCTCGGCCGCGGACCGCGGCCGCAGCACCCCCAGAGGCGGTGCGCACACCAGGTGACCGAAGTCCTCGGCCGCCTCCCGGAGGGTTTCCGGGCGGGTGTCCAGCAGTTCCACGAACGGTGCGGAGACACGGTCCGACGACGTCACGCGGCACACTCCAAAGAGGCATCGGTCGACACGGGCGGAACCATCTTCCTGGCCGGGCACGACGGACGGACACGGTTTCCCGCTTCGGCACCTCACCCCCACGGTGGGTTTACCGCGCCGGAGACCGGGTCACCCTGTCGTGCACACCGCCGGTATGCCGGGTCCTCCGGTTCGTGACGGAGCCCAGGACGGACCGGGCGTTCCGGGCGGGCGAGGCCCGTGCGGTCCAGGACCGTCGGCGAAACGCCGCGCGGGTGCTTTCCGGAAGCCCCTGAAGCCGCGAATATGCCGCACCATGGACATTCTGCTCGTCGCAAGCGCGTTCAACAGCCTGTCCCAGCGGGTGTACGCCGAACTGTCAGACCTCGGCCACCGGGTGGACGTCGTCCTCGCCGGCCACGGCCCCGACGCCGTCCGCGCCGCGGTACAGGACCGGCGCCCGGAGCTGATCGTCGCGCCGATGCTGAAGACGGCACTCCCCGAGGACGTCTGGCGGGAGCACACCTGCCTGATCGTGCACCCGGGACCGCCCGGCGACCGCGGCCCCTCCTCCCTCGACTGGGCCATCGCCGGACAGGGCCCCAGCTGGGGGGTGACCGTGCTCCAGGCCGAGGCGGCCATGGACGCGGGCGCCGTCTGGGCGAGCGAGCCGTTCCCGGTCGAGCCGGTCGGCAAGAGCGACCTCTACCGGGGCGAGGCCGCCGACGCCGCCCTCACCGCCGTCCACGAGGCCGTACGACGGTACGCGGAGGGCTCGTACAAGCCCCGACCGCAGAGCGACCCCGAGATCCATGGCCGGATCGTCTGGCGTGACGTCTTCCGGCAGGTGCGGCGACGGATCGACTGGGCGGCCGACGACACCGAGGCCGTACTGCGCAAGCTGCGCGGCGCCGACTCGCAGCCGGGGGTCCTGGACGAACTCCTCGGCCGGGAGGTGTTCCTGCACGGAGGGCACCCCGAGGACCGACTGACCGGGGAACCCGGTGAGCTGCTCGCGACGCGGGCGGGCGCGGTCTGCCGGGCCACCCGGGACGGCGCCGTGTGGATCCCCGAACTGCGCCCCCGCAAGAACTCCGGCGACCCCGCCCCCTTCCGCCGCCCCGCGGCCGACGTGCTCGCCGCCCCGGACCTTCCGGAGAGCCCCGCCCCGCTCGAACTGCCCCCGGACCGCCGCACCTGGACCGACATCACCTACCGGCAGCACGGCGACGTCGGCTTCGTGAGGTTCTCCTTCCCCGGCGGGGCGATGAGCACCGACCACTGCCGGCGCCTGCTCGCCGCGTACGAGTACGCACTCGCCCGCCCCACCCGGGTAATCGTGCTCGGCGGCCGGCGCGACTTCTTCTCCAACGGCATCCACCTGAACGTCATCGAGGCCGCCCCGGACCCCGCCGAGGAGTCCTGGACCAACCTGAACGCGATGGACGACCTGGTCGAGGCCGTGCTGCGGACCACCGACCGGCTGGTCGTGGCGGCACTCGGCGGCAACGCGGCGGCCGGCGGCGCCATGCTCGCCCTCGCCGCCGACGAGGTCTGGTGCCGCACCGGCGCCGTCCTCAACCCGCACTACCGGCGGATGGGCCTGTACGGCTCCGAGTTCTGGACGTACACGCTGCCCCGCCGCGTCGGCGCCGAGACCGCCCGGCGGCTCATGGACGAGGCACAGCCGGTGAGCGCGGCGACAGCCGCCCGGACCGGGCTCGTCGACCGGCTGGTGCCGGTGCCCGCACAGGACTTCACCGCCGAGGTCGAGCAGCTGGCGGCCGCGCTCGCCGGCACCCCGGACCTTGACCGCCGGATCGCCGCCAAGGCCGCGGCGCGCCGGGCCGACGAGGCCGTACGGCCGCTCGCCGAGTACCGGAGCGACGAACTCGCCCGGATGCACGCCCTGTTCTTCGACCCCGGCGCCGCCTACCACGCGCTGCGCTCGGACTTCGTCCGCAAGGTCCCCGGCGGTGCCCGGTGACACGGCTGCTGGTGGCGGGCGTCGGCAACATCTTCCTCGGGGACGACGCCTTCGGCCCCGAGGTGATCCGCGCCCTGGCGGAGTGCCCCCTGCCGCCCGAGGTGAGGGTCCGGGACTTCGGCATCCGGGGCATGGACCTCGCCTACGAACTGCTGGACGGCTGGACGGTCGCCGTGCTCGTGGACGCGGCCGCCCGCGGCGAACGCCCCGGCACCCTGTCCCTGGTCGCGCCCGAACCGCCCGACGGCCGCTCGGCGGCCCCGCCCGAGGCACACGGCATGGACCCGGCGAAGGTGCTGGCCCTGGCCACCCACCTCGGCGACGAACCCCTGCCCCGCGTCCTCGTCCTCGCCTGCGAGCCCGGCGAGCTGCCGCGCGGCGACGAGGACATCGCCCCCGGCCTGAGCGAGCCCGTCCGGGACGCGGTGGGGCGAGCCGTCGCGGCCCTGCACACCCTGGTCCCGGCGCTGCTGGCGGATCCCCTGGTCACGCCTTCGTTGGCCCGCCCGGAGGAATCCGCGGGCCGCGCCGCGGCCGGGCTCCCGCACACCGCCGCCACCGGCGCGGAGGATCGCTGACGGACCAGTACCCGGACCGGGACCAGCCCGCTCCGAAGGTTCGTCCCGAGCCCAGCGACCCAGAGCGGAGCACCCATGTGTCAGTCGGAGGAGGTCACCCGGGCCGTCCTGGCCAGGAACGACGGCCTGGCCGCGAGCCTGCGCGACGACCTGACCGCGCGCGGGGTGAGCGTGGTGAACCTGCTCTCCAGTCCCGGCAGCGGCAAGACCGAACTGCTCGGCCGGGTGCTCGCCCGGGCACGGGAACGGGACGTGCCCGTCGCCGCCTTCACCGCCGACCTCGCGACCGAGAACGACGCCGTGCGCCTGGCCCGTTCCGGAGCGCCGGTGAAACAGCTGCTGACCGACGGGCTGTGCCATCTGGAGGCCCGGCAGATCCGCGGCCATCTTGAGGGCTGGCTGCCCACCGACACCGCTCTGCTGTTCGTCGAGAACGTCGGCAACCTGGTCTGCCCGGCCTCCTACGACCTCGGCGAACACCTGCGGATCGTGCTGATGGCGGTGACGGAGGGCGAGGACAAGCCCTCGAAGTACCCGACCGCCTTCGGCTCCGCGCACCTGGTCGTCCTCACCAAGACCGACCTCGCCGGACCGGCCGGCTTCGACGCGACCGCCTTCGCCGACCACGTACGGCGGGTCAACCCCGGGGTGGAGATCGTGCGTTCCTGCGCCCGCACCGGCGAGGGCGTCGACACGGTCCTCGACCGGGTGCTCGCCGTCCGGGACGGCGCCCCCGTGCACCGTCCGCCCCTCGCCCCGCACCCGCACGGTCACGTCCACGCCCCGACCGCCTCGTGACCGCCGCGTCCACCACGGCGGCGGCCGTCCGCCGGCGCGTCACCGTGCGCGGGACCGTGCAGGGCGTGGGCTTCCGCCCGTACGTCCACCGGCTGGCCGTCGATCTCGCGCTCGCCGGATTCGTCGGCAACACGGCGAACGGAGTGATCGTCGAGGTCGAGGGCCCGGCGGCCGACGTCGACCGGTTCTGCGAGCGGCTGGCCACCGAGCCGCCGCCGCTGGCCACCGTGACCGCGGTGGGTGTGGAGGAGGTACCCGTCACCGGCGCGGACCCCGGCTTCACGATCCGTGCCTCCGAGCAGTCGGCCCCGGGCCGTACCCTCCTCCCACCCGACACCGCGACCTGCGCCGACTGCCTGCGCGAACTGTCCGATCCGGCCGACCACCGCCACCGGCACCCCTTCATCACCTGCACCCACTGCGGGCCCCGCTTCACCATCGCCACCGGGATGCCGTACGACCGCGCGGTCACCACGATGTCCGGCTTCCCCATGTGCACCGGCTGCGCCCGGGAGTACGGCGCCCCGACCGACCGCCGCTTCCACGCCCAGCCCGTCGCGTGCCCGGACTGCGGGCCCCGGCTGCGGCTGGTGCCCGCCGCCGGCAGCGGAGTGAGAGCCGCTCGCGACGGTGACGCCCTCTCACGGGCGCGAGAGCTGCTCGCCGCCGGGCGGATCGTCGCCGTGAAGGGCATCGGCGGCTACCACCTGGCCTGCGACGCCGCCGACGTCCGGGCCGTCGACACCCTGCGCACCAGAAAGGCACGCGGCGACAAGCCGTTCGCCGTGATGTGCGCGGACCTCGGCGAGGCGGAGCGGATCGCCGAGGTCGGGACGGCCGAACGAGCCGCCCTCATCGGCCCCCGGCGCCCCATCGTCCTCCTCCGCCCCCGTCGCGGGGTGCGGCTGGCACCCGGCCTCTGCCCCGGCAGCCCGCACCTCGGCGTGATGCTGCCCTACACCCCCGTCCACACCCTCCTCTTCGGCCTCCCCGGCGACCCGCCCGGCCCCCGCGTCCTCGTCATGACCAGCGGCAACCGCTCGGGCGAACCGATTGTCACGGACGACGACGAGGCCCTGACCCGGCTCTTCGGACTGGCCGACGCCTGGCTCGCCCACGACCGGCCCATCGCCTCGCCCTGCGACGACTCCCTGCTGAGGGTGCGCGCCGACGGCACCGAGCAGGTGCTGCGCCGCTCCCGCGGGTATGTGCCGCGTCCGCTGCGCCTGCCCGTCCCGGTGCGGCCCGCGCTCGCGGTGGGCGGTGACCTCAAGAACGCGCTCTGCGTCGGCGAGGGCGAACTTGCCTGGTTCGGGCCGCACATCGGCGACATGGGCGACCTGGCCACCCTGGAGGCCGCCACCCGCGCCGAACGGCATCTGCACCGGCTGACCGGAATCCGCCCCGAGCTCGTCGCCGCCGACCGCCACCCCGGTTACCACTCGTCCGCCTGGGCACGTCGGTACGCCCATCAGCTCCCGCCGGCGCACGGCACTCGGTTCCCGCCGGAACACACCGGTCGACTCCCGCTGAGTAAGCCGGTGTTCGTCCAGCACCACCACGCCCACATCGCCGCCGCCATGGCAGAGGCCGGCCTCGACGGCACCACACCCGTCATCGGCGTCGCCTTCGACGGCACCGGCTACGGCGACGACGGCACCGTCTGGGGCGGCGAGGTCCTCGTCGCCGACTACACCGGCTACCGGCGCCTCGCCCACCTCGCCCCGGCCCCACTGCCCGGCGGGGACGCGGGCGTGGCCAACCCGTGCCGGACGGCGCTGGCCCGGCTGTGGGCGGCCGGTGTGCCGTGGGATGCGGACCTGCCCTGTGTCGCCGCCGGCTCCCGCGAGGAACTCACGCTGCTGGCACGGCAGTTGCCGAGTCAGGTCGGCTGCGTGGCCACCTCCAGCATGGGCCGTCTCTTCGACGCCGTGTCCTCCCTCGCAGGGGTCTGCCACCGCGCGGGATACGAGGCCCAGGCCGCCCTGGAGCTGGAGGCACAGGCCTGCCCGGCCTGGGACGAGGACACGGCCGCGTACTCCTTCGGCGACCGCTTCGACCCGGCCCCCGCCCTGCGCGCGATCGTCACCGACCTGCGGTGCGGCACCCCGGCCCCGGTCATCGCGGCCCGCTTCCACCGCGGCGTCGCCCAGGCCGTCCTGGGCCTGTGCCGACGCGCACGCGCGGTCACCGGACTGAGCACCGTCGCCCTCACCGGAGGGGTGTTCGCCAACGCCCTGCTGGAGAGCGCGAGCACCGACCTGCTGCACGGCGCCGGATTCACGGTCCTGCTGCACGGCGAAGTCCCCCCGAACGACGGCGGGTTGGCCCTCGGGCAGCTGATGGTCGCGGCCCATGAACCGGCCGCGGCCCGTGAATCGGCTGCCGCCCGGGCACGGGCTATGGCCGAACCGGCTTCGGCCGAATCGGCTCCGGCCCATGAACGACCTGACGACGACCGACGGAAAGCAGTCAGCGACGAGACGGAGTGACCCATGTGTCTGGCAGTGCCCGGCAGAGTCGTGAGCATCGACGACACCGCCGATCCCCTCACCGGCCTGATCGACTTCGGCGGAGTGCAGAAGCAGGCGTGTCTGGAGTACGTCTCGGACGTGCGGGTGGGCGAGTACGTCATCGTCCATGTGGGCTTCGCCCTGCAGCGACTCGACGAGGAGTCGGCTCTGGCCTCCCTCAAGCTCTTCGAGGAACTGGGGCTTCTCGAGGAGGAGTTCGGCGACGCCTGGCAGCAGGCGGCCCGGCAGGCCGAGGGGAGCGAGTCCCGGTGAAGTACCTCGACGAGTTCAACGACCCCAAGCTGGCCCGCCGCCTGCTGGACGAGATCCGGGCCACCGTGACCCGGCCCTGGGCCCTGATGGAGGTGTGCGGCGGCCAGACCCACTCCATCATTCGGCACGGCATCGACCAACTCCTGCCCGATGAGGTGGAGTTGATCCACGGTCCCGGCTGCCCGGTCTGTGTGACCCCGCTGGAGTGCATCGACAAGGCGCTGGAGATCGCCGCCCGTCCGGACGTGATCTTCTGCTCGTTCGGCGACATGCTCCGCGTCCCCGGCACCGACCGGGACCTGTTCCGGGTCAAGGGCGAGGGAGGCGACGTCCGCGTGGTGTACTCACCGCTCGACGCGCTCCAGCTGGCCCGGCGCCACCCGGACCGTCAGGTGGTGTTCTTCGCCATCGGCTTCGAGACCACCGCCCCCGCCAACGCCATGGCCGTCCACCAGGCCAGGCGCCTCGGCCTGACCAACTTCACCCTCCTGGTCTCCCATGTCCGGGTCCCCCCGGCCATCGAGGCCATCATGACCGCGCCCAGCTGCCGGGTGCAGGGCTTCCTGGCCGCCGGGCACGTGTGCAGCGTGATGGGCATGGCCGAGTACCCGGAGCTGGCCGAACGGCACCGTGTGCCGATCGTGGTCACCGGCTTCGAACCGCTCGACATCCTGGAGGGAATCCGCCGCACCGTCCGCCAACTGGAGCGCGGCGAGCACCGGGTGGAGAACGCCTACGCCCGTGCCGTGCGCACGGACGGCAACCCGGCCGCGATCCGCATGATCGAGGAGGTCTTCGAGGTCACCGACCGCTCCTGGCGCGGCATCGGCCGGATCCCCGCCAGCGGCTGGCGGCTGACCGAGGCCTACCGGGACCACGACGCCGAGCACCGCTTCGACGTCACCGGCATCCGCACCGAGGAACCCGCCGAGTGCCGCGCCGGCGAGATCCTGCAGGGGCTCATCAAGCCCACGGACTGCGCGGCCTTCGGCACCACCTGCACCCCGCGCACCCCGCTCGGCGCCACCATGGTCTCCAGCGAGGGCGCCTGTGCCGCCTACTACCTCTACCGCCGGATGTCCGAACCGGCGCACCCGCGCGAGGAGATGAACCCCGTTGGCTGAGCAGACCCTCGTCGACCCCGCGAACTGGAGCTGCCCGGCGCCGATCCGCGACCAGCCGGTCGTGGTGATGGGCCACGGCGGAGGCGGCGCCCTCTCCGCCGAACTGATCGAGCAGATCTTCGCCCCCGCCTACGGCAACGCCCTGCTCGCCGGGATGACCGACTCCGCGGTCCTCCAGCTCGGCGGCGCCAGGCTGGCCCTCTCCACCGACTCCTACGTGGTACGGCCGCTCTTCTTCCCCGGCGGCTGCCTCGGCGACCTCGCCGTCAACGGCACCGTCAACGACCTCGCGATGAGCGGTGCCCGGCCTGCCTACCTCTCCGCCGCCTTCGTGCTGGAGGAGGGCGTGCAGCTGTCCGTGGTCGAACGCATCGCCCAGGCCATGGGCACGGCGGCCGAGACGGCCGGAGTCACCATCGCCACCGGTGACACCAAGGTGGTCGAGGCCGGGCACGGGGACGGGGTGTACGTCACCACCGCCGGGGTCGGCCTTGTCCCCGAGCGGGTCGACATCCGGCCGCAGCGGGCCCGGCCCGGGGACGCCGTCATCGTCAGCGGGCCGATCGGCCTGCACGGGGTGGCCGTACTCAGCGTGCGCGAGGGGCTGGAGTTCGGCGTCGAGATCGCCAGCGACACCGCGTCCCTCGCCGACCTGGTGGCGACCATGCTGGACGTCACCCCCGACATCCACGTCCTGCGCGACCCGACCCGGGGCGGTCTGGCCGCCTCGCTCAACGAGATCGCCCGCGCCTCGGGAACCGGGGTACGGCTGAACGAGCGGGCCATTCCGGTACCGGACGCGGTCGCGAGCGCCTGCGGTTTCCTCGGGCTCGACCCGCTCTATGTCGCCAACGAGGGCTGCCTGGTGGCTTTCGTCCCGCCGACGGAGGCCGACGCCGTGCTCGACGCGATGCGCGCCCATCCGCAGGGGGCGGGCGCGACCCGGATCGGCGAGTGCGTGACCGAGCACCCCGGCATGGTGGTCGTCGCGACCGGCCTGGGCGGCACCCGGGTCGTCGACCTCCCGCTCGGGGAGCAGCTGCCCCGCATCTGCTGACGACAGGATCTGCTGACGACGGGATCCGCCGATGAGATGAGAAGGCGATGACCCCGCCGGTGCCGTACGGCACCGGCGGGGTCATTCGACCGCGGTGATCTCCAGTTCCCGGCCGCTGCGCAGCTCGGTGGAGGGCCGGTCACAGCGCGGGCACCAGAAGAACGGCGGCATACCCACCGCGAACTCCTCGGCGCACGGACCGCACCAGGCCCGCGCCGTCACCTGCTCGACCACCAGCCGGGCCCCGGCCAGGGCCGTGCCGTCGCGGGCCATCTCGAAGGCGAAGTCCAGGGCGTCGGGGACGACCCCGGACAGTTCGCCGACCCGGACGGTCACCGCGGAGACACTGTCCGCGCCGTCCGCCCGGGCCCACTCGTCGGCCTGCTCCACGATCGCGGTCGCGATCGACAGTTCGTGCACGACCCGCTCACGGATACCGGTGACCGGCGCGCAGCCCGCCCGCGATGCGCCAGATCTTCATCTCGCGCATCAGACTGGGAATGTTGGTGGCGAGCAGCGCCAGGACCAGGGCGCCCACCACGGCGATCTCCGCGGTCAGCACGGTCTGGGCCGCCGTTCCTGTCCTCTTGTGTCGGTCCTTCATGTGGGGAACTCCCTGATCTGTGTCATCCGGGCGGGATGTTCGGCATGACGTCCAGCAGGGCGTCGTGACGTTTCCAGTCGATGTTGGTCGAGCGCCGCGCGTCGGCGGTGCCGTCCTGGTGGTGACCTGCCTGCTTCTTGTAGGGACCCTCGTTGCCCTCGTGTATGCCGGGCACGTGGGACGGTGTGTCGGGCCGCGTCTGGGGGCGGCCGACTCGGATCTCGCCCATGGGGTTTCTCCTTCCTGTGGTGCCGTTCTTCGAGGCCGTCCGGTGTCAGGACCGCTCGGTGAGCTCCTCGAAGAAACGCTCGACGGCCGGCCACATCCGGCCGCCGCCGGACAGGCCGCGCCATTCGCGGCGGATCACGGCGAGCATGCGGAAGCAGTCGTCGATCGGTGTGATCCAGTGGTGGTCCTGACCGTGGACGGTGTTGACCAGCAACGCCTCCACGTCCGGTGTCATACCGGCGAGCGGCGGACAGCCGGCGACCGCCCGCTGCCAGGCCGCCGCGTCCACCTCCCAGCGCATGGCACCCGCCGGGCTCGGCCCCTCCGCGGTGACCGACCCGTCGGCGCGCGGTACGAAGAAGACCAGCCCGACCGGGACCCCGAGGGCCGCCGTGTCGACCTTCGGGAGGCGGACCCGGCGGGTGGGGACCAGCCGGAGCCGGCCCTCACCCTGCAGGGTCTCGGCGAACAGCACCGAGCAGGGCCGGCAGGCACAGCGGACCTCGGCCTGCCCGGTGTCGTACAGATGCGGATGGTCCTCGGCCACCGGGGCGGCGCACAGGTCGCACACCTCCGCCCCGGCCGCTGTCTGCAGGTCGGCCGAGGAACGGATGAGGCGGGCCAGGGCCCCTTCGACGCTCACCGGGCCTCCTGTGACCGGCGCAGGGAGTCCAGGGGGACGAAGGCGGGCGCCGGGGCCTCGGGCACCGGCTGCACGTCGGCGAGCTCGGGAGCCGCGGCGAGCACCGCCTCCCGGACGACGTCGGTCACCTCCGTCGTACCTCCGCCGCACCCGGAACCGCAACCGCCGCCCGTGGCCAGCCGCACCCGGCCCACCTCGCCCTCCACACCGGCCCACTCGACGTCGCCGCCGCGCTCGCGCACGGCGGGGCGCAGCCGCTCGACCGCGCGGGCGGCCCGGCACTCGGGGGAGTCGGGATGGATGTCGTGCAGGACCATGAGGTGGTCGAGGAGCTCGTCGTCGGCGAGCCGCTCGGCCAGCGGCGCGTCGGCGCCGTCGAGGATCCGGGCGAGCGCCTCGCCGTAGACCTCGGCCAGCAGCCGGACCGCCTCGACGGCGGAGCTGCCGAGCGGGCCCGGGGCGGACTCCAGGCTCTCCAGCAGCGAGTCGAGGCGGGCCAGCCGCGCCTCGACCGCCGGGCCGTCGAGCCGCCCGATGCCGGCCGTCACCTCAGCCGTCACACCGGCCGTCACATCAGCCATGACTCGCTCCGTAGGTCGGCGAGTGGGTGACGGTCAGTGTCTTGCCCTTGCTCGTGTACATGTGGACACCGCACGGCAGACAGGGGTCGAAGCTGCGGACCGTGCGCATGATGTCGACGCCCTTGAAGTCGTCGGGGCCGTTCTCCTCGAAGATCGGCTGGTTCATGACGGCGTCCTCGTAGGGGCCGGGGGTGCCGAACTTGTCGCGGGGGCTGGCGTTCCACGGGGTCGGCGGGTACGGGTGGTAGTTGGCGATCTTCTTGTCCTTGATCACCAGGTGGTGGGAGAGGACACCGCGCACGGCCTCGTGGAAGCCGCAGCCGATCGCCTCGTCCGGCACCTCGAAGTCCTCGAACACCTTGGTGTCGCCGGACCGCACAAGACCCATCGCCTCGTCCAGGAACTGCAGGGCCATCGCCGCCGCGTAGGCGACGAAGTACGGCCGGGCGCGGTCCCGTTCGAGGGTGTTGGACCACTTCGGGATCTTCCACTCCAGCGTGGTCTCCGGCAGGCTCTCGCCCTTGGGCAGCGAGATGCGGACGCTGTGGCCGGTGGCCTTGATGTACGGCGTGTCGACGATGCCGCTCAGCGCGGTCGACCAGAGCCGGGCCAGCGGGCCGCCGCCGGTGTCGAGGGCAAGGTGGTCGCCGGTGCGCTGGTCGAACCAGCGCGGGCTCATCACCCAGCTGTAGTTGCCCTCGAAGTCCCGCTTCTGCGGCACCGGGAGAGTGGTCTGGTTCCACGGGTGCCGCATGTCGACGGGGTTGCCCAGCGGGTCGTGGGTGACGAACGGGTCCTCGTTGACCCAGTCCTCGTAGAACGAGCTGCCCAGCATGATCCTGAGGCCGAGGTTGATGTCGACCAGGTTGTTGGTGACCAGTTCGCCGTCGACCACGATGCCCGGGGTGACGTACATCGCCTTGCCCCAGCGGTCCATGTTCTCGTACTTGTAGTCGACGACCTTCGGGTCCTGCCAGGCGCCCCAACAGCCGAGCAGGATACGGCGCTTGCCGACCTCCTCGTAGCCGGGCAGCGCCTCGTAGAAGAAGTCGAAGACGTCGTCGTTCATGGCGACGGCCTTCTTCACGAAGTCGATGACGTGCATCAGCCGGCTGAGGTAGTCGGTGAACGCGGTCGGCGACGGCATGGTGCCGACACCGCCCGGATACAGCGTGGAGGGGTGCACATGGCGGCCCTCCATCAGGCAGAACATCTCGCGGGTGGTGCGGGAGACCTTCAGGGCCTCCTTGTAGACCTCGCCCTCGAAGGGGTTGAAGGCCTTCATGATGTCCGCGATGGTCCGGTAGCCGTGGATGTCACCGCGCGGCGCGGTGGTCTTCTGCGCGCGGGCCAGGACGCTCGGGTTGGTGGCCTTGACCATCTGCTCGCAGAAGTCCACGAAGACCAGGTTGTCCTGGAAGATCGTGTGGTCGAACATGTACTCGGCCGCCTCGCCGAGGTTCACGATGTGCTCGGCCAGCGGCGGCGGCTTCACGCCGTACGCCATCTGCTGGGCGTAGTCGGAGCAGGTGGTGTGGTTGTCACCGCAGATACCGCAGATCCGTGAGGTGATGAAGCCCGCGTCACGCGGGTCCTTCCCCTTCATGAAGACGGAGTAGCCGCGGAACAGGGAGGAGGTGCTGTGGCACTCCACGACCTCCCGGTTGGCGAAGTCGATCTTCGTGTAGATGCCCAGGTTTCCGATGATCCGGGTGATCGGATCCCAGGACATGTCCACGATCTGCGCGGGCTTGCGCCCTTTCTGCCGGGCCTCGGTTGTCATCGGTGTTCGCTGACCTTTGCTGTGGGGGGACTTGGGTGGGGGGCTCCGCGTGGTGTGTCAGGGGCGCCAGCGCGGGGCGTAGCCGCTGGTGAGCCTGCGCTTGTTGTGGCGCCACCTGGGTTCGTGGTTCACCAGCTCGTTGGTGAAGCCGCGCAGCCGGCGGATGACCGCGCCGTACGGCTTGATGGCCAGCGAGGAGAGATTGCCGCCGGGCGGCTCGTCCATGAACGGCATGAACGCGTCGGGGAAGCCGGGCATGGTGCAGCCGATGCAGATGCCGCCGACGTTCGGGCAGCCGCCGACGCCGGCCATCCAGCCCCGCTTGGGCACGTTGCAGTTCACGACCGGGCCCCAGCAACCGGTCTTCACCAGGCACTTGGGCGAGTTGTAGTCGGCCGCGAAGGTCGCCTGCTCGTAGTAGGCGGCGCGGTCGCAGCCCTCGTGCACCGTGCGGCCGAACAGCCACTGCGGGCGCAGCATGTGGTCCAGCGGGGGCGGGGGAGCGGTGCCGGCGGCGTGGTAGAGCACCCATACCAGGGTCTCCATGAAGTTCTCCGGCTGGACCGGGCAGCCGGGGATGTTCACCACGGGCAGTCCGCCCTGTGACTTGTACTCCCAGCCCAGGTAGTCCGCGAGGCCCATGGAGCCGGTCGGGTTGCCGGCCATCGCGTGGATACCGCCGAAGGCGGCGCAGGTGCCGACGGCGACCACGGCCCAGGCCTTGGGTGCCAGCTGGTCGATCCAGTCGTTGATGGTCTGCGGCTGGCCGGTCTCCGGGTCGTTGCCGAAGGACGTCCAGTAGCCGTCGCCCTCGATGATGTTCTGGTTCGGGATCGAGCCCTCGATGACGAGGATGAACGGCTCCAGCTCGCCCCGCGCCGCCTTCCGGTAGGGAGCGAGGAAGTCCTCGCCGCCCAGGCTCGGCGAGAGCACCTTGTTGACCAGGTTGACCTTCGGGACGCCCGGGATCAGACCGAGAACCAGGTCCTCGATGGAGGGCTGGTCGGCGGCCGTCACGGAGACGGTGTCGCCGTCACAGCTCATGCCCTCGGAGATCCAGAGGATGGTGATCTCGTCGAACCCCTGGTGTTCGCCGGCTCGGCCGGGTTCGCCGCCGACGGCGGTGGTGCCGCTTGTGGTGCTCATACGCTAGGCCTCCGATGGAGAGGGCCCCGGGGACGGCGTGGTCGCCGCCTCTGGATCCGGGACGTCGGTGCCCCCGAGCGGCTCGACTTCGTCGGGCCGGAAGTAGTGGAAACGGCCGTACCAGCCGTGCAGTTCGGCCGCCGGGTCGTCGTCGACGGTGACGGCGAGATGAGTGCTGCCGTCCACGTCGTGGAAGACGGCGGCCACGGTCGCGGTCCGTCCGGCCAGGAACATGTCCTGGGCGTCGGCACCCTTGCCACGCGGGCGGAGCCGCACCGGGCACCCGCCGCCGACCCGCACGCCGCCGACCAGAACCGTGTCGGTGGCCGGAGAGATCCCGTCATCGACACCCTCCTGCCACCAGGCGGGACGGCAGCTGCCGGTGCGGTTGTCGGTGGTCCGGGTGCCGCTGTTCCTGTTGGTGCTGGGGTGTTCGTCGGCAGGCCTGAGTGAGCGGATCGCCCCGTGGAGGCGTCCGAACACCTCCGGTGGCATGGTGTCGACGCGGTCGAGGATCTCGGCGGCCCGGGGATCCGTCGCCCGGGCCTCGCGCTTCTCCTCGTCCGTCAGCAGCATCGTGCGCAGCGTGAGGATCTCGTCGATCTCACCGGCGTCGTGCAGGTCCCCCGGGCTCTCCGGCGCCACCTGCGGATGGTCGGGAAGGATGATCGGCGAGGAGAGCAGCAGGGCGGACACCGAGCCGTCCTCGGGGGCGGTCGCGGGCGGTGCGCCGCCCAGCACCGGGAACGTGAAGTCGTTGCGGCAGCTCCGGGCGGCCTCCCGGAGGCCGGTGCCCGGGTCGATCAGGGAGACGAACTCCCCGCCCTCGACGCCGAGGAGGGTGTGGGTGGCGATCAGGGCGTTGCGGAGCGCCCGGTCGCGGAGGGCACCCGGATCCGCCGTCCGCCCCTCGTTGGCAGTGCGCACCCGGAGCCGGAAGAGGTCCTCGCCGAGCCGCTCGGCCACGAGAGTGGTGCTCGCCCGCAGCTTCTCCCGGCGCCGTACGACCCGCCCGGCGCCCGAGGGCAGCGCCTCCGTGTCGACACCGGCCGGTGAGCCCACGGCAACGGTGTGCTCGCCGCGGTCCAGGCGGTCCAGGCGGTCCAGCGGGACCGCGAGGTCGGTCTCCCGTGGCACCGCCTCCTCGAAGGTCAGCTGTACCGTGCCGTCGTCGCAGGTGAGCGAGTCGACAGGCTGCCCCCGGCCGTTCTCGACCTGCTTGTGCTGCAGTTGCAGGTACCGCACCCGCAGCCGCAGGACCGCGTCCGGTCGGCGCACCCGCAGCAGGCACTCCGTCTGCTGGTACCAGGAGTCGGCGGAACCCGACACGCCCGGGCTGACCGGGCCGTCCGCCTCCATCCGGTCCCGGGGGAGGAGGACCCCGAACTGCCAGCGGGCGCGATTCTTGGGCGAGGACCGCCGATAGGGGTAGAGGAGGTAGCCCTCGTAGAGGACGGCATCGGCGACTGCGCTCAGCTGTTCGAAGATCGGTTCGGGGCGGTCGGAGCCGTCCACCGGGGCAGTGCGGGGCGCTCTGCCGTCGACCAGTCCCTCGGCCATGCAGCCTCCTCGGATCCGTAGGCGCGCCCATACCTTCCACCACGGTCACATCGGTCACGCCGACTCGCCTCTTCTGGCTGAGCGGCGTTAGGCCGTACGGGTGGGCTCGGGCGTGCGCCGGATCAGCCCGCGGAGGCGGTCCGCGAGGGGTGGTCCGGGCGGACCGAGAAGGCGATGTCGCCGACCTGCGCCACGATCGCGTCCCGCACGAGGAGCAGGCTCGGCACGGTGCTCTCGGCCGAGGCCCCGGGTGCGGCCACCTTGGCCGTGCTCCACCGCCGGGCGCCGGTCCGCCGGTCCAGGGCGAGCAGCCGGCCGTAACGGTTGACGAAGTACAGCTCGTCGTACGTCGACGAGTACACCGGCGTGGACAGGTTCTCGATCTGGGTCTCCCGCTGCCACACCTGGCCGGCGTCACCCGGCCGGAGCGCGGTGACCGTGCCGTCGGGCCCCACGATGCACACGACGCCGCCGACCAGGGTGACCGTGCCGTGCCGGACGGCCTTGAAGGGGACCTTGACGACGGCGCCGGTGGCCGGGTCCACCCGGATCAGGCCCGTGTACGACAGGTTCTGCAGGTCGGTCGACTCGTAGGTGTCGGCGGGCGGCTTCTGCACGGCGAAGAGCAACTCCCCGTCCACGCTGCCGAGGGGGTGCGACAGTGCGGGCAGGGTGGCGAGTTCACGGGCCGTGCCGTCGGCCGGGTCGAGGCGCAGGACGCTCATCGAACCGTGGGTGGGATCGTCCTCGGCCGAGCACAGGCCGTACGGCACACCGTCCACGACCGCCGGATCGCAGGCGGGGCCGGACGTGGACTTCGCCGGGGTCCGCCACAGGGCCCGGCCCGTGCGGGCGTCGAAGGCGGCCAGGTGCGACCTGTCGTCCGGCACCACGAGCACACCGCCCTTGAAGAGGAGCGCGGGACGGTCCTGACCGGTGTTGACGTCGGTCGACCACAACTGCTTCCGGGTGCCGGGGTCGAGGGCGACCAGTCGCTGGGGGTGGAAGGTGCTCTCCGAGTACTTCTTGTCGTACGTGTAGACGATGCCGTCGCGGGCGCCCGCGGCCAGCGTGGTCTGGAGATCGGTGCCGTACCGCCATACGACGCGTCCGGTGGCGGCGTCGATCCGGGCGGTGGTGAAGCCGGTCCCCGCGCAGTACACCGAGGAGCCGTCCGCTGTGCAGCCGCTCTGCGTGCTGTCCACGAAATTGCCTCCGCCGCCCCGCACGGTCTTGAGCAGGCTCGCCCGCCAGGGCCGGTAGCCGGCGGGCAGCGTGGGGGAGGGCGGGGCGGAACTCCGCTGGGCGGCAGGGGCCTTCGCGGGGGAGTCCGAGTCCGACACCACGGTGTAGACGGTCAGCGACACGGCTGCCACGGCCAGGGCCGCGCCGAGGGCGGCGAGTCGGCGCCGACGCCTGCGGACGGGAACGGCGGTGGTGCCGGTCTCGCGCGAGGGGTCTGGAGCGGTCGGCGGGGGCCCGGCGGCGGAGTCGGGCAGGGTCGCCAACAGCTGCTGCAGTTCGGCCAGTCGGGGCCGGAACTCCGGATCCTTGGTCAGACAGCGCTCCGCGATGTCGCTCAGCGGATACGGGACCCCTTCCAGCGTCGGCGCCTCGTGCATCACCTGATAACCCGTCAGGTACGGGCTGCCGCCGTCGAAGGGACGGTTGCCGGTGGCCGCGTACACCAGGAGCGAGCCCAGCGAGAACACGTCCGAGGCCGCCGTGACGTCACGGGGCGCCGTGAACTGCTCCGGGGACATGAAGGGCGGGGTCCCGATCAACCGGCCGGTCACGGTGAGGAGTTCGTTGTCGGCCGCCCTGGAGATGCCGAAGTCGATGACCCGCGGCCCGTCCTGTGCCATCAGTACGTTGCTCGGCTTCAGATCCCGGTGCACCACCCCGGCCTGGTGGATGTCCCGCAGCGCCTCGACCAGTCCCAGCCCGAGCGTGCGCAGCTCGCGCCCGCTCAACGGCCCGTCCTCCGCGACCACTTCGGCGAGGGTGCGGCCGGGTACGTAGAGCGTCGCCATCCACGGCTGCTCGGCGTCCGGGTCGGCGTCGACCACGGGCGCGGTGAACGCGCCGCTCACCCGCCGGGCCGCGGCGACCTCCTGCCTGAAACGGGTGCGGAACTCGTCGTCGAGTGCGTACTGGGCGTGGACGACCTTGACCGCGACCTGCCGTCCCGAGGGGGAGTGCGCGAGATAGACGACGCCCATCCCGCCGCTGCCCAGCCGGTCGACGAGTGTGTAGCCGCCGATGGAGCCGGCGGCCCCCGATTCCCCGGTGCTCAGCGGCATCCCCGCTCGCCCTTCCCACTACCCCTGCGCCACAAGGCCGTTCAGGAGGCTCAGCCTAGGCCCTGCCGGTGCCGGCCCCCGAATGGCTCCGACACTTCCAGGCGAGGTCAGGGGGCGACGAACAGGCCGGGGAAGCGGGGGCCGAGCCAGGGTTTGCGGCCGAAGGCGAGTACCTGGCCCCGGGCCATGGCGAGCCAGGGGTTGCGCCGGCCGAGGGCGATGAGCAGGAAGGCGACGGGATCGATGGCGATCGTGCAGTCCGGGCGTTCCTGCGGCTCGGGCGCCACATGCACGGTGCCGTCGGTGAGGGTGACCCCGAAGGCGCTCTCGCCACCGCGCAACCGGATCGTGTAGCGGGCGGTCAGTCCGGCGGTGACCGAGCGGTCCGCCACGGCCGGCATCACCGAGAGCATGAACGGCATGCACCACCCGACCCGTTCGGCATCGACCATGTGCGGGCGCCGCAGCGCACGGGCGAGGTCGTAGCCGTGGCCCAGCATGTGCGTGAGCAGGTAGGAGCCGAGCACGGACCGGTCCATCGGGCCGAGCGGGCTGACCGGCGCCGGACCGTCCGCCGTGGCGGCCAGGGCGTCCACGCAACGCTCGGCCTGTGCCGTGATCATCGCCGCGAGCGGCTCGGCCCGGCGCTCCCCGAACACGGCCAGCGACTCGGCGTTGGCCGCCGCCAGGCTCTGCGGGGTGCCGTTCCCGTAAGGGCGTTCCCGGCCCTCCGCGAGGTCGGCCATCAGCTCGTTGGCCAGCGCCAGATGGGCCGCCGCCTCGCCGACCGTCCACTCCGACCCCGGTACGGGGGCACTCGTGTCGACCGCGCCGACCAGTACCGCCGCGATGTCGGCGGCGCTCTGCCGTATCGCCTGCCCGAGCCCATCGCGCAGCGCCCCCTGGACGTTCTGCCGTGCCGCCTGATCCACGCCGGTTGCCCCTTTCTGTCGCGCGGTACCCAATCAGACGTTCGGACGCACGACAAGCCCTCACGGCCGTCCCCGTGCACCGAGGCCGCGCAGAAAGGTGTCGACGACCATGTCGGCGGCCTGCGCGGCGCTGAGCTCGGACTGCTCCAGCGACGCCGGATGCATGAGCGGCGGCGGAAGCGAACTCGCCCGGGCGAGGGAGAGGCCCGCGCGCAGGAGCCCCTCGCCGACGGCGCGCGGCAGGAGGCCGCCGGCCTCTCGTACGAGAGCATCCCCCGGTCCTGAAGGACTGGGGTGTCACCACGGTTCGAGCACGCCGGGAGTCGGGTTGTGTGAGCCATCGCAGGGACGCCACGTCGCCACGCCGGAGGGCTGAGCCATGACCACCCCGATCCCCGTCTACTTCATCCACGGGCTGTGGCTGCACAGCGCCTCCTGGCAGCCGTGGGTCGATCTGTTCCGTCAGGAGGGCTACGAGCCGTCCGCCCCGGGTTGGCCGGGGGACCCCGACACCGTGGCGGAGGCCCGGGCGAACCCGGAGAGCATCGCCGACCACGGCATCGACGACGTCGTGGAGCACTACGCGGCACTGATCGCCGAACTGCCGGCGCCGCCCGTCCTGATCGGCCACTCCTTCGGCGGCATGATCGCGCAGAAGCTGCTCGGCCAGGACCGCGCCGCCGCGGCCGTCGCGATCGACGCCGCGCAGATCAAGGGCGTACTGCCGCTGCCGTTGTCGGCTCTCAGGGCCACCCTCCCGGTGTTCAGGAACCCCGCCAACAAGCGCCGCTCGGTGTCCCTGACCGCGGAGCAGTTCCGGTTCGCCTTCGGCAACGCGATCCCCGAGGAGGAGTCCGCGGAGCTGTACGAACGCTGGACCATCCCCGCCCCCGGCAAGCCGCTCTACGAGGCGGCCTCGGCCAACTTCAACCCGCACTCCCCGGCGAAGGTCGACACCGGGAACTCCGGGCGGGGCCCGCTGCTGCTGATCTCGGGCGGCAAGGACCACACCGTTCCCGAGACCGTCACCCGCGCCACCCTCAAGCAGTACCGGCACTCCGACGCCGTCACCGACATCATCGGCTTCGCCGATCGCGGGCACTCCCTGACCATCGACGGCGGCTGGCGCGAAGTCGCCGAGACGGTCCTGGCCTGGCTGGGCCGGCAGAACCTGGGGACCGCGCGATGACGACGAGCATCTCCGGGCCCGCCGCTTTCGACCTCGGTCTGGCCGGACAGACCGCCGTGGTCACCGGGGCCGGGCGCGGGATCGGCCTGGCGATCGTCGAGGCTCTGCTCGGCGCCGGCGCCCGTGTCGTCGCGGGTTCGCGGAGTCGCAGCGACGGCCTTGACGCCCTGGTCAAGAACGGCGCCGAACTCACCGTCGTGGAGCTGGACCTGACCGAGCCCGACGCCCCGGCCGCGCTGGTGGCGGAGGCGGTCGCCGGGTACGGCGGTGTCGACGTGCTGGTGAACAACGTCGGCGCGGTGCGCCCGCGGGTGGACGGCTTCCAGGCCGTGTCCGACGCCGACTGGGACTGGGCCTTCACGATCAACTTCATGGCCGCCGTGCGGGCGACCCGTGCGGCGCTGCCCCACCTGATAGCGAGCGGCGACGGACGGATCGTCACCGTCTCCTCGGTCAACGGCCGCCTGCCCGATCCGCTGGTCATCGACTACAGCGCCGCCAAAGCGGCGCTGACGAACTTCTGCAAGGCCCTGTCCAAGCAGGTCGGGCCGGAGGGTGTGCGCGTCAACACGGTGAGCCCCGGCCCGGTCGAGACGGCGCTGTGGAAGGGCGCGGGCGGTGTCGCCGACACCGTCGGGCAGTCGCTGGGCGTCGATCCGGGCGAGGTGGCCCGCAACGCGGCCGGGGCGGCGGCCACCGGCCGGTTCAGCACCCCCGCCGAAGTCGCCGACCTCGTGCTCCACCTGGCGAGCCGGCGCTCGGGGAACATCACCGGCGCCGACTTCGTGATCGACGGCGGCATGACCGACGCCCTCTGACCGCCGTACAGCCGCAGGGCCCGCAGCCCGACCTCCCCGCCGCCCGACCCTGCCCAGCCCCGACCGTTGGAGTCACCTTGACCCGATTCTTTCCCACCTTCGAGCCGACGCCGGAGCGTGAACCGTTCTGGTTCCTCGGCGGCCAGGCCAGGATCCTGCTGCCCGGCAGCGCCACCGAGAACAGGCTCAGCCTGATGGAGTTCGCGGACCCGGCCGGGCACGCACCGCCGCACCACGTCCACGAGGACGAGGAGGAGGTCTGGTTCGTCCTGGACGGCGAGGTGACCTTCTTCGTCGGCGACCGACGCCATGACCTGACACCGGGCCAGGTCGCCTACGGACCGCGCGGTGTCCCGCACAGCTACCTGGTGCGTTCGCCCGAGGGCGCGCGCCTGGCCGTCCTGTTCAGCCCGGCCTGGATAGAGGAGTACTTCAAGGCCAACGGCACCCCGGTCGCCGAGGCCGGCGATCTGCCGCCGGCCTTCGACCTGGGCGCGGTGGTCGCCTCGGCCGAGGCGTTCCACCTGCGGGTCACCGGCCCGCCGCCGACGTCGTGAGCGCTGCCCCCTGATCGACGGGCCCGCACAGGGCAGCGGCGGGACCGCGCGCAGGGACACGGTCCCGCGCACCTGCGAGCAGGCGCACCGGCCATGGCCGAACGCCGTGACAACGGGCCCTGACGGGGCATGTCGGCGGCTTGATCCCGGCGATGACGGCCGGCGCGCGGCCGATGGGCTGCTTCCGTAACCCGCCTACGTGACCGGGCCGTTGGGGGACACCGCCGGGCCGCCGGGCGGCTGCTCCCCAGCGGCCGGAGGGAAGGACCGCGCGGACACCGCACGGTCCTGGGCCGAGGCGAAGCGACAGCCCGGCGCATCCTGGTCTCCCGTTCAGTTCGTGGGCCGCGGCGCAGTACCCTGACCTTCCAGACAGGCCGAGTCCGGGGACCCGGCTGATGGGGGGAACGTGGAGCTCATCGGTCGGGACGATCAGCTGGAGCTGTTGCGCCGGCTGCTGGCCGAGCCGCGGAGCCACGGGAGCGCGGTGCTGGTCCGGGGGGCGCCCGGCATCGGGAAGACCGCGTTGCTCGCCGAGACCGCCGCCCTCGCCGAGGGGCTCGGCTACCGGGTCCTGCGCACCAGCGGTGTCGAGGCCGAGAACGACATCCCCTATGCCGGTCTGCAGCTCGTCCTGCGCCCACTGGCCGCAGGAGCCGCCGAGCTCGCCGCTCCGCACCGGCAGGCCCTCGACACCGCTCTCGGTCATGCCGAGGCCGGTGTCCCCGACGTCTTCCTGGTCGGTCTGGCGGTTCTCAACCTCCTGGCCGACGCGGCCGCGGTCGCGCCGGTGCTGGTCCTGGTCGACGACGCCCAGTGGCTCGACGACGCCACCGCCTGCGTCCTGGCCTTCGTGGCGCGCAGGGTCGGCACCGAGCCGGTGGTCATAGTCGGAGCCGCACGCGACGGCTACCGGTCGCGTCTGAACTCCGACGAACTCACCTCGGTGCCCCTCGGCCCGCTCACCGACGGCCAGGCCACGGAACTCCTGGCGGACCGCGCCCCCGATCTGCGGCCGACCGCGCACCGCCGACTGCTGACCGAGGCCGCCGGGAACCCCTTGGCCCTGACCGAGCTCTCCCGCACCCTCGGCGCGTCGGCAGATCCGCACATCTCCCGGCTGCCCCTCACCGAGCGGCTCGAACGGGCCTTCACCGACCGCCTGGAGACCCTGCCCGACATCACCCGCAGCCTGCTGCGGATCGCGGCCCTCGACGACAGCCCGTCGCTCCCCGAGATCTACCGCGCGACCCGGCAGCTCACCGGCATGAAGGCCGGAACCGCGGAACTCGACCCGGCCGTGCGTGCCCGGCTCGTCCAAGTCGTCGGCACCGAGCTGCGGTTCGGGCATCCGCTGATGCGCTCGGCGATCCACCAGACCATGCCCGCCGGCGTCCGCCACGCCGCGCATGCCGCACTCGCCGCCGTGCTCGACGAACAACCGGACCGGCAGCTGCGCCACCAGGCCGCCGCGGCCGACGACCCGCAGGAGCCGGTCGCCGCCGCGCTGGAGGACGCCGCTCACCGGGCCGCACACCGGGGCGGCATCGCGGCGGCCGTCACGGCCCTCGAACAGGCCGCCGCACTCAGCGAGGACGTTCACCGCCGAGCGGAACGGCTGCTGCGCGCCGCGGACTTCGCCGTCGAACTCGGCCGGCCCGAAACCGTGACCCGGCTGCTGGACCAGGCACTCACCGGGCCGCTGTCACGGCGGCAGCACGCCACCGTCGTCTGGCTGCGCGGCAGCTTCGACGAGGGACTGCACAGCCACTCGTCGGGCGCCAACTCCCTTACGGCACTAGCCGAGGAGATGGCCGCGGAGGACCGTGCGCTGGCGCTGCGGATCCTGTGGAGCGCCGCGCAGTTGTGCTTCTGGTCCGACCCCGGCCCCGAGGGGCGCCGCAAGGTCCTGCAGGCCGTGGAGCGGATGGAACTGGACGAACTCGACCCGTGGCGGCTGGCCATCTGCGCCTACGCCGCGCCGATCGACCGCGGCACCTTCGTCCTGGACCGGGCCCGGCACGCCGCCCTGCAGGAGGGCGACGGCGGCCGCGCCTACCGCATGCTCAGCACCGCGTCCCTCCTCGCCGGCGGCTTCGACCTCGCTCGGGAGTTCTCCACGGTCGGCGGCGCACCGCTGCGCGCCCAGGGACGCCTGGGGCTGCTGGCCCGGACGGTCGGCGCGGACGCGTGGAGCGCTCTCGTGGTCGGCGACCTCGGCGCCGCGATCGCCGGGACCGAGGAGTCACGAAGGCTGGCGCGCGAGACCAGCCAGACGATGATGTACGCGCTGATGACGGCCACCGCGGCCAAGCTGGCCGCGCTGCGCGGTGACGCGGACTCCGCCCTGGAACTGGCCGAGGAGGCGGAGGAGATCGGGCTGCCGGCCGGCGCACGGCCGGTGCTGGCCACCGCGTCGATGGCCCGTGGACTGGCCGCGCTCGGCGCGGGGCGGTTCGAGGAGGCCTTCGGCCATTTCCGCCGGCTGCACGATCCGGCGGATCCCGCGTTCCAGGTCGCCCTGCGGCTGACGGCCGTGGCCGACCTCGTGGACGCGGCGACACGCTGCGGGCGGCCCGCAGCCGTACTCCCGATCGTCGCAGAGCTGGAGGAGGTCGCCACGGTGACCTCCGCGCCGGTGCTGCACGCCGATCTGCGGCTGGTCCGGGCCCTGCTGGCCGCCGACGAGGACGCGGACCCGCTCTTCACGGGCGCGTTGAGCGCCGATCTCAGCGCCTGGCCGCTGATCAGGGCCCGGACCCACCTGGCCTACGGCGAATGGCTCCGGCGCCGGCGGCGCAGTGTCGAGTCCCGCGACCACCTCCGTGCCGCCCGCGACATGTTCGACGCGCTCGGCGCGATCCCCTGGGGGGAGCGGGCCCGCCGGGAGCTGCGCGCCGCCGGCGAGACCAGCCGCCGCAGGGACCCGGACGCCAGGGACCAGCTGACCGCCCACGAGCTGCAGATCGTCACGCTCGCCGCCGACGGACTCACCAACCGCGAGATAGGCCAGCGGCTCTATCTGTCGCACCGCACCGTCAGCTCCCATCTCCACCGGATCTTCCCCAAGCTGGGTGTGGTCTCGCGCGCCGAACTGCGGACGGCGGTCAGCGCACTGCGCTGACCACCGTCACATGACGCTCGCTTCCGTCCGTACGGCGCTCCTAGCGTTTCCCAGGTCAGGACATCGACAAGCGGGGGAGCGGTCCCATGGTGTGGAACGGCGTCGAGCGCGCATCCGGGCCGCCGTTGGTCGGCCGCCACGCCGAACGCGAAGCCGTCGCACGGCTGCTCGACGCGGTGCTCGACGGACTCAGCGGAGCACTGGTCCTGACCGGCGAACCCGGGATCGGCAAGACCAGACTCCTGGAGTACGCCGCGGACCGGGCCGCGGAACTCCGCGTGGTCCGGCTGACCGCCGTCGAGTCCGAGACAGGTCTCGGCTACGGCGCGCTGCACCGGCTGCTGCGGCCGTTCCTGAACCGGACGGGCCGGCTGCCCGGGCCGCAACGGGCCGCGCTGGACGCGGCACTGGGCCTGGTGTCGGCGCCACCCGCGGACCGTTATCTGGTCGGGCTGGCGACGCTGACCCTGCTGTCCGAGGCCGCCGCCGACCAGCCCCTGCTGTTCCTGCTGGACGATGCGCAGTGGCTGGACCGGGAGTCCGCCGAGGCGCTCGCGTTCACCGCCCGCCGGCTGCACGCCGACTCCCTGGGCCTGATCATCGCCGTCCGCGACGGGCTCGGTGCCGGCGGTCTGTTCGACGCGCTGGACGTGCACTCCGTGACCGGTCTGCCCGAGCCGGAGGCCAAGGTCCTGCTCTCCTCCGTCCCCCGGCGGGTGGACGAGGACGTGGCCGGCCGGATCGTCGCGGGCACCGGCGGCAACCCGCTCGCGCTGCTGGAACTGGCCGACGCCCTGACCTCCGAGCAACTCTCCGGTATCGCCCCGTTGCCCGATCCGCTGCCGGTGAGCCGGCTGCTGGAGGGCCACTTCCTGCGCCTGGTCCGGGCCCTGCCGCCCGAGACCGCGACCCTGTTGCTGCTGCTCGCGGCGGCCCCCTCGGACGACACGGCGATGATGTGGCGGGCCGCCGGGCGGCTGGGCCTGTCCGCCCGCGCCGTCCAGCCCGCGGTCGCCGCGGGCATCCTCGACCGGGACACACCCACGACCTTCCGGCATCCCCTGATCCGCTCGACGGTCTACGCCGGAGCCGCATCGGGCGAGCGCCGCCGGGTGCACACGGCCCTGGCCGCCGCCTGCGACGCCGTCCGGGACACGGACCGCCGTGCCTGGCACCGGGCCGAGGCCGCCGAAGGCCTGGACGACCGCGTCGCCGACGACCTGGAGGCCGCCTCCGAGCGAGCCCGCTCCCGCGGCGGCTACTCGCAGCAGGCCCTGTTCCTGTCACGCGCCGCCGATTTCACCGGCGACCCGGACAAACGGGCCGAGCGGCTGCTCGACGCGGCGCAGGCCCATCTGATGTCGGGCGACGCGCCGGCGGCACGGACCGCGCTGGACCTGGCCGGCGCCGACATCCGCGGCCCGGTGATGCGCACGCGCGAGCTGCGGATGCGGGCGACCGCGCAGATGTTCCAGATCGTCGTCGCCGACGTCCCCGCGATGCTGATGGACGCCGTGACCAGGCTGGGTCCACAGGACCCACGGCTGACCTGGGAACTGCTCTGCGAGGCGCTGCACGCCGCGCTGGTCGCCCATGACGGCGTGCGGGGCACGTCGCTGACCGAGGTCGCGACGGCCGCGGTCGCCGCGCGGCACGCCCCGGACTCCGCCGTGGGCGGCCGCGACCTGCTGATGGAGGGTCTGGCCCGTCGCGTGGCCGAGGGCTACGAGCATGGCGCGCCCGTACTGCGCACGGCCCTGGACGGGCTGCGGAGCGGCGGCCGGATCGGGGACGCGAACAGTCCGTTCGCGGTGATGCTCTCCATGGCCTGCGACGACCTGTGGGACGTCCAGGCCGCGCGCGACCTCACCGGCCGCCTGGCGGCGGCGGACCGCGACGCCGGTGCGCTGTACGCGTTGAGCATTACGCTGCTCGCCGAGGCGCGCTATGAACTCTGGGACGGGCGGTTCAAGGAAGCCGAGGTCCGCTACGCCGAGTTCGACGACATCGCGGCCGACACCGGCTTCCCGGGCGGCGGAGACATCAACCGGCTCCACCTGTTCGCCCTGACCGGCCGGGAGGCCGAGCTGCGGGCGACCGCGCGGCGCACCGCGGAGATGCGGGGCATCGGCCATGGCCTGCTCCAGCTCCTGGCACAGCACGCGCTGACCCTGTTCGAGCTGGGGCAGGGCCGCTACCGGCAGGCGGGGAAGCACGCCCGGGCGGTTTTCGAGGGAGACCCCCCGGCCTGCGGCAACCTCGTGCTGCCGCTGCTCATCGAGGCCGGGGTGCGTACCGGCGACCGAGCCGGCGTGGGCGAAGCCCTGTCCCGGCTGGAGGAACGCGCCCCGCTCGCCGGTACTCCCTGGGCCCTGGGCGCCCTTGCCCTCGGCCGGGCGCTGACGGCGGACGGCGACGACGCCGAGAAGTCGTACCAGGAGTCGGTCGAGCTACTGGGGCAGGGCCCGCTGGCCCTGGAACAGGCCCGCTCCCGGCTGCTGTTCGGCGAGTGGCTGCGCCGTTGCAAGCGGCGCTCCGACGCCAGGAAGCAGTTGCGCGCGGCCTACGAGAGCTTCGACGCCTTCGGCGCGGTGCCGTACGCCGAGCGGGCCCGGATCGAGCTGCTGGCCACCGGTGAGACGGCCCGCAGGCGGACGGAGGAGACCCGGTTCGATCTCACACCACGGGAACGGCAGGTGGCCTCCATGGCAGCCTCGGGGCTGACCAACGGGGAGATCGCGACCCGGTTGTTCGTCACCGCCTCGACCGTCGAGTTCCATCTGAACAAGGTGTTCCGCAAGCTCGGCATCACCTCCCGGAAGCAGATCCCGCACGCGATCGGCGAACCGGGCCCGGCGATTGAGCACTGACCGTCGACCGCCGGATCCTGCGGGGCCGGCCGCTGCACCGGGGTCCGACCCCGGTGCGAGCCGCGGCCGCGGGTGATGGGCTGGGGCTTCACCAGGTGCGGAGGAGACTGAGATGACCGGCGGCGGAGCGTACGCGATGACCGACCACACGGGTGCCCGGCTGCGCCATGGCCGGCAGACCGTGAACGGCGTCGATCTCCATTACGCGCTGGCCGGCTCGGGCGAACCGGTGGTGCTCCTGCACGGGGTCCCGAAGACGATGTTCTTCTGGCGCCACGTCATTCCGCTGCTCACACCCCACCACACGGTCGTCGCGCTCGACCTCCGCGGCTTCGGAGGGTCCGCCCGCCCGCCGTCCGGCTACGACACCCGGACCCTGGCCGGCGATGTCGCCGCAGTGATGACAGCGCTGGGCTTCGAGAGGTTCCGCGTGGTGGGCGAGGACTGGGGCGCCGCCGTCGCGTACGCCGTAGCGGCCTTCCACCGGACGAGGGTCGTGCAACTCGTGTACCAGGAGACCAGGTTGCCCGGCCTTGACGTTCCGGACCTCTCTCCGCTGCCACCCGAGGACCCCCGAACCGGCTGGCACCGCACGCTGTTCGCCCTGCCGCACTACCCGGAGCTGCTCATCGCGGGCCGGGAACGGGCGTTCTGGACGTACTTCATGCGCCGGATCATGGCGGATCCCAGCGCGTACACCGATGCCGACGCCGACGAATACACGCGCGGCCTCGAACAACCGGGTGGCAACCACGCCGTCTTCGAGCTCTACCGGGCCACCGGGACCGACGCGGAGCAGAACCGCCCCCAGTTCGCCGACCGGCTGACCTGCCCGGTGCTGGCGGTCGGCGGCCGCGCGTACCTGGCCGCCGAGCCGGGTCACCAGATGGCGCAGGTCGCGAGGGACGTACGCAGCACCGTCATCGAGAACGCCGGACACAACATCCCGCTGGAGGCGCCCGAGGAACTCGCCCGTGCCTACCTCGACTTCTTTGCCGGCCGTGACCAGGGGGCGAAGTCAAGTCCCTTACCGGGTAAGGCAGTTACGGTAGATTCGGCCAGGTGAACGATCCCGGTGTCATCATCCGCGCTGCCGTACCCGCCGACTCCGCCGACATCTACCGCCTCCTGACCGGGTTCGCGACGAGTCACCGCCCCGACCGCGCCGTCTTCGACCGCACCACGTTCCCCCGGATCATCGAGGCGGCCGCCGTGGGCGGCGTAGAGTTCCTGGTCGCCGAGCGGAGTGCGCGCGTGGCCGGATACGTCCTCGCCGTACGTATGCCCACCCTCTTCGCGGGCGGCACGGTGCTGGAACTGCTGGAGCTCACCGTGGACGCCCCGTTGCGCGGCCGTGGCACGGGCTCCGCACTGATCCGGGCGGTGCAGGCGCGGGCGAAGGAGGCGAACGACGTGGAGGTGACCGTACCGACACGCCGGGCCGCCGTGTTCTACCGCGCCCTGGGATTCCACGAGACCGCCGCCTACCTCAAATGGCCCACGGCCTGAGGGAAGGAACAAAAGCGCGCGGAGGCGACGGCACCGGCCAGACCTGGTTCTCCGCGGTGAGCGGCCGCGACGGCGAGCGTGGCGCCGTAGCCGGTCGCTCCGGTCTGCTCGCCGTCGACGGACTGCACGCTCACGGTGCGCGGCCCGCGTTCAGCGCACCGGGAAGCCGAACGAATACCCCTGTTCCTTCAGCCACGGCAGCACCTCGCGCAGCGCGGCCACGGTCTCGGAGCGGTCGCCGCCGGCGTCGTGGAAGAGGACGGTCGGGCCGTTCGGAATCTCGCCCTTGACCGTGGCGACGATGGTGGCCGTACCGGGGCGTTCGAAGTCCTTCGAGTCGACGTTCCAGCCGAGCGGCCGCATGCCGTGCGAGGCGGCGAGCTTCCTGCTGTACGGCGTGAAGGCGCCGCCCGGGGCCCGGTAGTAGAGCGGTCGTACGCCCCCGGACGCCTTGGTGATCATGCTCTCGGCGTTGAGGATCTCCTGCGACTGGTAGGCCTCGGACTTGTGGTCCATGGTGGTGTCGTGCGACACCGTGTGGTCGCAGAGCCGGTGCCCCGCCGCCACCACCGCCTTGACCAGGTCCGGGTGCGCCTGCGCCTCCGGGCCGATCATGCAGAACGTGGCCTTCACGCCGTACTCCTTGAGCACCTGGAGGACCTGGGGCGTCCAGACCGGGTCCGGCCCGTCGTCGATGGTGATGTTCACCCCGCGGGCACCCCGGTCCGAGGCGTGCGCGATCTCCACCGACACGGGGGCCGCCTTCGGGACCGTGCGGTGCGCCGAAGTCCTCGGTCCAGCCTGCCCATTGACCGGTCCGGCCTGCGCGGACCACAGCGAGGCGGCCACGGTCACCGCCGTGACCCCGATCGCCGCCCCGATCACCTGGCCGTACCAACCCCGCCCGCCGTGCCGCGCCATGCCCGCCCCGATCCCTGCTTGTTCCGTCGATCCCGTGCATTCGTCAGGACGGAATACGGCGGCCACCGGATCCATCCGTTACCGATCACGGACAATTCCGCGAGAGTACCGCGACACGCGCTCCGCGAATTCCCTAACGCCCGGCGGGGCGAACGGTGTTGGCGGCGATGGAGCACCATACGGAACGACATGGGGCGCAGCGGCCGGTCGACGGCACCGGCGCCTGGTCACACGTGACGGTCGGAGGCCTGGTCCGCAGGCCTCCGACCGTCGGTGAAGCCGAGTGTCAACTCCCGTGCAGAGCAGCCTTGATGGCGCCGATCGCGGTACGGCGTGCGATATCGGTGGCGTGGTAGTCGCGGAGGCTGTCGAGCATCAGGAAGTCATGCACCATGCCCAGTACGCGTACGGCGGTGACGGGGACACCGGCTTCCCGGAGGCGGGCCGCGTAGGCCTCGCCCTCGTCGCGCAGCACGTCCGCCTCGCCGGTGATCACGACGGCGGGCGGCAGGCCCCCGAGCTCGTCGAGGGAGGCACGCAGTGGAGCCGCGTAGCGTTCCTTGCGCTGGGAGTCGTCGCCGGTGTACTGGTCCCAGAACCAGAGCATGCCGTCCCGGGTGGGGTGGTAGCCCTCGGAGAACTGCAGGTAGGACGGTGTGTCGAAGTTCGCGTCGGCGACCGGGTAGAGCAGGATCTGCGCGGCGAGGGAGATGCCACCGCGGTCCTTGGCCATCTGGGCCAGCACGGCCGACATGCAGCCGCCGACGGAGTCGCCGCAGACGACCGCGCGGGACGGGTCGAGACCGTGCTCGGCGCCGTGCGCCACGACCCACTGGGCGACCGCGTAGTTCTGCTCGATCTGGGTCGGGTACTGGGCCTCGGGCGCCAGGTCGTAGACCGGGAAGACGGCCGCCGCCTGCGCGCCGACGGCGAGTTCGCGGACGAGCCGGTCATGGGTGTGCTCGTCGCCGAAGACCCAGCCGGCCCCGTGGATGCAGATGATCACGGGGAGGAGGCCCGCGGCACCCGCGGGCTTGACGATACGGGTGCGGACATTGCCCCATTCCCCGGCGTCGACGTCGGCCCAGCTCTCGTCGATCGCGGGTCTGGGCACGCCCTCCCCGGTCTGCAGGCCGGCCAGGATGTCGCGGCCCTGGGCGGGTGGTACCTCGTAGATCCGGGGGTGGGGCGCGGTGCCGTCGGCGAGTTCCTGGGCCGCCTTCTCCAGGTAGGGGGTGGGCGGCGGGGGCGCCAGCGGGTGAATACGCACTGGTCATCGCCTGCCCCGAGCCGGAACGGCAGGACGATGGGGTCCAGGGGGGACGGTCTCGCCGGGGGCGAGGACGGTGTTCGTACAAGGCGGGGACGGGGTCGGCATTCCGACGCACGTAGCGGTCGAGCGTCCCGGCATGTCCCGCAGACGCGCGTTGGGCCGCCCACAGCGCTGCCTGCACGTCCCCCGCCCTGCGAAGTGATCGGCAGTTGGGCGAGCCAGGAGCCGTTCCCGCACGGAGGGGGACGAGAACGGCGCGGTCTCTAGGGCCGGCCCGGCAAGGATTGGGCGGTGCCGGCCGTGCCGGTCAGACGGCGGGTGAGATCGTCAGTTGGTGTATGCCTGGAACACCTTGAGCGTGTCCTCATAGAGATGGAACTGGACAATCCGGTCGCTCTCGACGCGGAAGTGCATGGCGACAGGCATGTCGTAGGTCCGGCCGGTGCTCTTTGCCACGCGCGTGAACCGCCCCAGCATGACCGCGTGCTCGCCGTCGACCAGCAGCACGTCCACCTGGTCCACGTTCCTCTCCGGGACGATGTTGTTGCCGAGGGTCCTGAGGTATTCGGCCACCTCCTCACTCTTGGAACGATGCCCGGTCCAGGGCAGGGACGGCGAACCGGGGACGTACCAGTCGATGTCGTCCGCGAAGACCGGGACCACGGCGTCCGGATCCCCGGCGCCCAGGAGCCCGAAGAACCGCTCCACCACCTCACGTGTTGTCATGATCGAGAACCTTTCACGAGCGAGGTATGTCGAACTTCCGAGGGTGGCAGCTCAGTTGGTGCCGAGCGCCTTGCGGAGGGTGTGGATGGCCTGCGCGATCGCGGCCGTCGAAGCCTGCGTGGGCCGGACGGGATTGAGCATCATGAAATCGTGGATGATGCCGTTGCAGCGGACGCACGTCGTGGGCACACCGGCCTGGCTCAGGCGACGCGCATAGGCTTCGCCCTCGTCACGCAGGACGTCGTTCTCGTCCACGATGACCAGAGCCGGCGGCAGTCCGGACAACTTCTCCTCGGCGGCCCGCAGGGACAACGCGGTCGCTTCGGCACGCTGCTCGGGGTCGGCCGTGTAGGCGTCCCAGAACCAGGCCATGGCCTTGGCGCTCAGGAACGGACCGTCGGCGAACTGCCGGTAGCTCGCGGTGTCCTGAGCTGTATCCGCGACCGGGTGGTGCAGCGGGTAGTGGGCCTCGGGAGAGCGGTCGTACTCGATGAAGGCAACCGCCGTCCGCGCGCCTACGGCCAGTTCCCGCACCAGCCTGTCGTGCGTTCCCGCGTTGCCCGGAATCCATCCTCCGCCGTGTACATAGAGGCCGTGTACATAGAGGGTGACGGGCAGCGGAGCCGCCGCGTTGCGGGGTTTCACGACACGGACCCCGACGTCACCCACCTCCGCCGCGGAACGGTGATCCACTTTTCCTCGATGTCCGGCAATTCGACGGGTGCTGCCTGGATGTCGTCCAGTACTCTGCGGGCACCTTCCGGTCCCAGTCAGTAGAGGAACGGCGGCTGCGACGATGCGTCCGCCACCGCTTGAGCTGCCGGTTCCAGGACAGGAGCGCTCATGACGATCACTTCCTCCGTGCGGATCACAATGGGCTGCGAATACCGACGTCGGCGGCCATGCGGCCCATTCATTCCAGGCTGCGCCCCGTCCAGGAAGACCGCAGGTGCGGAGGTGGCTCCCGTCGGCGGCCGGGTCTAGTGTGAAATCGAACAATTCGGCCGGCGGAGCAGAGAAGTTGAATTCAGGATTCAGTATTTCTCTCTGGCGTCGCATCCAGATGCACCACCAAGTAGTCTTTCGTCGCTCGGGGTGACTACCGGAGGCCATCGTGCTCCCTACGCATCACCGGACCGCGACCGTCGACGCCCAGCAGGTGTTCTATCGTGAGGCAGGCCCCGAGGAAGCCCCGACAGTTCTGCTTTTGCGTGGATTCCCCAGCAGTTCGCACATGTTTCGACACCTCATTCCCGGCCTCGCCGACCGTTATCACGTGATTGCCGCCGATCATGTCGGATACGGGCAGTCGTCCATGCCTCAGGCCGATGAGTTCACCTACACATTTGATCATCTGGCCGCCATCACTGCGGGATTGTTGGAGAAACTAGGGATCCGCCGTTTCTCGGTCTATGTACATGACTACGGCGCGCCCATCCGCTGGCGCCCTGCCCTGAATCCCGCGTTCGAGGTGACCGTCATCATCTCCCAGGGCGGGCGGCAACGCCTACATGGAGGAGGGCTTCGCCGAACCCCTCTGGGGCGATCTGTTCTCGTACGAGACATCACCCGGTCCCGACACCGAGCCCGGCGCGCGGGCGAAGTTCAGCGCCGAGACCACGTGCTGGCGGTACGAGAACTGGGCCGAGGACCCGAGCCTGGTCAGCCCGGACAACTGGCTGCACGACCAGACCCTGCTGAACAGGCCGGGCAACGACCAGGTGCAGCCGGCGCTCTTCCGGGACTACCCGACGAACATCCAGGGTTACCCGCAGCTCCATGAGCACTTTCGCGCCAGTCAGGTGCCGCTGCTGACCGTCCGGGGTGAGCGCGACGAGATCTTCGGGCCGGACGGTGCCCGGCCTTCTCGCAGGATCTGCCCGATGCTGAAGTCCATCTGCTCCCAGCCGGTCATTTTGCCCTGGAAACGCACCTGGACGCCGTAAGCGGTTACATCCACGGATTCCTCGGCCGTGTGACCGGCTGAGGGTGGACGAGGAGGACGACGAGTGATGGCCACCTTGATCTCGGTCAACGTGGGGATGCCGAAGGACGTCTCCTGGCACGGCAGGACCGTGTACACGGGGGTGCACAAGCAGCCCGTGTCCGGGCCGCGGATGGTGAGGCGGCTGAACATCGACGGAGACGGTCAGGGCGACCTGGGCGGACACGGCGGGGAAATGCGGGCCGTGCTGGTCTATCAACTCGACTCCTACCGCTTCTGGTCCGAGGAACTGGGCCGGGACGACCTGACACCGGGCAGCTTCGGGGAGAACTTCACGGTCGACGGGCTCCTCGACGACGAAGTGTGCATCGGCGACCGGTACCGGGTCGGCGGAGCCCTTCTGGAGGTCTCGCAGCCGCGGGTGACCTGCTACCGGGTCGGCATGCGCCTGGCGGAACCGCGCATGGCGGCGCTGCTGGTAGCCCACCACCGGCCCGGCTTCTACCTGCGTGTCATCGAAGAGGGCGAGGTGGAGGCCGGGCAGCAGATCGTCAAGGTCTCCACCGGCCCGGAGGCCATGACCGTCGAAGAGATCGACTCCGTCCTCTACCTCTCCGGTCACACTCCCGACCAGGTGCGGCGTGCCCTGCGCATACCGGCGCTCAGCCAGGGCTGGCAAGGCTCGATGCGCGACCTGCTGGAACAGGCCGGCAAGGGCGCGGACGTGTCGTCCGGCAGCGCCGGCCTCACCGTCGCGGCCGGCGTCCCGCCCCCGGCATGGCGCGGCTTTCGTCCGCTGACGGTCACGGACGTCCACCCTGAGAGCGAGAACGTGATCTCCCTGAGTCTGGCCGCGGCTGACGGCTCCGCCCTGCCCGCCGCGCTGCCGGGACAGTTCCTGACCGTGAAGATGCGTGCGGCCGAAGACGGGACGTCTCTGATCCGCAGCTACTCGCTGTCGGGCCGGCCCGGCACGGATACGTACCGGATCAGCGTGAAGGTGGAACCGCACGGCCTGGCGAGCACCTACGTACGCGCGCACGTCCGGGCCGGGGACAGCCTCGAGTTCGCCGCGCCGCGCGGCACCTTCTACCTGCCCCGTGGCGACAGGCCGGTCGTGCTGGTGTCCGCCGGCATCGGGGCGACTCCCGTGCTGGCCATGCTGCACTCACTGGCGGACGCCCCCTCCGGCAGACAGGTGTGGTGGCTGCACGCCGCCCGCAACGGCCGTGAGCATCCCTTCGCCCAGGAGGTGCGTGACCTGACGGCACTCCTGGCCAACGCACGGTCTGTCGTCTACTACAGCAGGCCCGACCCCGCCGACGAGCGCGGCAAGGACTACTCGGAAGCAGGCCGCATCTCCAGCGAGCGGATCCTCCGACTGGGCCTGCCCACTGATGCCGACGCCTATGTCTGCGGGCCGGCGGCCTTCATGGACAGCATGACCGACGCGCTGGTCGAGGCCGGCCTGCGGCCGACCTGCGTGCACACCGAGAACTTCAGCGGCGGCCCCTCCCTCACTCCGGGGATCAAAGGCACGCCGGCGGTGAGGGCGCCGCACCGGCCGGAAGGCGCCCCGGGCACCGGTCCCGCCGTCTCCTTCGCCCGCAGTGGACTGACCGTCGCGTGGCACGACGACCAGAACTCCCTGCTGGAACTCGCGGAAGCATGCGATGTCCCGGTCCAGTGGTCGTGCCGTACCGGCGTGTGCCACACCTGTGAGCTTGCCATGATGTCCGGGGCCGTGGACTACTCCCCGGACCCGGTCGAGCCGCCGGGCGAGGGCAACATCCTCATCTGCTGCAGCAGACCCGCTCG
This sequence comes from Streptomyces sp. NPDC101234, assembly GCF_044767525.1. Taxonomy (NCBI): domain Bacteria; kingdom Bacillati; phylum Actinomycetota; class Actinomycetes; order Kitasatosporales; family Streptomycetaceae; genus Streptomyces; species Streptomyces sp. NPDC101234. The sequence goes on along the minus strand of NZ_JBIWOA010000003.1, from coordinate 104,255 downwards.
GGACGTCGTCCTGGATCTCTGACACCTGCCCGCCCGGCGGGCGGGCCTTCTCGGCCGGAGGACGAACGGAGGGTTCCCATGACAGCAGCGGTGGATCCGGATCGGTCGGAGTGGGACGTGATCGTCCTCGGCGGTGCCGCGGCGGGCGAGAACGCCGCACAGTACGCGAGCCAGTTCTCCGGGCTGTCCTCGGTGCTCGTGGAGGACCGCCTGGTCGGCGGCGAGTGCTCGTACTGGGCGTGCATGCCCAGCAAGGCCCTGCTCCGGCCGGTCGAGGTGGTCGACGCCGCTGCCCATCTGTCCGGCGTGTCGGCACGGCTGGATCCGGCCGGGGTGTTCGCCCGGCGAGACCGCGTGATCAACGGACTGGACGACACGTCCCAGGTGACATGGGCCCTGAACACCGGCATCGACGTGGTGCGCGGCTATGGACGACTGGCCGGTGAGCGCGTGGTCGCGGTGAGCCGGCCCGACGGTTCGACCAGGACGCTGACCGCCCGGCACGCGGTGGTCCTCGACACTGGTTCCTGCCCGGCCGTACCGGATGTGCCGGGGCTGCGCGCCGCGCTTCCGTGGACCTCTCGCGATGTGACCACGATGAGTGAGGTACCGCGCCGGGTGGTCATCCTCGGTGGTGGTGTGGTGGCCTGCGAGGCAGCCACCTGGCTGCACGGCCTGGGGGCCGAGGTCACGGTCGTCCATCGCGGCGAGCGGCTGCTGGCCCGCAGCGAGCCGTTCGCGGGGGCGCTCGTGGCCGAGGAACTGCGGGGCTCGGGGGTCCGCCTGTGCCCCGGGCAGAGCCTGTCCCAGGTGAAGCGGTCGGACACCCGTGACACGGGCGAGGGGCGAGTGCACGGCGGTGAGCTGAGCGTGGCGCTGGACGACGCGACGGTCATCGTGGTGGACGAGCTCGTCGTCGCCGCCGGGCGCACCCCGAACACCGACGACATCGGCCTGGAAACCGTCGGGCTGCTCCCGGGCGGCTTCCTCGACGTCGACGACCAGCAGTGCGTACGAGCGGCGGACGGCAGCTGGCTCTATGCCATCGGGGATGTGTGCGGTCGCATGCTCCTCACGCACATGGGCAAGTACCAGGCGCGGATCGCCGGGGACACCATCGCGGCCCGCGCCGTTGGCCGCGGCGACCTGCCGTCCGCCGCGGCCGGACACGTCGGGGCACCGCAGGTCGTCTTCACCACGCCGGAGGTCGGCAGCGCCGGTGCCACCGAGCAGCAGGCGCGCGAGGCGGGCCTTGACGTGGAGACCGTCGAGTACGACCTCGCCGCGCTGGCGGGCACGTACGTCATGCGCTCGGACTACCGCGGACGGGCCAAGCTCGTCGTCGACCGCAGTGAAGACGTCGTGGTGGGGGCTACGTTCGTCGGCGCGGGCATTGCCGAACTCGTGCATTCGGCAACCACGGCCATCGTGGCCCGCATCCCCGTGCCTACCCTCTGGCACGTCGTGCCGAGCTACCCCACCGCGAGTGAGATCTGGCTCCGCCTCCTGGAGACGTTGCGCGGGCAGCGCCGCACAGCCGGCTCGCACCGGCGCCACAGCCCATAGGACTGCTTCCCCGTCGACGGAACCTCAGAAGATCCTCGGCGGATGCGAGGCCGCCCCCCAACCACCACCAGCGGCTCGCCGAGGGTGACGTCGCCGTCTTGGCGGCCCGCCCCCACGCCCGCCGACCGGCGGGGAAACGGGTGACAGCCGCGTAGAGGTCGTCGACGGTGATGAAGTGCTGGCGCACAGGCCGGGCCGAGCCTGCTGGAGGGCTCCATGGACGGCGCGCGGCGCGAGCTGGAGGTGAACTACCTGGGCACCTGGGCCGTCTCGCGGGCCTTCGCGCCGGTGCTCGCCGCCCACGGTGGCGGAGCCCTGGTGAACATGCTGTCCGTGGCCTCGTGGCGGGCCAACAGCAGGTGGCCCAGCTACGCGGCGTCGAAGTCGGCGCAGTGGTCGCTGACCAACGCGCTGCGGGTCGCCTGCGGGAGCAGGGGACGTTGGTCGTCGGCGTGCACGTCGGCTGTGTGGAGACCGATGCCACCGTGGGGGTCGACGCGCCGAAGACCGAGGCGGCCGAGGTGGCCGCGCAGACCATGGACGCGATCGAGAGCGGTGAGCCCGAGGTACTCGTCGACGACGCGGCCCGCCGGGTGCGCGCCGCGCTGTCCGGTCCGCTGGATCTCCTCCACCCGAGCGTCTGACCGTGCGACGGTGGACGCTGGAGAGCGACTCGACACAACGGTGAGGTGGAGCCATGCAGACCGACTTCGACGTCGTCGTCCTGGGAGCCGGGCCGGGCGGCTATGTGGCCGCGATCCGCGCCGCCCAACTGGGCCTGCGCACCGCCGTCGTGGAGGGGCGCTTCTGGGGCGGCGTCTGCCTGAACATCGGCTGTATCCCCGCGAAGGCGCTGCTGCGCAACGCCGAGGTCGCCCAGCTGATCCAGCACGACGCGGAGAAGTTCGGAGTGAAGATCGGCGGGGAGGTGAGCCTGGACTACCGCGCCGCCTACGAACGCAGCCGCGTGGTGGCCGACGGACGAGTGAAGGGCGTCGGCTACCTCATGCGCAAGAACAAGATCGAGCAGTTCGACGGGCAGGGCACCTTCCTCGACCCGCACACCCTGCAGGTGCGGATGCAGGACGGCGAGACGACACTCTCCTTCCGCTCCTGCGTCATCGCGACCGGCTCGACCGTGAAACTGCTGCCCGGCACGACGCTGGGCCGGCGCGTCGTCACCTACGAGGAGCAGATCCTCTCCGACAGCCTTCCGTCGAGCCTGGTCATCGCGGGCGCCGGGGCCATCGGTGTCGAGTTCGCGTATCTGCTGCGGTCGTACGGCGTCGACGTCACGCTGGTCGAGTTCCTCGACCGGATCGCACCGCTGGAGGACGAGGAGGTCTCGGCCGAGCTCACCCGGCGCTTCAAACGGCAGGGCATCAAGGTCCTTGCCTCGACGGCCGTGCAGTCCATCGAGGAGATGGAGGACCGGGTCTGGGTGACCGTCCGCAAGGGCGACACGGAGCAGGTCCTCGAAGCGGAGAAGGTGCTCCAGGCCACCGGCTTCCAGCCGCGCACCGCCGGCTACGGCCTGAGCAGCACCGGGGTACGGCTCACCGCGCGCGGTGCCATCGACATCGACGGGTACTGCCGCACCAGTCAGCCGCACATCTACGCCATCGGTGACGTCACGGCGAAGCTGATGCTGGCGCACACCGCGGAGGCGATGGGCATCGTCGCCGCCGAGAGCATCGCCGGCGCGGAGACCATGGAGCTGGACTACCGCATGATCCCGCGCGCGACGTTCTGCCAGCCCCAGATCGCCAGCTTCGGCTGGACCGAGGCCGAGGCCCGCGCCGGGGGCTTCGATGTGCGCGTGGCGAAGTTCCCCTTCACGGCCAACGCCAAGGCGCACGGCTTCGGCGACACGGTCGGCTTCGTGAAACTGGTCAGTGACACCCGGTACGGCGAACTGCTCGGCGCCCACATGATCGGCCCGGACGTGACCGAGCTGTTGCCCGAGCTGACGCTGGCCCAGAAGTGGGACCTCACGGTCAACGAACTCGCGAGGAACGTCCACGCCCATCCGACCCTGAGCGAGGCGGTCCAGGACGCCCTGCACGGCCTCGCCGGACACATGATCAACCTCTGACGGCACCGCACGGGCCGCTTCTACGCACCCGCGCGAACGGACTACGCGCGTCACGGGATCCATCGAGATCCCGTCGGACAACACGGCCGCGTTCGTCCACGAGCTGGACGCGGACGGCTTCTCCACCGCGGGCGGCGGCACCGACCACGTGCGCGTCAACGTCACCACCAACGCCGGCGCACTCGACCGCGAGCAGCAGCTCGGCCTGGTCAAGGAGCTCTCCGAACTGGTCGCCTCGGCCGCGGGGGACCCCTCCCTCGCCGAGCGCACCTGGGTCGCCCCTGACCGAGGCGGTTCCCGGCGGCTGGGGCATAGGCGGCCACGCCTACACCAACGACGAGTGGTTCCGGAACCCCAGGACGTCATGCTGGTCCCGCTGGGCACACCGGGGGAGGGGGCGCGCACGGATCCGGTCGCCGTGAGCCTGCAGAAGCCCCACCGCCTGCTTGACCCCCTGCCGGACAGGCGGCCCGCGGCCGGCTGAGCGCGCGCGGACGGTCCCGGCGGGGCGCCGGCCTTCGGGCCGGTCGCGTTTTCGATGGCGGTCGTACTATGACATGTCCGTTCCGAAGCCGCCCCGAGGAGTGACCGTGGCCCGCCCCCGCACCACCGCACGCACGGTGGAGCACCCCGACCTGTCCGAGGTCTCGCTCCAGCAGGTGCTGGAGGCGCTGGTGGACCCGGTACGCCGGCTGGTCGTGTCGCAGCTGGCCGGTGCGGGCGAGGATCTGAGCTGCGGGACGTTCGACGCGCCGGTGTCGCTCTCCACGCTGACGCACCACTTCACCGTGCTCCGCGAGGCCGGTGTGATCCGGCAGTACTACGTCGGCACGGCGAAGATGAACACGCTGCGCACCGACGAGATGGAACAGCGCTTTCCCGGTCTGCTGTCGACCGTGCTGGCCGCCGCGGCCCGGGAGAGCGAGGCCGGTGCGGTCTGAGGCCGTAGGTCAGGAAGCCGCCATCCTGGCGGCGGCGTCGTAGATGAGCCGGGCGTGCAGCTCGAACAGGGAGACCAGGTCGACGGAGTCGCCGTTGACCTCCCGGTGCACGAACAGGCCGTCGGCGCCGGCCACGGCGTAGGTGGTCAGGGTGTCCACGTCGGCCTCGCCCAGGGTCGGGAAGAGGGAGGCGATCACCTCGGCGATCCGCCGCTCGGAGAGCGCGCGGACCTGGAGGAAGACGGTACGGCCGCGGGGCTCGGTGGGGCGGCGTTCCAGCGCCAGCATCAGGCCGAGGCGCAGGAAGTCCGGCGCGGCGACCAGCGACCTGGCCACGTTCGCGGCCATCAGGGTGACCCGTTCCAACGGGGTGCCCACGTCGTCCCCGGGCAGTTCGACGGCCGTCAGCCAGGTCTCGAAGCTGCGCTCGATGACGGCGGCGATCAGGTCGTCCTTGTCCTTGAAGTGCCAGTAGATCGAGCTGGCGGGCAGCCCGCACTTGGCGCTGACGGCCGCGATCGAGGTGCCGTCGTAGCCGCGCTCGCCGGCGATCTCGACGGTGGCGTCGAGGATGCGCTGGCGCGACTCCACCCCGTTCGCACGCTTCCTGCGCGTCGTCTGCGGCACGGTCATCTCTGCGCCCTCCGGAGATCATGGCGGCCGCCGGGGCGGGCCGTAGCTGAAGCATCCACTCTAATTGGAGCAGCCCCTACAGCAGCACCGGCGGGGAAGAGTGAGCGGCGCTCATCCGATGATCGTGTCGACGACGTCGAGATCCGGCAGTTCGAGCGAGCAGATCCGGGCCGCCTCGTCCGCGGGGATGCCGAACTGCCGCATTAGACCGCGCACCACCAGGTCGGCGGAGGTCGCGTCGTCCCGGTCGGGCTGGGCGTGCAGCAGCGCGCCGAGGGCCGGCACGGCACCGGCCGTCACCGCCAGCGCGAGGTCCAGGTCCTCCACCTGGAAGCGGCCCGTGACCATCGCGGCGCGAATGTCATGGGCCGCACGGGGTGCCAACCCCCGCTCCGACTGCACGAGTTCGAGCCCGTGGTGCAGCAGGATCCGGCTCAGCTCCGGGTGCCGCCGGTGCAGTCGGCCTGCCATGCGGAAGCTCTGCGCATAGGCGACCGCGGGATCCTCGACGTCCGCCGCGAGCCGGTCCATCACCGAGCCCCACCACTCCAGCGCCTCCTCGACCGCGATCCGGAAGAGGTCCTCCTCGCTGGCCCGCCCCGGATGCGCTCCCGGGCGTGCGCCCTGATCCGAGTGCAGGTCGTTGTGCGGGGAATCCGCTGATCAAGGTCCATGACATCGCATGGCTGGAGTTCGCCAAGCCGGACCTGGGCCGGGCCGAGGCCTTCGCCCGGGCGTTCGGCTTCGGCACGTCGTACAAGGACACCCGTGAGCTGCATCTGCGCGGGACACAGGCGGGCGCCCCCTGTGTGATCGTCCGCAAGGGCCGGCGCTCCCGGTTCCTCGGCCCGGCCTTCCGCGCCGCCGCCCCCCGGGACCTGCTGCGCCTGGCCGACGCCACGGGCGCCCGGGTGCGGCCGCTGCCGCCATCCCTGGGCGGCACGACGGTCGGCCTGGCCGACCCCGGCGGACTGCGCGTCCGCGTCGTCGCCGACCCCGACGAACTGCCCGCCCTGCTGCCGCAGCAGCCACACCGGCTCAACCTCGGCGGGGACCCGGACCGCATCAACGGCACCCAGCGCCCGCCCCGGGAACCGGCCGGCGTCCGGCGCCTGGGCCATGTCGTCCTCCAGACGACCAGCTACCTGCGCACACTCGACTGGTACCTGGAGCATCTCGGCCTGATCGTCAGCGACTTCCTCTTCTACGAGGGACAGCGCGGACGCGGCCCCACCATGAGCTTCATCCGCTGCGACCGCGGCCCGACCCCGACCGACCACCACACCCTGGCCCTCACCCTGGGCCCCTCCGACCGCTATGTGCACTCGGCGTACGAGGTGACCGACCTCGACGCGCTCGCCGCCGGCGGACAGCACCTGCTCGACCGGGGCTACCACCGCTCCTGGGGCATTGGCCGGCACATCCAGGGCAGCCAGATCTTCGACTACTGGCGCGACCCCGACGGCGTCCTCGTCGAGCACCTCACCGACAGCGACATGTTCGACGCCACGCCGGAGCCCGGCTGGGCGCCCATGACCGCCTCCGGCCTGGCCCAGTGCGGGCCGCCGGCCATCAAGGACTTCCTGGGCATCGCCCCCGGCCGCGAGTCGCTCGCCGAACTCCGCTCGATCATCACCGCCCTCCGCGCCCACGACAACGAATTCGACCTCGAACGCCTGCGCGGCCTGCTGAAAGTGGCAACCTCATGACCGTCTCCGTCCTCCGCACCGCCGACCGGTGGTGGGCCGCCGTCGCGACCTCCCCCACTCTCGGCTTCGTTCGAGCGGGGGGACCCCCATCGCCGTAGGAACTCTCCCGCTTCCAGGCCCTGGCCACCGGCGGCGTGATCCTCACCGGCACCCCCGGCGGCACGGCCCTCAAGGCCCCGCCCGAACCGGTGGAGCTGCTCGCCGCGTTCCTGCCCCCGGCGACGAAGTGGAAGGCCTTCTTCAACTCCCAGGCGAAGAACGGGAAATACCTGCACGACGGTGACGTCCTCGAACTCTCCATCCGCACCCGGGACGGGTCCCTCGACCTCGGCACCCAGCAGAACAAGGTGAGGTTCGCGTGATCGCCGCCGCGGAGGTGTGGCCGCGCTACGAGCGCCGGGTGGCCGACTTCGCGGTCTCCTGCCGGGTCGTGGCGCGGGAGGCCGTGTGATGGGCGAGTCGACATCGGTACTGGTGGTCGGCGCGGGCCCGGTCGGCCTGACGCCGGCCATGGAGCGTCGGCGGGCCGGGCGAGGCCGCCGCCGACCGCGGAGTTCCGCTGACGGTCGTCGACGTGCGCGACAGCCACGCCCGCGTGCGCCGCGAGCGTGACCTCGTCCTGGTCCGGCCCTCAGCCGTGTCCCGCGCGCGCCTCCATGACCTCGACCAGCCGGTGCAGTGCCTCGGTCACCCGTGCGCGGTCCTCGCCCAGACCGGCCAACAGGTCGAACTCGATGGAGAGTTGCCGGGGAAAGAGGTCGTCCACCGCCTTGGCACCGGCCTCGGTGACGGTGACCAGGGCGGCGCGCCGGTCGGCGGGGTTGGGGGTACGGGTGATGAAGCCGCGCTTCTCCAGCTTGCCGAGGGTCTTGCTGACGCCCGCCCGGGACAGTCCCAGCCGCTCGGCGAGGCTCCGGGCGATGAACGGCTCGGTCGCGTGCCGGAGCGGGATCAGCATGTCGACCTCCGGCGCGGTGAGAGCGGCGCCTGCGTAGAGGGGTTCGACGGCGCGGCTGAGCACACCGTTGGCGTGCTTCAGCAGACCGACCAGCTCCATGGGGGAGGTGTCCAGGTCGGGGTTGTGGGCGGCCCACTGGGCGCCGACATCGGCGGCGGACGGGGCGGAGGAGGGGGTGGGCATGCGGCTCGTCATCCCTATTTGTTAGCTAGTGAACTATCAGTTACTTTTAATTTCATGGTAGCTCCGTCATCCTCGCGCAACCGCGCCGACGCCGTCCCCCACACCGCCGGACCTGCGCCTTCGGGTCGTACGGCCACCGCTCTCATAGCCGTGCTCGGCGCCCTGACCGCCGTCGCGCCGCTCGCGACCGACATGTACGTTCCCGGGTTTCCCGCACTGGGAGAGGCGTTCGGGGCGAGCGGTTCGGCCGTGCAGCTGACGATGACCGCCTTCCTGGCCGGGCTCGTCGTCGGCCAGCTGGTCATCGGCCCGCTCAGCGACGGACTCGGCCGGCGCCGACTGCTCATCGCAGGGGCGGCCGGCTTCGTCCTCCTCTCCCTCGCCTGCGCCGCCGCCCCGAACATCGCCGTGCTGACCGGCGCCCGCTTTCTGCAGGGCGTGGCCGGTGCGGCGGGCATGGTGCTGGCCCGGGCCGTCCTCACCGACCGCTTCCACGGCCCCGAACTTCCCAGCTACTTCGCGGTGTTGTCCCAGGTGGTCGGCGTGGCCCCGGTCGCCGCACCGGTGCTCGGCGGGGCCGTGCTCTCCGTGTCCACCTGGCGGACGGTGTTCGGCGTACTGGCCGTGCTCGGCGTGCTGCTCCTGCTCGCCGTTGTGCGGGCGGTCCCCGAGTCGCTGCCGCCCGAGCGGCGGCACGGCGGCGGACTCGCCGGCACCTTCCGGGCCATGGGCGCGCTGCTCGCCGACCGGACGTTCATGGGATACGTCCTGGTCGTCGCCCTCGTCTCGGCCGCGCTGTTCGCCTACATCAGCGGTTCGAGCTTCGTCTTCGAGAACCTCCACGGGGTCTCCTCGACGACGTACTCCCTCATCTTCGCCACCAACGCCGTCGCCATGCTGGCCGGCGGGGCGTCCTTCGCACGCCTGGCCGGGCGTGGCGTGCGGCTCAACTCCATGCTCTCGGCCGGAGTCGGCATCGCCCTGCTGGGCGCGCTGGCGCAGGTCCTGCTGGTGGTGACCGCGGGGGAGACCCTCGCGGGAACCTGGATCACCCTGTTCCTGACCGCCGGCGGCATAGGCCTGGTCTTCCCCAGCGCCATGAGTATCGGCCAGGCGGTGGGTCGTACGGCTCCGGGCGCGGCCTCCGCGCTCCTCGGTGGCCTGCAGTTCCTCTTCGGCGCCCTGGCCTCCCCGTTGGTGGGCGTGTTCGGGGAGGACAGCTCCCGGCCGATGGCGGTCATCATGCTGGTCGCGCTGGGCGCGGCCGGGCTGGCCCTGGTGGGTCTCGCCAGGTCTTGGGAAGGGCGAGGGGAACCGACGGAGACGGCGTAGGGCCTGACGACTCATCCGGACAAGGACCGCTCATTCGGACAAGGACCGCCGTGGATCACGCAGGCGGCCCGGGGGGCGGAGTCGGATCCGTCCGGCCCTCTCAGGTTCGGGGCTCGACGTGATGGTCGTGCTGGACCGAGTCGCCGTGGGCCACGAACACGTCGGCGACCATCGCCGGTGGGAACAGGCCGTGTTCGACGACACCGGGGGTGGCGCCGAGCAGTGCCGCCAGGCCCGCGAGGTCGTCGACGGCACCGTGGTAGTCCGCGATGACGCCGCCGTCGGGGCTGCGTGGTACGTCACGCAGGGAGACCGGGTGGAGCAGCCGCATGGTCGCGGCCAGCCCGAACTCGAGCAACTCGAGCGGGACCGGCGGGTGCAGTGCCGTCACTCGTTTGCTCGAGTCGGCGATCACGACGAAGCGGTCGGCGGCCGCGGCGACGATCTTCTCCCTGGTGTGCGCGGCCCCGCCGCCCTTGACGAGCCAGCCGTCCGGTGCGATCTGGTCCGCACCGTCGATCGCGATGTCGAAGCGGTCGATGCTGCCGAACGGTTCGACCCGCAGACCGAGCGTCAGGGCCGCCTCCTCGGTCCGCGGTGACGTGGCGACACACCGCAGTGACAGACCGCGGCGGGCCAGTGCGGGCAGGAGGTGGGCGACGGTGGAGCCGGTGCCGAGGCCGACGGTCATGCCGTCCTCCACGAGCTCGGCCGCGGCCTCGGCGGCACGCTGCTTCTCATGCTCGACGCTCACGGTCGTTCCTCCTCTCGGGCCTGGACCACGGGTCACAGGACGAACTGCTCGACAGCGTTGGCGAAGCCCTCGTCCTCGTTGCTGGTCGTGACCCGCCTCGCCGCGCGCTGGACCTCGTGACCGGCGTTGCCCATCGCGATGGACAGTCCCGAGTGGGCGAACATCAGTACGTCGTTGGGCATGTCGCCGATCGTAGCGATCTGTTCGGAGGGAATCCGAAGCTTGGCGGACCAGTATGCGACGACACCGCCCTTGTTGGCCTGCGGATGGGTCACATCGAGGTAGTAGGGCTGCGAGCGGGCGGCCGAGACATGGTCGCCGAACCGCGCGCGAGCCGCGACCGCGGCCGCCTCGACGGCCTCGTGGTCGTCGCTGACCCCGACGATCTTGGCGGTGCCCTGCTCCAGCCCCTCGAAGCCGGCGACGAGCGTGGGCGCGAACTGCACCGTCCAGCTCTCGCGATCCACGTGCGGCCCCTTCAGGTCGCGGACGTACCAGTCGGCGCCCCGGTAGATCCAGACGCCGAGGCCGAACGACTCCATCAGCGCGACGACCGGGGCCACCACCTCCGTGGGGATGACCTGCTGCTCGACAACGGTCATGTCCGGGTTGACGATGAGACCACCGTTGAAGGCGGCCAGTTCGGTGCTCAGCGCCAGGGGCTCGATGATCATGGCCATGCCGCGGGGCGGTCTCCCGCTGGTCACCGCGAACACGACGCCGGCGTCGTGGAGCTTGTGGACCGCCTCGACTGCGCGGTCGGTGAGGACCTTGTCGTTCGTGACCAACGTACCGTCGACATCGGCAAGGAACAGGCGGATCGGGCGGGTTGGCATCGCACCTCCGTGAACTCCGGGCGTAGCCGTGTGCCTCTCGAACAGAAGGGAAGGTCAATACCCTTTGGGCATGCAATTCTTTTGTATACCCATTGGGTTTTGATATAACCCGATAAAGGTGATGTGGCGACTGTAATTAATATGCGTTATTCTTAAGGATTGTATGGTGAAACTCTTATAGGGTCTGGCTGTTCAAAATTCACACAACACATCTTGGGCCGGCCCCTGAGGGGAGCGGGCAGTGGTGCAGGAAAGTCTGGACAAGGCGGCCCATGTGCTGGGGGTCGACATCGGCGGGACCGGTATCAAGGGAGCGCCGGTCGACCTCGAGTTCGGCGGACTCACCGGTGAGCGGGTCCGGATCCCGACCCCGCAGCCGGCGACTCCGGGAGCGGTCGCGGACGTGGTCGTGCAGGTGCTCTCTCGGATCGGCGTCCCAGGACCGGTCGGGCTGACGCTCCCGGCCGTCATCCGGGGCGGCAAGGTCCAGACGACGGCCAATATCGATCCGGCCTGGATGGATACGGACGCGGCCCAGCTCTTCGCACAGGCGACCGGCCGCGACGTGCGGGTGGTCAACGACGCCGACGCGGCCGGGATCGCCGAGATGCGCTTCGGCGCCGGCAAGGGACGCAAGGGCGTCGTCGTGATGGTGACGCTCGGCACCGGTATCGGCAGCGCCGTCTTCTCCGACGGGCTCCTGGTGCCCAACAGCGAGCTGGGGCACCTGCCGCTGCACCACGGGGATGCCGAGGACTGGGCCGCGGAATCGGTGCGTGAGCACGACGACCTGTCCTGGGGGAAATGGGCGCACCGTCTGCAGACGTATCTCGAACTCGTCCAGCGGCTGCTGTGGCCCGACCTGATCGTCATCGGCGGCGGCGTCAGCAAGAAGGCGGACAAGTTCCTGCCGCACATCGAGCTGAGGACCGAGATCGTGCCGGCGCAGCTGCTGAACGACGCGGGAATCGTCGGCGCGGCGCTCTTCGCCCCGGCAGGGAAAGCCCAGCCCTAGTCTGCCGCGCCCGACATGGGCGAGCGTGACCGAGCCCGGACTCGGCCACGACTCGCCCATGAACGCGCTGAGTACTACCGCACGCTCAAGGACCAGGAGGCACCAGATGGCGACAGACAAGCCCATGCAGCTCGGGATGATCGGGCTCGGCCGGATGGGGGCGAACCTGGTGCGACGGCTGATGCGCGACGGCCACCACTGCGTGGTGTCCGACGTCAAGGCGTCCGCTGTCGCCGAACTGGCCGGCGAGGGGGCGACGGGCGCGGACTCACTCCAGGATCTCGTTGCGAAACTGGACAAGCCACGGGCCCTGTGGCTCATGCTTCCGGCCGCGATCGTCGACCCCATCCTCGACCAGCTCGAACCGTTGCTGGAACCCGGCGACATCCTCATCGACGGCGGCAACTCCTACTACCGCGACGACATCACACGCGCCGGGCGGCTTGCCGACAAGTCGCTGCACTACGTCGACTGCGGGACCAGCGGTGGCGTCTGGGGGCTGGACCGCGGCTACTGCCTGATGATCGGCGGCGAGGACGAGGTCGTGGCCCATCTCGACCCGATCTTCAGGACGATCGCCCCCGGCGAGGGCAGCGCCGAGCCGACACCGAGCCGGACCCGGACCGACGGCACCGCCCCGTCCGGGTACCTGCACTGCGGGCCCAACGGCGCCGGGCACTTCGTGAAGATGGTCCACAACGGAGTCGAGTACGGGATGATGGCCGCGATCGCCGAGGGACTCGCCGTCATCAGGCACGCGGACGCCGGCCAGGGCCGGCAGGAGGTCGACGCGGAGACGACACCGCTGCGCGATCCGTGGGCCTACCAGTACGACATCGACGTCGGCGAGGTGGCCGAGGTCTGGCGGCGCGGCTCGGTCGTCGGCTCGTGGCTGGTCGACCTGATCGCCGACGCCTTCGCCAGGTCGCCCTCCCTCGACGCCTTCGCCGGGCGGGTCTCCGACTCCGGGGAAGGCCGCTGGACCGTCCTCGCCGCGGTGGACGAGGGCGTCCCGGTACCGGTCATCACCACCTCGCTCTACGAGCGCTTCGAGTCCAGGCAGGCCGGGGAGTTCACCGACAAGATCCTCTCGGCGATGCGCTCCGAGTTCGGCGGGCACGCCGAGAAGAAGGGCTGAGCGCCGTGCATCACGAACTGGAGGTCGTCGCCGACCCCGACGCGGTCGCCGGCACCGCGGCGGCGTTCGTGGCACGGCTGGCCCGGGCCCGCGTGCAGACCCACGGCCGTTTCACGTTCGCCGTCAGCGGCGGGCACACCCCCTGGGCGATGTTCGCGCGGCTCGCACACGAGGACGTCCCCTGGGAGCACGTGGCCGTGTTCCAGGTCGACGAGCGGGTCGCGCCCGCCGGCGACCCGGACCGCAACCTCACCCACCTGCGGGAGAGCCTCGGTGCGGCTCCGGCCGAGGTCTTCGCGATGCCCGTGAACGACCCCGACCTCGACGCGGCGGCCGCCGCCTACGGGCGGTCGCTGCCCGAGCGGTTCGACCTCGTCCACCTGGGCCTCGGTCCGGACGGGCACACCGCCTCGCTGGTGCCACAGGACCCGGTGCTCGACGTCTCGGACCGGCCGGTGGCCCTCACGGCGCCCTACATGGGCCACCAGCGCATGACACTCACCTATCCCGCGCTGGCGCGCGCCCAGCAGGTGCTCTGGCTCATCACCGGAGCGGACAAACGCGAACCGCTCTCCAGGCTCGTCGCGGGAGACCGGTCGATTCCCGCCGGCCGGGTCGAGGCGGCGGCGTCGCTCGTCCTCGCGGACGCGGCGGCGGCCGGCCGGAGCCCCGCCGACGTCGGCGACCGGCCGCCGGCAGAACCATGACACCCGGCCCCTTTGCCGTGCCGGCCCCGTAAGGAGGATGAGGTGGCTTCGAACTCGTCGAACGTTCCCGCCGACGTGCTGGTCATTTTCGGGATCAGTGGCGACCTCGCTCGCAAGATGACGTTCCGCTCGCTCTACCGGCTCGAACGGCGCAAGCTGCTGACCTGCCCGGTCATCGGAGTGGCGCGCGACGGATGGTCCGACGACGCGCTGCGCGACCACGCCCGCGCGGCCGTCGAGGCGGCGGGCGAGCCACTGGACGAGAGCGTCATGGCCCGGCTCGCCGCCCGACTCGGCTATGTACAGGGCGATTACGCCGACCCGGAGACGTACCATCGCCTCGCCCGGGCGGTCGAGGACAAGCGGCACCCCGTCTTCTACCTGGAGATCCCGCCGTCACTGTTCGCCCGGGTGGTCGAGGGGCTGGCGGGCGTCGGGCTGACCAAGGGCGCCCGGGTCGTCGTGGAGAAACCGTTCGGGCACGACCTCGCGTCGGCGCGCGCCCTCAACGCCGAGCTGCGTCAGCTCCTCGACGAGGACCAGTTGCTGAGGATCGACCACTTCCTCGGCAAGGAGCCGGCGATGGACATCCAGTTCCTGCGGTTCGCCAACTCCGTGTTCGAGCCGGTGTGGAACCGCGACCACATCTCCTGCGTGCAGATCACCATGGCCGAGGACTTCGGGGTCGAGGACCGCGGTCACTTCTACGACCCGGTCGGCGCGCTCCGCGACGTCGTGCAGAACCATCTGCTGCAGCTGCTCGCCCTGGTGGCGTCCGAGCCGCCGTCGGCCGCCGACGCGGACGCGCTCCGGGACCGCCGGGTCGATGTGTTCCGGGCGATCCCCGACGCCGACCCGGCCCACTACGTCCGCGGGCAGTACGAGGGGTACCTTCAGGTCCCCGGCGTGCGTCCGCACTCGCGCACCGAGACGTTCGTCGGGCTGCGGCTGGAGATCGAGAACTGGCGCTGGTCCGGGGTGCCGTTCTTCATCCGCGCCGGCAAGTCGCTCCCCGAGCGGGTGACCGAGATCCGGATCGTGTTCAAGCGCCCGCCGCGACTCGCGTTCGCGGAGCGGTTCGCGCCCGAGCCCGGCCAGTGGATCCTGCGGATCGATCCGAGCCCTGGCGTGAACTTCCGCATCCAGGCCAAGCAGCCGGGCAGGCAGGACACGCAGCTGGTAGACCTCGACCTCCTCTTCGAGGCCGCGCTCGGTGAGGCACCCGAGCCCTACGAGCGCCTGCTCAGTGATGCGATGCAGGGCAACGCGAGCCTGTTCACCCGGGAGGACTCGGTGGAGGAGACCTGGCGGATCGTCCAGCCGCTGCTGGAGGCGCCAGGCGACCCCGAGAGCTACCGGCAGGGGACCTGGGGACCGGCGGGAGCGAGCAGGCTCGTCGCCGGTCACCCGGGATGGCACGAACCCTGGCTGCCACCGGGAGCGGGGCGGGCGGCGGCCGGGTGACCGGGGCGAGCGGGACCTACCCGTAGTTGGTGATGAGTGTCTCCGGGAGGGATTTCCGGCCCTCCAGGGGGACCGTCGCGGACCGGTCGCCGTCCTCGCCCGCGAACGCCGCAGAGCGTGCGAGGAACCGTCGCCGGGACTCCCGGGGCGAGACACGGCCGCACTGCACGTCCCAGTAGCCGTCACGCCGGGTGAGGAAGACCGCGCACAGGGGCGGCACGGTGAGATGCCAGAACGTTCTCGCCGGTACGGCCAGAGCGTGGATGAGCACGGCCCGGACCACCGCTGCTTCGACGACGGCCACCACGTGGCCCGTCTCGGGCGCCATGCTGCTCAGCCAGCCCGCCGAGCGGCGGCACAGCTGGCGTACGGACTCCCCCTCGTGGGGAGCGGCATCCGGATCCGTGAGCCAGGCGGAGAACCCGTCGGGGTCGGCTGCGGCGACCTCGCCGACCGTGCGACCGCGCCAGCTGCCCACGTCGATATCGCGCAGCATGGGCTCGGGCGCCGCGACCAGGCCGATGGCGTCGGCAGTCTGCGCGCAACGGATCGAGGGTGCCCGTACGGCCGACACCGGGGGGGAGAACACTGCTCTCGTGGCGCCTGCCAAACGCAGTCCGCGCTCGCTCAGCGGAGCGTCGCCGAGGAGTGGATCGAGCGTGGCGTCACCGCCGGGCGCGCACAGAAACGTCAGATGGATCGACATGGGACCGACCTCCTTCGTGGCCCGGCATGGCTCTGGACGGTGTGAGACCCAGGCGAAGGTCGCTGGATCGGGCCTATCCGGCCGGCGGGCGCACCGGGCAGCGGATGGAACGGCCGGCACCACGTCGTGCCTCACCTGCTCCACAGTCGGCGCAAGCCCCCCGGCCGCACCATCCGCCAGGTGTCCGAAACCACCCGGCCGACCGGCCGATGGTCTGCCTCGCCGGCCCGGCCGGAACCGGCATCCGCCGGGCCGGCCGGCAGTCGTCCCGGCAGCGGTGCTCACCGGTTTTGTTCGACGGGCAGTTCGAGGAGGAGCTCGTAGCCCCCTTGGGCCGTGGGGCCGGAGGTGACGGTGCCGCCGAGCAGTTCCGCTCGCTGGGCCAGGCCGATCAGGCCGTTGTGGGCACTGGGCAGGTCGAACGCGAGCCGGGTGGGGGCGGTGTTCGTGACGGTGGCACGGAGGGCACCGTCCCGGTGTCTGATGCGGATGATCGCGGCGGCGCCGGGGGCGTGTTTGCGGACGTTGGTCAGCGCTTCCTGGACGGTGCGGTAGACGGCGCGCTGGACCGTGGGCGGAAGGTCCTCGGGCAGGTCGGTCTCCAGCTTCGCCTCGATGCCGCTGGCCTCGACCAGGTGCTCCAGGTCGGCGAGCGAAGGCTGCGGGGTGAGCTCCGTGGGCCTGCTGCCTGAGGCCCGCAGCACGCCGACCATGTGCCGCAGTTCTTCCAGGGTCTGCACGCTCAGGCGGCGGATCGTCGCGGCGGCCTGTCTCGTCTCGGCGTCCCGGCCGCCCACCTGGAGAGCACCGGCCTGTACGGCGATGAGACTGACCTGGTGGGAGACCACGTCGTGCATCTCCCGGGCGAGCTGGGCGCGCTCCTTGGCCAGCACGCTCTGTGCGGTCAGCAGCCGTTCCTGCTCGCGGGCCTCGGAGATGTCGGCGAGCCGCAGCGACAGTTCGCGCCGGGCCTGGACGAGCTGGCCCAGGAACACGGGGGCGGCGGCGGTGGCCAGGGTGTAGCTGAGGTGGAACACGTTGTTCGTCTGGGACAACTCGGTGGCGTCCAGGGACGACCACGGCCAGGGCAGGAAGTCGATGATCGCGTAGAGCAGCGCGCAGCCGGCCAGCAGGAAACGGTGGCGGTTCAGGGAGGAGAGCGTGTACAGCGCGGCCATCGGGGCGACCACCGCGTCGGTGACCAGGGCGGTGGGCAGGGTGAGAACGAAGGTCGTCAGAGGCAGTCGGTGACGCAGCATCAGGGCAAGGCCGCCGAGCAACGCGCAGGCAGCCGTCGGCCGGTCCTCGACATCGATATGAGCCCATCCGTCCGCCACCGCGAACGCGACGAGACCGATGTCGAGCAGCACCGTCGGCGGCCGTCGGAGGCTCACCGGGCGTCCTCCTCCTGGGAGGGGGCGAGCAGGCCCGCGCGCTCGGCGATCAGCGCCGCCTGGACACGACTGCTCACCCGCAGTTTGCCGAGCACGCTGGTGACATGGCCTTTGATGGTGCCGGTGCTCAGGTGCAGCCGTTCGCCGATCTCTGCATTGGCGAGCCCTTCGGCCATGAGGACGAGCACGGCACGCTCGCGCTCGGTGAGCCGAGTGGTGAGACGGACGGCGGCGGGCTCACGCACGCTGTTGTCGAGGTAGCCGCCCACCACCAGGCGAGTGACCTTGGACGACAGCACGGTCCCTCCCTCGGCCAGGGTGCGCACCAGGTGCGGAAACTGTTCGGGGTCGGTGTCCTTGAGCAGGAATCCGGCGGCGCCCGACCGCAGAGCCGTCGCCACGTATTCGTCGGTGTCGAACGTGGTGAGCATGGCGACCACCGGAGCCTGCGGCATACGGCGGAGGTCGGCCAGGATCGTGAGCCCGTCCACGTCCGGCATCCGGATGTCGAGCAGGACGACGTCGGGCCGCAGCTCCCGCACGGTCCGCACGGCCTGGCCGCCGGGTACCGCCGCAACGACCTCGATGTCGTCCGCCGTCTCGAGGATGTGCGTGAAACCCGTACGGATCAAGGCTTCGTCGTCGACCACCAGTACCCGGATCACCCGCGCTCCACTCGTCGCATGCCCCGGTCGATGCGTACCCCGCGGGAGCCTTCTCCCGGCGGCCGGCACGGAGAACCCGCCGGTTGGCGGCGCGACCTCAGCCGGTCGGCGGGGGGCGGCGCGCCCGGACCGCCCGTGGCGCAGCCGGGACCTCCGCACTCGCCTCACTACGCTGAGCGACGGGAGACCACACAGTCCAGGACAGATAGGGAGACCATGGCCCTCGACCTCGACATCGACAGCCTCCGCCAACTCATCGGCGATGGTGTCCACGACAAGGTCTACCCCGGCGCCGTCTGGGCCGTCGGTGACCGCACCGGAAACATGGCCATCGGCACCCCGGGTGTCCTGGATCCCGACCGGCCCGACGAACCCATGCGGCACGACACCGTCTTCGACGTGGCCGGCCTCACGGAGGTCCTGGCGGTGTGGGCGTCCATCGGATCCCTCGTCGAGGACGGAAAGCTGCATCTCGACGAGGAGCTGGGGGACTTCTGGTCCGAGGCGGGCGGCCACCCCCTGGGCCGGGTGAGCACACGCCACCTGCTCACCCATACCGCAGGCGTGCCACTCGGCACCGACCTCATGAACCTGTACGGCACCGACCCCCGCGACATCCGCGACGGCGTCCTCCACGAAGCCGTGCGCCGGCCGCCCGGGGAGGCCGTGGAGTATACCGACCGCGCCGCCCTCGTCCTCGGCTACCTCGCCGAAGCGCTGTCCGGGCAGAGCCTCGACGCCCTCGCGGCCACCGGAACGTGGCAGCCCCTCGGCATGACACGCACCTGCTACGGCCCCCTGCCCGGCGAGAGGGCCGTCCGCTGCGCGCCGACCGAACTCGACGACCTCACGGGTGCCCGCCTGCGGGGCACCGCCCAGAGCCCGTCGGCGCGCCTGCTCGGCGGAGGCTGCGGCGTTTCCGGAGTGTTCTCCGTCCTCCCCGACATCGCGGTCTTCCTCCGCCACATGCTGCAGCCGAGGCAGGACGGCGGGCAGCCGGGCTTCGGCCCCGCCTGGACCCAGGAGTCGCTGCGGATCCAGACCGGCGAACTCGCACCCGCCCGCGGACTGTTCTGGCACCCGGCCCCGGGAACCGTCCCCGCGACCGACGACATCTGGGTGCACTACGGCTCCACGGGAACAGGAGCATGGCTTTCCCCGAAGCAGGGCCGCTGGGCGATCCTGCTGACCAACAAGCTCTACTACTCCAGGGACCGCGGGCCCCTCACCCACATCCGCGACGCATTCCGCTCACTCGCCTTCGCCTGACCGCGCACCGCGACCGCGACCGCGGCCGGCGGTCCCGCGTCGGACCGCGCGTCCGCACCTCGAAGAGCAGCCGAGCTCGGTCCGCCCGGCCGGGCGCAGGCCGGATCCCGTGGATCGACCGTTCGGACGAGCCGGTTCGCCCCATCCGGGTCGCGACCGTCGGACCGCGGAAGCTGCCGATGCGACTGCACCGCCGGTAGCGCCCGTGCCTGCTCCCGGCCCTCGGTAGCGTGCGTGCCTACTCCTGACCGCCGGTGGTGGCGAAGCGTCTGCGGTAGTGGGTCGGGGTCGTGCCCAGATGGCGGGCGAAGGCACGACGGAGGGTCTCGTCGGTGCCGAGGCCGCTGTGCTGCGCGGCCGAGGTGACGCTGTGCCCCTCCAGGAGCAGCTGCTGGGCCCGGTCGAGCCGGACCCGCTCGACCCAGCGGGCGGGGGTGGTGCCGAGTTCGGCGGTGAACAGACGGGTCAGATGCCGGGAGCTGACGGCGGCGGACGCGGCCATCGCGGGCAGGCTGTGATCGGAGGTCGGATCGGCCAGTACCGAAGCGACGAGCGTGCGCAGGAGGTCGCTGCGGGCCGGCGGGGTGGTGATGACCCTGGTGCGGGAGGCCACCGAAATGGTGCGCGACGTCGCCACCCCCCTGGTGTTCGACCACTCCCGGCGGGTCTTCCTGTGGGGCTCGCTGCGCGGCCGCGCCCTGGGGCTGGACTTCGACCCCGAACTGCTCTACGTGGGCGCGATGTTCCACGACCTCGGGCTCACCGAGAGCCTGCGCCGCACCGACCAGCGCTTCGAGATCGACGGCGCCGACGAGGCCCGGAAGTTCCTGCACGCCCACGGCATCACCGGCGAGCCCGCCGACCGGGTCTGGACGGGCATCGCCCTGCACACCACCCCCGAGAGCCCCCTGCACATGGCACCCGAGATCGCCCTGGTCACCCGCGGGGTCGAACTGGACGTCCTGGGCATCGGCTACCAGGAGGTCACCGACGAGCAGCGGGCGGCGGTGGTCGCGGCGCATCCGCGGCCCGACTTCAAGAACCAGATCCTCGCCGCCTTCACCGAGGGCATCCAGGACCGCCCCGACACCACCTTCGGCAACGTCAAGGCCGACGTCCTGGCCCACTACGTCCCCGGATTCCGGCGCGGCGACTTCGTGGAGGCGATCAAGAACTCCGCCTGGCCCGAGTGACCGGATCGCGGCGGGAGATCAGCCGGACGGCGGTCCGAGCAGACCGTCCACGATGTCGCGGAGCGGGCCCAGCAGGTCGTCGGGCGTGGCGTCGGCCAAGGGACGCAGGCCCACGGCGGAGCGTACGACGGCGACGCCGACGCCCAGCGCGACCAGGAGCTCCGCCCGCAGCAGAGCGTCGGGTGCCGGGGAGGCACCCGACGCTTCGAGCACCTGCCGGCCGAAGTCCTCCAGCGCCCGCCGGCGCAGCTCCGCCACCTGCGCGTCGCCGGAGTCCCGCAACAGCATCAGTACCGGATGCTCGCCGAACTCCGCCCACGCTCCGGCCGCCAGCTGACGGCTGAGCGCCTCGGCCAGGGCGGCACGGTCGCGCGGGAACTCCGTTTCGCGGCCGAGGAACCGGGGGGTCGACGCCAGCGCCGCCTTGAACAGACCCTCCTTGGAGCCGAAGTACCGCTTGATCAGCGCCAGGTTGACCCCGGCGTCGGAAGCGACGTCCCGCAGCGTCGTGCGGTCGTACCCCAGCCGGGTGAACCGGGCGCGGGCGGCCAGGAGCAAGGCACGGCGGGTCGCCGCGGCGTCCCGGCGCCGCCGTCCGTCGTTTGGACCGTCGGTCTGAGCGGCCATGCCCTCGGGCTGATCGGTCGCGCCGTCGCCGTCGTCCTCGTCGGTCACGTCGTCCGATGACACACCGGCTCCTCTCGTCTGCGCCCCCGTGGACCCTGTGCTGGGTCGAGCGGCTCGCCATCAGGTAATCATGCGTTGACTTCGCTCCGGAGTGGGGTTACGTTCGCAAGTAATCATCTGATGACTAACCGGTCGTGTGGAAGGAACAGTGACGGTGCCTCAGCAAGCCCTTCTCGTCATGGATGTCCAGCAGGTCGTCGCCGACCGCTTCCCCGCCGCCGATTACCTCCCACGACTGAGCAAGGCGATCGACGCCGCCCGTGCGGGCGGCGTCCCGGTGATCTATGTGGTCGTCGGCTTCCGTCCGGGATACCCGGAGGTCAGCGCCCGCAACAAGATGTTCCGCGGCCTCGTGGGTGCCGCGACCAGGCCGGCCGCCGACGACCGGGCCACGCAGGTCCATCCGGAGGTGGCTCCCGCGCCCGGCGAGACCGTCGTCACCAAGCGCCGCGTCAGCGCCTTCGCCGGCAGCGACCTCGACATGGTGCTGCGGGCCGGCGGGATCGATCACCTCGTCCTCACCGGCATCGCCACCAGCGGCGTCGTACTGTCCACCCTGCGTCAGGCCGCCGACCTCGACTTCGAGCTCACCGTCCTGTCCGACGGCTGCCTCGACTCCGACCCGGAGGTGCACCGGGTCCTCACGGAGAAGGTGTTCCCGATGCAGGCGGAGGTCACGACCGTCGACGAGTGGGTGGCGGCACTCTGACGCCCGCCGTCAGGCGAGGGTCACCTCGACCGGCAGCTTCTTGATCCCGTTGACGAAGTTGGACCGCACCCGCGGCACCTCGCCGACCAGGCGGATGTCGGCGAGCCGGGGGATCAGCTCCTCGAACATGATCCGGATCTCGGTGCGCGCCAGCAGGTTGCCCAGGCACAGATGCGGGCTGCCCTTGCCGAAGGTGACATGGTCGTTGTCGGCGCGGGTGACGTCGAAGTCGTACGGGTTCCCGAAGACCTCCTCGTCGCGGTTGCCCGAGGCGTACCACATGACGACCTTGTCGCCCTCCTTGATGTTCTTGCCGCCGAGCTCGACGTCACGGGTCGCGGTACGGCGGAAGTGGTAGACGGGGGACGCCCAGCGCAGGAACTCCTCCACCGCCGTCGGGATCAGCGACGGGTCGTCCCTGAGGCGGGCCAGCTGCTCCGGGTGCTGGAGGAGGGCCAGCATGGAGTGGGTGATGGTGTGCCGGGTGGTCTCGTTGCCGGCGACCACCAGGAGCAGGAAGTAGTTGTCGAAGTCCTGGGCGGAGAGCGGGACCCCGTCGCGCGGGGTGGTGTTGACCAGCTTGGAGATCAGGTCGGTCCCCTCGCCCCCGCGTCGCTGCCGGGCCAACTCCCGCCCGTACTCGAAGACTTCGAGCGAGGCGGGGGAGCGGAACGGCAGATCGCGGTACTTCTCGCTCTCCGCGCTGTGCAGCAGGACGTCCGCGTAGTCGGGGTCGGTGTTCCCGATGATGCGGTTGCCCCAGTCGATCAACTGCTGGTTGTCCTCCGGCGGTACGTCGAGGAGCCGGGCCAGCACGTTGATGGGGAAGTCCGCGGAGACCTCGCGCACGAAGTCGAACCGCCCCTTCGCCAGCGCCGCGTCCAGCGTCTTCGCGGTCAGCCCGCGCAGGAAGTCGGTGTAGCTGTTGATGACACCGGCGCCGAACTGGCGCTGGATCACGCTGCGCAGGGCGCGGTGCCGGACGCCGTCCAGCTCCAGGATCGAGGCGCGCTTCTTGATCTGGTCCTCGTCCACCTCCTCCAGGTTCACGAACCTGGTGGAGGTGAAGGTCTCGGCGTCCCGGTCGACACGCGCGATGTCGGCGTGCCGGGTGAGCGCCCAGAAACCGGAGTTGGGCGCCTCCTCGGGCTGCCAGTGCACCGGGTCCTGGTGGCGCAGGGTGTGGAACATCCGCCAGGGAGTCACCCCGTCGGTGAAGTTGTCGAGATTGGCGAGGTCGACATCGGCGAGGCGCATGGCCTCGACGTCGGTGGCTGTGGTCATCGTCGGTCCTTCACAGGTGGTAGGCGTACTCGGTGAACTCCCAGTCGGTGACATGCCGTTGGAAGCGTTCGACCTCGTTGCGTTTGTAGGAGAGGTAGGAGTCGGTGAAGTCCTTGCCGAGCAGCTCGGCCAGGTCGGTGTCCGCCTCCAGCGCGTCCAGCGCGGCGGACAGCTCCATGGGCAGCACGGCCGCCTTCGCGGTGTCGTAGCCGTAGCCCTCCAGCGGGGCGGGCGGCTCCTCGCCCGCCAGGACGCCGAGCAGGGCGGCGGCCGTGGTCGCGGCGATCGCCAGGTACGGGTTGGCGCTCGCGTCGCCGAGCCGCAGTTCGAGCCGGGCGCCGGTGCCCCGCTCGGGCGGTACGCGGACCATCGCGCTGCGGTTGTCCAGGCCCCAGTCGATCAGCCAGGGGGCCAGGGTGTCCGGGCCGAAGCGCTTGTACGAGTTGACGGTCGGGTTGAGCAGTGCGGCCAGGGCGGGCGCGTGGGCGAGGATGCCGGCGATCGCGTGCCGGGCGGTGGCCGACAGGCCGTACGCGCCGGACGGATCGTCGAAGGTGTTGCGGCCCTCGGGATCGGCGCACGACAGATGCAGATGGAAGCCGGAGCCGCCCGCGTCGTTGAAGGGCTTCGCCATGAAGGTGGCGAGTCGCCCCTCGCGCCGGGCCAGTTCCTTGATCGCGGCCTTGAAGCGGAACGCCCGGTCGGCGGCGGACAGGGCCTCGGAGTGCAGCAGGTTGATCTCGAACTGCCCGCCGTCGAACTCGTGGTTCCCGCTCAGCACCCCGATACCGAGCCCGCGGACCTGGCGCAGGGTGCGCAACAGGTGGTTGTCGGGGTCGGCGCGCAGCCCGGCGGTGTAGACGACCCCGGGGGTGCCGCCGTAGCGGCGCCAGCCACCGCCTGCTTCCTGTTCGCACAGGAAGTACTCCAGTTCGGGCCCGACGACCGGGCTCAGCCCGTGCTCGTGGCACCGCTCCAGGACCGACCGCAGCAGGTCGCGCGGCGACTCGGGGGCCGGTGCCCCGGTCGCCGGATCGACGACGTCGGCCAGACAGGCCGCCACCCCCGGCTCCCAGGGGAGCGCGACCAGGGTGCCGAGGTCCGGCCGTACGCAGATGTCGGGCAGACCCGCGTCCAGGCCGCCGCTGACCGGGACCACATCGCCCTGCGGGCTGGTGTGGTAGACGGCCCGGCAGAAGGCCAGCCCGTGCTCGACCGCCCTGGGCAGCTCCTCCAGGAGCACATCACGTGCCCGGTCCGTGCCGATGAGGTCGGGGTACGTCACCCGGACGACATCGATGCCGTCGGCGGCGAGCCGGTCCATGTGCCGGCGGACTTCTGACAGGTCTTGATCGCTCACCGTTGTCTCCTCGGGCGGACGGACGTCGGGGCACCACCTCCGGGAATCCGGGAATCCGGAGCTCCAGGGATCCCGGGAGGCGGGTGGCGTGGCAGGTGGTGGCCGGGGCGCGATGTCGCGGGCAGCTCCCGGCCTGGTGTTTGAAGCCAAACGGTAGGCAGGGGCCCACCTTGCCGCAAGAGGGCGACGCAAAGAATTTATCCATACGGATAGGTATTGACCAGGGAGTGATGGCTGCCTACCTTGTTTGAAGCCAAACGAGTTCGGGTCGCGGTTCGCCGCAACCCGTTGGCAGGGCCCGGTCGGCACGACCGGCCGGGCCCACTTCTTCCCTTCCCTTCCCCTCCCTTCGCTTCCGCTCCCTCAGGAGGACCGGCCATGAAGGTCGTCGTCGACATGAACAAGTGCCAGGACCACGGCCAGTGCGTCTTCGCGGCCCCCGACGTCTTCTCGCTGGACGACACGGGCCACCTCGTGTACGTCTCCGACGCGGACGACGCGCTGCGCGACGAGGTCGAGGAAGCGGCCGACGTCTGCCCGCTCCAGGCCATCCGGATCGAGGGCTGAGATGAACGCGCGCATCGTGGTGGCCGGCGCCTCCATGGCCGGCCTGCGCGCCGCCGAGCAGCTGCGCGCGGCGGGCTGGACCGGCGTGATCACCCTCGTCGGCGACGAGCCGCACATGCCCTACAACCGGCCGCCCCTCTCCAAGGAGGTCCTGGCCGGCAAGGCCCCCTTCGAGTCCCTCGCCTTCCGCCCGCGCGCGAGTGTGTCGGACGTGGAGTGGCGGCTGGGGCGGCGGGTCGTCTCCGCCGGGCTGGACGAGCGGACGGTCCGGCTCGACGACGGCGGCGTGCTGTCGTACGACGCACTGGTCGTCGCCACCGGGATGCGCCCCCGGCGCCTGAACTGTCCGGGACCGCTCGCCGGCCGGCACACGGTCCGCACCCTCGACGACGCCCAGGGCCTGCGCGAGGAGCTGACCCGGCCCGGTGCCCGGGTCGTCGTGGTCGGAGCCGGCTTCATCGGCTGCGAGGTCGCCGCGACCGCGGTGGGACTCGGTGTCGCCGAGGTGACGGTCGTCGATCCGCTGCCGCTGCCGATGGCCGGGCCGCTCGGAGAGCTGCTGGGCCGGGCACTGCTCGCGCGGCACGAGGACCGTGGAGTGCGCTTCGCGCTGGACGTGGGGGTGGCCGGGTTCACCGGCGAGGACCGGGTCACCGGTGTGATGCTGAGTGACGGTTCCGTGCTCCCCGCGGACGTGGTGGTCGAGTCGGTCGGATCGGTCGCCAACACGGAGTGGCTCGACGGCAACGGCCTCGATCTGCGTGACGGCGTGCTGACCGACGAACTGCTGCGGGCCGGCGGCCGCCCGGAGGTGGTGGCCGTCGGCGACGTGGCCCGGTTCCCCAACGCCCGCTACGACGGTGTACCGCGTCGCGTCGAGCACTGGTCCATCCCGACCGACAGCGCCAAGCACGCGGCCAAGGCGCTGGTGCGTCATCTTTCCGGAGAGCCGGCGGAGTTGACGCCGTTCGCGCCACTGCCCACCTTCTGGAGCGATCAGCACGACTTCCGGCTCCAGTCCTTCGGCGCGCCCGTGCTCGGCAAGGACGACGTCCGGGTCCTCGACGGCGACCCCGACGGGGACGTGCTCGTCGGCTACCACCGCGACGATCGGCTCGTCGGTGTCGTGGCACTCGGCGGCCAGGCCGTCGCCGCGTCCGCCGCCCGCTACCGCACCGAACTGCTCAAGCAGCCCGCCCTCACTGTTTAAGGAGCCCCAAGTGGCCAGTCTCCGTGGTTACTTCCATCCGAAGACGGCGAGCGGTGCCTCGTCGCTGATTCCCTCGCCGCCGTGGCGGTACTCCGGTGACCTGCTCACGGTCGAGTACCGGACCGACCCCGCGCGGGTGCGTGAACTGCTGCCCGAGCCGCTGGAGTTGGCCGACGAGGATCCGGGCGCGGTCGCGCTGATCTGGGCCGACTGGCAGTCCTGCTCCGCGTCGGGGGAGGAACTGCTCGACCCGGTGCTCTCCCAGTACAAGGAGGCGTTCGCGGTCGTGCGCTGCAAGTACCGGGGGCAGACGTACTCGCGGTGCGTCTACATCTGGGTCGACAAGGACTTCGCGATCGCCCGCGGGCTGCACCAGGGGTATCCGAAGAAGCTCGGGTCGATCCACCAGACGCGGCCGCATCCGTACGGGCCCGCTCCGCGGATCGAGGCCGGCGCCCGGTTCGGGGCGACGCTGGCGGCCGCGGACCGGCGGTTGGCCCAGGCGGTGGTGACGCTGCGGGAGCCTTCCGGGACGAACGGGTTCGTCAACGGACACCCGATGGCTCATCACCGGTGGCTGCCGTCGATCGAGAAGGGGAAGGGGCTGGCGCTGGACGAGTTGATCGAGTCCGGGGCGGCGTCCTTCGAGGGCGGTCAGCCGTGGGTCGGTGACGCCGAGTTGGAGCTGTTCGAGGCGCCCACGGAGGAGCTGGCCCGGCTGGAGATCCGGGAGCCGATCGCCGCGTACTACCGGCAGGTCGGGGTGGTTTGGGATGGCGGTCGCCTGCTGGAGAGTGGGATGTCCGGAGCGGCTGCCGGGTGAGGCCGGTGGTGTGGTGCGGGTGCGTTGTGGCTGGTCGCGCCCACGCGGCGGTAGCCGCTAATTCAACACAGCCCCGCGTCCCTGAGCGGGTCCGCTTCCCCTCTTTCGCATAGGAGCTGTTCTCATGACCGACAAGATCATCGTCGCCGGTGTCTCCGTCGACACCCGGCACTGGATCGGCGGTGAACGTGTCGCCTCCGCAGAGACGTTCACCGACCACTCGCCCATCGACGGGCAACCGATCGGCGAGATCGCCCGTGGCGGTCCCGCCGAGGCTCAAGCCGCCGTCGCCGCCGCCAAGGCGGCCTTCCCCGGCTGGGCCGCCACTCCCCGTGCCGAGCGCGCACGCCTCCTCCATGCCATCGCCGACGGTGTCGAGAAGCGGATCGAAGAGCTCGCGATCGTCGAGACCACCGACAACGGTGCGCTCCTGCGCTCCCACCGCCGTGGCGTCATGCCCCGCGTCGCTCACAACTTCCGGTTCTTCGCCGACTGGCTGCTGACGCTGGAGCACGACGACTTCGAGACCCGCGGGCACACCAACCACGTCAGCTGGGATCCCGCCGGGCCGTGTGTGCTGATCACGCCGTGGAACGCGCCGCTGATGCTGGCCACCTGGAAGGTCGCCCCGGCACTGGCCGCCGGGAACACCGTGGTCCTCAAGCCCGCCGAGTGGACCCCGCTGACCGCCTCCCTCCTCGCCGACATCGCCGCCGAGGCCGGGCTGCCGGCCGGTGTCCTGAACGTCGTGCAGGGTTACGGCGCCGAGATCGGCGACGCGCTCACCTCGCACCCGGACGTGCGCCGGATCAGCTTCACCGGGTCCGTGCCCACCGCCCAGCGGATCGCCGCCTCGGCCGCCGGCAACCTGACGCCCTTGAGTCTCGAACTCGGCGGCAAGTCCCCCCTGCTGGTGTTCGCGGACGCCGATCTCGACCTCGCCGTGGACCTCGCGGTGGAGCAGTACGACAACGCCGGGCAGGTCTGTCTGGCGGGCACTCGGCTGCTCGTCGAGGAGTCCGTCGCCGAGGAGTTCACCCGACGGTTCGTGGTGAAGGCGAGCGCCTTGCAGCAGGGTGACCCGCGGGACGAGAGCACCGATGTCGGGCCCAACATCCACCCCCGTCAGCTGGAGAAGATCGACGGGTTCGTGCAGCGGGCGATCGCGGCCGGAGCCCGTGCGGTCATCGGAGGCAGCCGCAACGACGGGCAGTTCTACGCGCCCACCCTGCTCACCGATGTCGCGCAGGACAGCGAGGTCGTCCAGGAGGAGGTCTTCGGGCCGGTCCTGACCCTCCAGACCTTCACCGACGAGGACGAGGCCGTCCGGCTCGCCAACGACACCCGGTTCGGGCTCGCCGCCACCCTCGCCACCGGCGACCCCGAGCGCGCCGAGCGTGTCACCGCGCAGCTGGTCGCGGGCACGGTCTGGGTCAACTGCTTCTTCGTCCGCGACCTCCAGGCACCCTTCGGCGGCTCCCGCCTCTCCGGTGTCGGACGCGAGGGCGGCACCTGGAGCTTCGACTTCTACTGCGACCTGAAGAACACCGTCACCGCACCGAAGGGCTGGAAGGATCATGGGTGAGATCGTCGGGGCGGGGCTCCTCGCCCACGTCCCCACCATCGTGCTGCCGGAGGCCGACCGGCTGGAGCTCAACGAGGGCAAGGAGATCACCCTTGTCACCGGTCTGCGGGAGCTGCGCCGGGAGGTGTTCGAGCGGGACGACTACGACACCGTCGTCGTCCTCGACTCGCACTGGGCCACCACCGTCGAGTTCGTGGTCACCGCCCAGCAGCGGCGGGCCGGGCTGTTCACCTCCGAGGAACTGCCGCGCGGGATGTGCCGGATGCCGTACGACTTCCCCGGCGATCCCGAACTCGCCCGCAACATCGAGAAGTTCGCCGACAAGCACAGCACCTGGATCACCGCGATCGACGACGAGTACCTGCCGATCTACTACGCCACCATCAACCTCTGGAAGTACCTGGGCGAGGGACTGTCCGACAAGCGGTGGGTGACCATCGGGGTCTGCCAGACCGGGGACATGGAGGACCATCTGCGGCTCGGCCGGGCGCTCGCGGACGGGATCGCCGCCACCCCGGGGCGGCGCGTGCTGCTCATCGCCTCCGGCGCCCTCTCCCACACCTTCTGGCCGCTGCGCGAACTGCGCGACCACGAGGCCAGCGACCCGGTGCACATCCGTACGCCCGAGGCACGGGAAGCGGACTACGAACGCATCGGGTGGTTCAAGGAGGGCCGGCACGACAAGGTCCTCGACACCATGGACGCGTTCTGGAAGGTCAAGCCCGAGGCGAAGTTCTTCCACTACCTGATGATGGCCGGCGCCCTCGGCGGACAGGCCTGCGTGGCCAAGGCCCGGCAGTACGGCGAGTACGAGAACTCCGTCGGCACCGGCCAGGTCCACCTGTGGTTCGACCGGCCTGCCGACGGCTGGACCGGCACGGGCGAGCCCATGACGACCACCGCACCCCACCACCCGCACCGCCGCGCCTAGGAGGCCCGCCCATGCCCGAATACCGCCGCATCCTCCTCGACGGCGCCGCCGTCCAGGTCACCGTCGACGGGGACGAACTCGTCGCCGGGGACGGGCGCCGAGTGAAGACCGAGGACGCCCAGCACCTGCCGCCGGTCGTGCCGTCCAAGGTCATCGCCGTCCACCTCAACCACCGAAGCCGCGTCGACGAGTTCCGGATCGAACTGCCCGACACCCCGACCTACTTCCACAAGCCGACGTCCTCCCTCAACTCCCACAAGGGCGCCATCGTCCGGCCCGAGGGCTGCAAGTGGCTCAACTACGAGGGCGAGGTCGCCATCGTGATCGGCAGGACCGCGCGGAACGTCTCGCCGGCCGAGGCGGGGGAGTACATCGCCGGGTACACCGTCGCCAACGACTACGGGCTGCACGACTTCCGCGACACCGACGCCGGGTCCATGCTGAGGGTGAAGGGATCGGACACGCTGTGCCCGCTCGGCCCGGGGCTGGTCACCGACTGGGACTTCCACGGCAAGCGGCTGCGGACGTACGTCAACGGCGAGGTCGTCCAGGACGGATCCACCGACGAGATGAAGTGGGACATGCACTACCTCGTCGCCGACATCGCCCGCACGATCACGCTGTACCCGGGCGATGTGCTTCTCTCCGGCACTCCGGCCAACTCCCGCCCGGTCCAGCCCGGCGACGTCGTCGAGGTGGAGGTCGAAGGCCTCGGGCGGCTGACCAACCACATCGTCACCGGACCCACCCCGATCCGTACCGACGTCGGCGCGCAGCCCACCGAGTCCGAGGAGGTGCTGTCCACCGCGCTCGGCGGCGACTGGGAGTTCCGTGGCATCCGAGCCCCCCGCCGGTAGCCGCCTCGACCTGCGGCGGGGCCCGGCGGGTAGGGTCGCGACCATGACCGAATCCGCCGGGACCCCGCAGCCGTCCGACGCCCGGTCGCGCAAGCGGCTCGGGTACGGGGAGGGGCGCGAGGCGCTGCTCAAGGCCGCGGTCCGGGTCGTCGGACGGCGGGGGCTGCGTCACCTCACCTACCGTGCCGTGGCCGAGGAAGCCGGGGTCACCCATGGTCTGGTCGTCCACCACTTCGGCTCCCGGGACGCGCTGATCGAGGAGTCCCTCGCCTACGCCGTGCGCCTCAGCCTCACCAGCAGCCTGCTGGAGCCCGGCACCGGGAGGCCCGAGGACTTCGTGACCGGGCTGACGGACATGGTGGAGGACGAGGCGGACGTCCAGGCGTACCAGTACGAGCTGCTCCTGGAGGCCCGTCGCCGCCCCGAGCTGCTGCCGCAGGTCCGCGAGCTGTACGGCGAGTACTTCGGCGCCTCCCAGCGCGAGCTGGCCCGCATACTGCCCGACGACGCGAGCCCGGCGTTCAACCGGCTCGTCTTCGCCGCGCTGGACGGCCTGGTGCTGCACCAGCTCACCGGCATCGGCGACCGCGCGGACACCGAGGCCGCCCTCGCCGAGCTGCGTGCGCTGCTGCGCACCCTGGGCGAGCGGCCGCCGGAGAACCGCGACTGAGCGTGCCCGACCCGGAACCCCCCGTCGCGGTCGCGCCGGGGGGTTCGCCATGCCCCGGGAGCGGTGGTTTCCCCGGCGTAAATTCCCTTCCCGACCCCCTTGCCAGATGGATAGCTCCAGCACACCATAAGGCAACTCGTTTGGCTCAAAACGAAAACTCCTCCCTTCCCCTCAGCAGGTGATCCGAGTGGACAGTCAGACGGTCGACGCCTCTCCGCAGACCGGAGAGGGCCGCCCCGCGGCCACCCTCAAACGCAACGCCCTGGGTGTCCTGGGCATCCTCTTCTTCGTCCTGTCCGCGCAGGCGCCGCTCACAGGTATCGCGGGTGCCGTCCCGATCGCCGTCGCCGTCGGCAACGGGGCCGGAGCCCCGGCCGCCTACGCCATCGCCGGAGCGGTGATCCTGCTCTTCTCCGTGGGCTTCGTCGCCATGGGCCGGCACGTCGTGAACGCCGGCGCCTTCTACACGTACATCGGCAAGGGACTCGGGCGGACGACGGGCAGCGGCAGCGCGGCCGTGGCGCTGTTCGCCTACTGCACGGTCCAGGCCGCGATGTACGGCCTGTACGGATTCACCGTCAGCGGGCTGGTCGAGCACTACTCCGGCGCGCACATCGCCTGGTGGGTGTGGGCCCTGGTGACCATGGTCGTCGTCCAGGTGCTGGGCGCGGCAGGCATCGAACTGGGCGCCAAGGTGCTCGCCGTGTTCGTGCTCGCCGAGTTCAGCATCCTGCTCGTCTTCGCGCTGGTCACCTTCGTCAAGGGCGGCGGCCCCGAGGGCCTCGACTTCGGCGGTACGTTCTCGCCGGGCGCCGTGCTCCAGGGTGCGCCCGGCGTGGCCCTGATGTTCGCCGTAGCCTCCATGTTCGGCTTCGAGGCCACCGCCATCTACGGCGAGGAGGCCCGCGAGCCCCACAAGACCGTCCCCCGGGCCACCTATCTGTCGGTCACCGTGGTCACCGGCTTCTTCGCCTTCGTCTCCTGGATGCTGGTCTCGTCCTACGGCCCCTCGAAGGTCACCGCGGCCGCGGGCAAGGCCCTCTCCGGCGGTGACTCCACGGTGTTCGTGTTCGCACCGATCGCCGCCCAGTTCGGCGGCTGGGTCAACGACGTACTGCCGATCCTGCTCGCCACCTCCCTGTTCGCCGGCATCCTCGCCTTCCACAACTCCGCCAACCGCTACCTGTTCTCCCTCAGCCGCGAGGGCCTGCTGCCGGAGCGGCTGCGCACCCTCAACCACCGGCACTCGCCCTGGGTCGCGGGCATCGTCCAGACGGCGATCGCGGTGCTGCTCGTGATGCCCTTCGCCCTCGCCGGCAAGGACCCGGTCCTCACCCTCTTCTCCTGGTTCAGCGGTGTCGGGGTCCTGGCCTGCATGCTCCTGTACTTCCTGACCTCGGTCTCGGTGATCGTCTTCTTCCGCCGCCGCCGCCTCGACACCCGGCCCTGGAACACCCTGATCGCCCCCGCCCTCGGCGCCCTCGGCATCGCCGCCGTTATCTGGCTCGTGCTCACCAACTTCACGACCCTGATCGGCGGCGACGCCACCACGGCCACCTGGCTGGTCCTGGCCGTGCCCGCGGTGCTGCTCCTCGGAGCGGGGACCGCGCGGATCGTCCACGGTCGCTGACCCACCTCCGCCGGGCCCGGCCGCCGAGCGGCCGGGCCCCGACCTCCCGACGGGATCACCATGCTGGATCTGACCCACGACGAACTGCTCGGCCGGGCCAAGACGCTCGACCTGCCCGCACAGCATCACATCGACGGGACCGACGAACCCGGCGGAGGAGCGGCCTTCGAGGTCGTCTCGCCGCGCGACGGGCAGGTCCTCACCCGGGTCGGTGACGCCGGTCAGGCCGAGGTCGACCACGCGGTGGCCGCCGCCCGCCGCGCCTTCGACTCCGGCCCCTGGCCGCGTCTGGCCCCCGCCGAACGCGGCCGGATCCTGCTGCGCATGGCCGAACTCCTCGAAGAACACCGGGAGAAGCTCGCCCTCACCATCACCCTGGAGATGGGCAAGCCGATCACCGAGGCGTACGCCATCGAACTCCGTGCCGCGATCAACACCTTCCGCTGGTACGGGCAGTTGGCCGACAAGCTCACCGACGAGTCCCCGCACACCGCCCCCGACGCCCTCGCCCTGGTCACCCGCGAGCCGACCGGTGTCGTCGGCGCGGTGGTCCCCTGGAACTTCCCTCTCACCCTTGCCAGTTGGAAGGTGGCCCCGGCGCTCGCGGCCGGCTGCACGGTGGTGCTGAAGCCGTCCGAGTCCTCCCCGCTCTCCGCCCTGCTGCTGGGCCGGATCGGCACCGAGGCCGGACTTCCGCCGGGCGTCCTGAACGTCGTCACCGGCGACGGCCCCACCGCCGGGCGGGCCATCGGCCTCCACCCGGACGTCGACGTCCTGGCCTTCACCGGCTCCACCGCCGTCGGCCGCCACTTCCTGCGCTACTCCGCGGACTCCAACCTCAAGCGGGTCTGGCTGGAGCTGGGCGGCAAGTCACCCAACATCATCCTTCCCGACGCCCCCGACCTGGACCGGGCCGCGGCCACCGCCGCCTGGGGCATCTTCTTCAACCAGGGCGAGATGTGCACCGCGCCCTCCCGGCTCCTGGTCCACTCCTCGATCGCCGAGCGGGTGACGGACGCGATCGTGCGCCGGGCCGAGGCGCTGCGGATCGGTGACCCCCTCGACCCGGCGACGGAGATGGGCGCGCTGGTCGGGGAGGCCCACCTGGGGCGGGTGCAGGAGCGCATCGCGACCGGGTGCGAGCAGGGCGCCCGGCTGCGCACGGGTGGCGTACGCACCCTCGCCGAGACCGGCGGCAGCTATCTGCGGCCGACCGTCTTCGACCGCGTCGACCCCGGTATGCGTCTCGCCCGGGAGGAGATCTTCGGCCCCGTCCTGTCCGTCCTCGCCTTCGACGACCTGGACGAGGCGGTCCGGCTCGCCAACGCCACCGAGTACGGGCTCGCGGCCGGTCTGTGGACCTCCGACCTCGCCACCGCGCACCGGGTCTCCCGCGCGCTGAAGGCCGGCACGGTCTGGGTGAACTGCTACGAGGAGGGCGACCTGAGCGTGCCCTTCGGCGGGATGAAGCAGTCCGGAAACGGGCGGGACAAGTCCGCGCACGCGATCGACAAGTACACCGAACTCAAGACGACCTGGATCCAGCTGTGACCCGTCCGCTCATCGCCGTACCCGCCCGCTTCTCCGCCACCACCTCGGCCCTGCGGTTCGCCGCCGAGGTCAACGCCCGGTCCCTGATCGAGGCCGTCTGGCGGGCCGGCGGCGAGCCCGCGAGCATCCACCCCGCCGACACCGGCGTGGCCGACCGGCTGGCCCGCTTCGACGGAGTGCTGCTGCCCGGCGGCGGTGACCTCGCCCCGTACCGCTACGGCGCCGGTGACACCCACGACAGCGTCTACGACGTCGACGACCTCCAGGACACCTTCGACCTCGAAGTCGCCCGCCACGCCGTCGAGTCGGGCCTGCCCCTGCTCGCGATCTGCCGTGGACTCCAGGCCGTGAACGTGGCGTTGGGCGGCACACTGGAACAGGACATGGACACCGGCCATCGCCATCTGGTGCACCCGGTGCGCATCAGTGCCGGCTCTCGGCTCGAACAGGCCACGGGGGCCGAGAAGCTGGACGCCTCCTGCTACCACCATCAGCGCGTGGACCGCCTCGGCACCGGCCTCGCCGTCACCGCGACCGCGGTGGACGGCACGGTCGAGGGAGTCGAACTCGTCGACGGCCGGGGCTGGTTCACCGCCGTGCAGTGGCACCCCGAGGACACCGCGCACGAAGACCCCGTACAGCAGCGGCTGTTCGACGCGTTCGTCCGGGCCGCGGCCGCCTGATCAGCTGCCCTGATCAGCCGCCCGGATCAGGCCTTGGGGCGCCGGCCGCTGCGGCGCGGCGCGGGCTCGGCCCCGTCCAGCAGCTCGCGCCGGCGCTCCTCGCCGTGTTCCTCGACCTGGAGCACGACCCGCCGCAGCCCCTCCGCGAGGCTGCGGCACTCGGCGTCGCTGAGCCCGGAGGTCACGAAGGCCTCCTCCTCGTTGAACGCCGGGAACACCCGCTGCATCAGCTCCTCGCCCTCGTCCGTGAGGCTGAGCAGCACCAGGCGGCCGTCGCTCGGATGCCCGGCCCGGCTCAGCAGCCCCCGCGACTCCAGCGTCCGGGCCACCCCGGTGAGCGTGCCCTTGGAGATCCCGGCCTCCTCCGCCACATGCCGGGTCTCCGACTCGCCCCACACCCAGACGACCCACAGCACCACGAACGCCGTCCAGGTCAGGTCCGAGCCGCGCAGCACCGAGTTCTCCAGGTGCTGGCGTACGGCGGAGGCGGCCCGGTAGATGTTCGCCACGGCGGCCATCTGGTCCCGGCGGATCGGGGTGCCGCCGAGCTTCGCCGAGGCGAGCTTCTCGGCTTCGGTGATGGACCGCTGACCGGGCACGGACGACTCCTTCGCAATCTTCGCCGGGGACCGTGCGGGCCGGGACGGCCACACGGTCGTTCGGCCTCAAATTGTACGGTCGCCGGGCCGCGGTCGGGCCGGACGCTCACCTGGTCCAGTAGCGCAGGTTGCGGAAACGTGCCTCGGCGCGTCCGGAACCGTGGTTGTACACGCCGTTCTTGAAGTAGCGGGTGGCCGGGCCCCGGTCGTCGACCGTCAGGACGAGGGAGTCGTCGAAGTAGACCCTGATGGTGCCGGACCCGGTGCTCGCCTCATGGGCGATCTTCACGTTGAACCAGGTGTCGTACGCGTCGGTTCTGAGCACCGTGCCGTCGTAGCGCCGCACGGTGCCGCCGCCGGTGTCGTACACGTCGAGCATGATGTCCGTGGCCGGGGTCCCCGAGGGGTGGACGCTGCGCAGGATCTGGACGAAGGTCGCGCCGTCGGTGCCGGACGGGAGGTACACGTCCCCGTCCCACATGTGGTCGCCCGTGCTGTAGTCGACCTTCCAGCGCATCTCGGTGCGCGGGTCGGTGTCGCTGCCCTCCTCGAACGGCTCGTCGGTGGCGTACACCCACATCCGGTCGACGCCCCCGGCGGAACTGTGCCGGTCGCTCAGGTCCAGGTTCCAGGGCTTCTGCCAGCTGTAGGCGAACGAGGTCTGTGTCCAGCCACTGGTCGGGTCGGTGGCCGCGACGGCGGCACCGGCGGTGAGGGGGAGCGCGACCAGCGCTCCGGCGCCGGCCCGTAAGACGGATCTCCGGTTCATGGACTGTCCTTTCCTGTGCGCGAGTCGGAGGCGGGACGGAGAAGCGGCAACGCGAACGCAGGCAACCGCAATACATCGGAGGAGTCAAGGATTTGAGCATGGGTTATTCATGTGAACGTGAAGGTCGTGGCGGGTGGACGGCCGGTGCTGGCGAAATCTGATAACTGTTGGGGTTGTTGACAGACTTGTGCGGGGTCCTTAGGTTCCCGGATACACCCGATGTATCGATGATCCGTCAGGTCTGGAGGACGATGATGACCTCACAGCCGGAGGAACGTTCACCGGTGCCCCGCAGAGCCGTACTCGGTACTGCCCTGGGCGGAGCAGCGGCCGTGGCCCTGCCCGCGACCGCCCACGCGGCCCCGGCGGGACCGGCCGACGCCCGGGCCGCACATCCCTGGAAACTCCGCGACACCATGACCACCGACACCGCCTGGGACCGCTTCCTGCGCGGCCAGGATCTGCTGTGGAGCAGGCTGCCGACCCTCTGGTACGAGGGGCCGTTCCTCGGTGACGGGCTGCTCGGCAGCATGGTCTACCAGGAGCCGGGCGCCAACCAGGTCCGTTTCACCGTGCAGCACGGCCGGGTGCAGGACCACCGGCCGGAGTTCGGCAGCGGCTGGGGCACCGCCCGCCTCCCGGTCGGCCACCTCACCCTCGAACCGGCCGGCACCATCACCGCCGTCGACTGGCGGCTCAGCCTCTGGAACGCCGAGCTCACCGGCACCGTCACCACCACCGCCGGCACCCTCACCCTCGCCGCCCTCATCCACGACGAGGTCCTCGCCGTCCGAGCCACCGCCGACGGCGGTGAACAGGTCACCTGGACCTTCCATCCCGAGGAGGCCATCAGCCCCCGCAAGATCCAGGAGTCACCGCCGGCCGGTTACACCGCCAACCCGCCCTGGACCCCCCGGACCACGGCCGACGGCACCGAGCAGGTGCTCCAACCTCTCACCGGCGGCGGGCAGACGGCCACCTCCTACCGCCGTACCGGCGACGACCTGCTGCTGAGCGTCGGCCACAGCTTCCCCTCGGACACCGCCGCCGAGCGCGACTCCCGGCGGAACCTGCACAGTGCCGTGTCGTACAGCGCCCTCAGACGACGGCACACCCGCTGGTGGCACGCCTTCTACCGGAAGAGCTTCGTCTCGTTCCCCGACCAGCGGCTGCAGAGCTTCCACTGGATCCAGCTCTACAAGGTCGCCTCCGCCAGCCGCGTGGACGGCCCGGTCATGGCCACCCCCGGCCCCTGGCTGGAGCCCACCCCCTGGCCCGCCGTCTGGTGGAACCTCAACGTCCAGCTCGAATACTGGCTGATCCACGCCTTCAACCACCCGGAACTGGACTCCCTCGCCACCACCCTGCGTCAGAGTCAGGAACAGCTCACCGCCAACGTGCCCGCCGCCTACCGCACGGACAGCTCCGGCATCGGCCGCAGCTCCGACATGTTCGCCACCCGGGAGGTGGGGCAACCGGGAACCGGCGCCGAGACCGGCGACCTCACCTGGGCGCTGCACAACGTCTGGCTGTCGTACCGCCACTCCATGGACAAGTCCCTCCTGCGCGACACGATCTACCCGCTGCTGCGCCGCACGATCAACTACTACTGGCACTTCCTCACCCCGGGCAGCGACGGCAGGCTGCACCTGCCCAGCACGCTCTCGCCCGAGTATCCGGTCGTCCCGCCGCAGGACACCAACTACGACCTCGCCCTGATCCGCTGGGGCTGCCAGACCCTCCTCGACTCCGCCGAACTGCTCGGCATCGACGACGAGTTGAAGCCCCGATGGCAGGAGACACTGGCCCGGCTCACCCCGTACCCGGTCGACGACAACGGCTTCATGATCGGCGCCGACACTCCGTACGCCCAGTCCCACCGGCACTACTCCCACCTGCTGATGGTGTACCCGCTGTACCTCGTCAACTGGGACCAGCCCGAGAACCGCGACCTGATCAGCAAGTCCGTGGTCCGCTGGCACGCGCTGACCGGCGCCCACCGCGGCTACAGCTACACCGGGGCCGCCTCGATGTACGCCATGACCGGCGACGGCGACACCGCGATCGGCTATCTGCGGAAGTTCTTCGACCCCACGACCCGCTACCCCTGCCGGGCCAACACCCACTACACCGAGGCCGGTCCGGTCATCGAGACCCCGCTGTCCGCCTCGCAGTCCCTGCACGACATGTTCTGCCAGAGCTGGGGCGGGATCGTCCGCGTCTTCCCGGCCGTACCCACCGCCTGGGCGGACCTCACCCTGCACGACTTCCGCACCCAGGGCGCCTTCCTGGTCAGCGCCGTGCGGAAGGCGGGCAGTACCAGCTTCATCCGGATCCGCAGCCTGGCCGGTGAGCCCCTCAAGCTCCGGCACGGCCTGACCGGCCGGCTCACCGTCCTGCTGGACGACGGCACCCCGGCCCGTACCCACGACCTCGGCGACGGCACCCTGGCCATCGACCTGCCCCGCGGCCGTGAGGTCCTCGTGTACTCCGGCTCCCGCCCCGACCTCGTCATCGCACCCGTCGCCGTCAGCGAACCGGGCGCGGCGTGGGGACTGCCGTAACCACCGACCAGAAGGCAGGGTTCTCATGGCTGTTCGTCCCAGAAGAACCGTGGTCGCCGCGCTCTGCGCCGGACTGGCGGCCACCCTCCTGACCGCCGCGCCCGCCGCACGGGCCGAGCAGCGGCAACCGCACGCCTGGACCGTCTCCGAGGCCGCCCACGCACCCCGCGCCCGGATCTCCCTCGACGACACCACAGGCGCCCTGAGCCTCACGGTCTCCCGCGACGGCCGTACGGTCATCGAGCCGTCACCCCTCGGGATCGTGACCGAACAGGCCGATCTGTCCCAGGGGTTGCGCTTCCTGCACCGCAAGGACCGTACGGTCGACGAGCGTTACCGGGCGAAGTCCGGCAAACGCCTGGACCGCAGGGTGCACATGAACGAGACCCGGCTGTCCTTCGCCACCGTAGCCGGCGCCCGCCTCGACCTGGTCGTCCGCGCCTCCGCGGACGGCATCGCCTACCGGTACGTACTCCCCGCCCGACTCGGCGACGTCCTCGGTGAGACCTCCGCCTTCGACCTGCCGTCGGACGCGGGCGCCTGGCTCAGCACCTACCGGGTGGACAACGAGGGCCAGTTCAACCAGTACACCGCCGCGACCGCCCCCACCGGCGCATATTCCGACCAGGCCCTCTTCGTCACCGACGGCGGCTACACCCTGCTCGCCGAGTCCGACCTCACCGGCACCTACTCCGGCGCGCGGCTCGCCCACACCCAGGGCAGCGGCACCTACCGCGTCCAGCTCGCCGACGACCGCGTCCACACCGACGGCCCCCTCACCACCCCCTGGCGGGCCATGATCACCGGCGATCTCGCCACCGTCACCCGGTCCACCTTCACCGACGACCTCGCCCCCGCCTCCAAGGTCGCCGACACCTCCTGGATCCGCCCCGGCACCGTGCTGTGGACCTGGCTGGCCGGCGGCCGCACGGCGGGGCAGAGCCTCGACGCGCAGAAGGCGTACGTCGACTACGCGGCCCAACACCACTGGCCCTACGAAGCCGTCGACTCCGGCTGGTACTTCAAGAAGGACCAGTGGGACGTCACCGACCCCGACTGGCAGACCGACAGCTGGATGCCGGAACTCGTCGACTACGCGCGCGCCAGGGGCGTCGGGATCATCGTCTGGGTCCACCAGCGCGACCTCGACACCCCCGAGGAACGCGCCCAGTGGCTGCCCACGCTGGAGCGCTGGGGCGTCAAGGGCGTCAAGATCGACTTCATGAACTCCGAGGCGCAGTCGATGTTCCAGTGGTACGACACGATCCTCGCGGAGACCGCGGCCCACCACCTCATGGTCGACTTCCACGGCGCCACCCTCCCCAAGGGCATCCAGCGCACCTGGCCCCAGGTGATGACCATGGAGGCCGTCGGCGGAGAGGAGAAGCGCACCAACACCGCCACACACCTCACCACCCTCCCCTTCACCCGCAACGTCATCGGCTCCATGGACTTCACCCCCGGCGGCTTCCAACGCGTCGGCCTGCGCCCGAACTCGGACGCGGCCGAGGCCGGACTCACCGTCGTCTACGAGTCGGGGCTCCAGATGTTCGCGGGCACCCCGGAGTCCTACGACGCCCGGCCACTCGCCCGGGACTTCCTCGACCAGGAGCCCGCGGCCTGGGACGACACCCGCCTGCTGGCCGGCAGCCCCGGCCAGGAAGCAGTCCTCGCCCGCCGCAGCGGGGACCGCTGGTTCCTCGGCGGGGTGTACGCCGGCGCCGCCCGCACCGCCACGGTGCCGCTGACCATCGGCCGCGGACGCTGGCTGGTGGAGACGATCAGGGACGGCGCCGACGGCCTCGTCCAGGACCGTCAAGTCCTCAACGGTGGCGACGAGTTGAGCGTCGACGTCGTCGCCGACGGCGGCTTCGCCGGGATCGCCTGCCGGTGGCACCCCGGCATCACGACCTGCTACCGCTGACCGGCCGCTCGTACGCGGACGCCGTTCCCGGCAACGGCGTCCGCGCCGGGCGGTCCCGGAGAACGTCCAGGATGTTGTCGACGGCCAGGTCCACCATCGCCGCCCGGGTGCGTTCCGTCGCCGATCCGATGTGCGGCAGCGTGACGACGTACGGTTCGGCGGCCAGCGGGGAGAGCTCCGCGCCCATCGGCTCCCGCTCGAACACGTCCAGGCCCGCCGAGTGCAGGGTGCCCGCGCGGATGGCGGTGAGCAGCGCCTCCTCGTCCACCACACCCCCGCGTGAGGTGCTGACGAGCGTCGCCGTCGGCTTCATCGCGGCGAGTTCCCGGTGCGAGACGAGATGCCGGGTCTCCGCCGTGAGCGGCACATGCAGCGAGACGATGTCCGCCTCGGCCAGCAGTGTCTCCAGGTCCACCGGCGTGGAGAGGGCGTCGGCTTCGGCGGCGTACGGATCGTGGTGGAGCACGCGCATGCCGAAGCCCTGCGCGCGCCGGGCCACCGTACGGCCGATCTGGCCGTAACCGACCAGGCCGAGCGTGGCCCCGTGCACGTCCAGGCCCAGGTAGTCGTCCATGCGGAACAGGTCCCAGTCGCCCCGCGCCAGACTCGCGGCGGCGGCGCCGAGCCGTCGGCGGGCCGCGAGGATCAGGGCGAACGTGAGATCGGCGGTGGTCTCCGCGAGGACGCCCGGGGTGTGGGTGACGACGACACCGCGTTCGGCGGCGGCCGTCCGGTCCACGTTGTCGAAGCCCATGCTCGCCAGTGCCACCACCCGCAGGGACGGACCGGCGGCATCCAACAGGGCCGCGTCGACGGGGTCGTTGCCGAGGGCGAGTACGGCGGTACTGCCGGGGGCGAGCGCGGCCAGGTCTTCGGGAGCCGGCCTGCCGGTGCCGTGCCAGGGCACCAGGTCGGCCGCACCGGCCAGCCGGCACAGGCCGGAACCGGGCAGTTCTCCTCGGGTGGTGAGCACGCGAATTGCCATCGATGGCTCCAATACCGGATCCGGCCCGGTGCGCGGGCGATGAATTTTCCGCACACGCTAATAACCGATCGCACCGGCCACAAATAGCGATTCGGTGTGACGCTATTCCTCGTTCTTATCCTCGGCCGGACAGTCGTGAAAGGCCCGCACCAGCTCCAGGAACAGGTCGTGCACCGCCAGCGCCGGTTCGGACAGCGGCTGGTTGTCGGACGTGACCATGGAGAGCTTGACCTGGATCACCGGGCCGGTGATGCGGCGCACGCTCAGGGAACGGACGTCGAGGATCGCACGGGCGGCGGACCAGGGCAGTACGGTCGCGCCCAGGCCCGCGTCCACGGCGTTCACCAGCGTCAGCGCCGACTCGACCTCGCCGACCACGTTCGGTTCCAGGGACGCCTGGTGGAAGGCGGCGTCCACCACCTGCCGGACGGTGTGGATCCGGCTGGGCAGCAGCAACGGGACGTCCTTGAGATCCGGCAGGCGCACCTCGCCCTCGACCGGGGCGCCGGCCTCGATCAGGAACAGGTCCTCCGTGCGCAGATGCTCGAACTGCACACCGCGCAGCGGGCCCGCGCCGTAGATGAACGCCATGTCCATCCGGCCGGTCATGATCGCCTCGCTGATCACCCCGCCGAAGTTCTCGTTGACGTGCAGCAGGATGTCCGGGTACCGCTCCCGCACGCTCTTCAGCAGGGGCAGCGCGAGCGCCGCCCCCAAGCTGTACGGCGCCAGGCCCACCGACACGCTGCCCGCAGGGGCGCGGCCCGAGACGCCCACCGCCGCGTGCGCCAGGTCGACCTGGCGCAGGATCAGCTGCGCGTGCCGGTACAGCGCCCGGCCCGCCTCGGTCGGGGCCACCCCGCGCTTGCTGCGGATCAGCAACTGCTGCCCGAACTGCGCCTCCAGGGCGGAGAGCTGCTGGCTCAGCGCCGGCTGGGCGATGTGCAGGATGTCGGCCGCACGCGTGATGCTCCCCGCGTCGATGATCTTTATGAACGAGTAGAGCCGCCTGGTGTCCATGGGGGAGCCTTCCGGTCGAGCGGAGTCACATCGTAGGAAGCGGCCCGGCGGCGGCACAGGCTTCGGCGGCGCCCAGGCGTGAGCCGCGTCATACCGATCCGCGATAACGCCAAACCGAACCCGTATTGGCGGTCGGGTGAGCGCTGCATTACGTTGACCGGAACATCGATCCCGGTACCGCTCCGCAAAGCCTCTCGCAAGTGCCGCTCCCGAGCGGGTTCCTGCCGACGGGCTCGAAATTCTCCCCGCCGCTCCGTCAATTCTCGTTTCCGTGCCGTGAATTCGCGGTCTCATTCCGAGTGCGTGACGGCGATCGGGTAATTCCATCCCTTTTCTCCCGGAGGACGCCTTGACCCGTACGGTTGATCTCGTCGCCGATCTCGGCGAGGGGTTCGGCGCCTACACGATGGGCGACGACGAAGCCCTCCTGGAGCTGGTCACCTCGGCCAACATCGCCTGCGGCTTCCACGCCGGGGACCCCCGCATCATGGACGCCACCGTCCGCCGGTGCGTGGCACGGGGCGTGGCCGTCGGCGCCCATCCGAGCTTCCCCGACCTGGCAGGCTTCGGCCGGCGCGCCATGGACCTCACGCCCGAGGAGGTCCGTACCGACCTGCTGTACCAGATCGGCGCCCTCCAGGCGTTCGCCACGGCACACGGCACCCGGGTCCGTCATGTCGCCCCGCACGGACGGCTGGGCAACCTGGTCGCCGTCCGCGCCGACTACGCGGAGGCGGTCGTGGCCGCGGTGGCCGCGCTCGACGACTCCCTGATCGTGCTCGCGCAGGACGGCGAACTGGCCGATGCCGCACGGGCGCGCGGCTTGCGGGTCGGGATCGTCGGCATCGCGGACCGGGCCTACCGGGACGACGGCACCCTCGTACCCCGCTCCGAGCCCGGCGCGGTCATCCACGACGCCGACGAGATCGCGCGGCGGACGCTGCGGATGGTGCGGGAGGGGGTGGTGCGGAGCGTCGGCGGCCGGGACGTACCGGTGGAATGCCACACGGTACTGCTGCACGGCGACACCCCCGGCGCCCTTGCCCTGGCCACCCGCATCCGCGCCGAACTCCTCGCCGCGGACGTCGAGATCACCGACCTCGACGAGGTTCTGATGGGCGAGGGCCGCTGACATGACCGGCAACGTCGTGATCACGGACTGCGGTGACTCCGCCCTCATCGCCAGGGCGGTCGGCCTGGGCAGCGAGGAGAGCTGGCGTCTTGTGCACGCCCTCGCGGACGCGCTCGACGCCTTCCATCTGCACGGCGTCCACGGGGCCGTACCCACGTACGACTCGCTGCTCGTGGAGTTCGACTGCACCACCACCGACCACGACACCCTGCGCGGCCTCCTGTGGCGCGAGGCCGCCCGGTTCGTCTCGGCGGCACCTCGCAGCGCCGCACCCCGGCGTTTCGTCGTCCCTGTCGTCTACGGCGGTGAACACGGCCCCGACCTGCCGCTGGTCGCCGCCCAACTCGGCCTGACCGAGCGCGAGGTCGTCGACCTGCACACCGGCACCGACCTCACCGTCCGCTGCCTCGGCGCCCCCGCCGGCGCCCCGATGACGGACGGGCCGCCCTTCCCCGCCCCCGTACCCCGGCTGGCCTCACCCCGGGTCCGCGTCGAGCCCGGCAGCGTGGCCGTCGCCGGCCGGCAGGCGGTCATCTGCCCGATGCCCTCGCCGGGCGGCTGGCCCCTCCTCGGCCGCACCCCGGTACACGTCCTCGACCTGCACGGCGACCCGCTCACCGCCTATCTCCCCGGCGACACCTTCCGGTTCGTCGCCATCGCGGCCGAGGAGTGGGACGACCACGCCGGCCTCTCCCTGGCGGCCTGCCATGGCTGAGACCCTCACCGTCACCACCCCCGGCCTCACCACCGTCCAGGACCTCGGCCGGACCGGCCGCTCCCGCTACGGACTGCCCGCCAACGGAGCCCCCGACCAGCACTCGGCGCGCGTCGCCAACGTGCTGTGCGGAAACGACGAACGCGCCCCCCTGCTGGAGAT
Organism: Streptomyces sp. NPDC101234; assembly: GCF_044767525.1. Taxonomy (NCBI): domain Bacteria; kingdom Bacillati; phylum Actinomycetota; class Actinomycetes; order Kitasatosporales; family Streptomycetaceae; genus Streptomyces; species Streptomyces sp. NPDC101234. Next base: position 59,280 of record NZ_JBIWOA010000003.1, on the reverse strand, counting down.
CACCGCCCTGGACTTCGCCTGCACCCCGTCCACCGACATCCTCATCGCGGTCACCGGCGCCCCCGCCGACCTCACCGTGGCCGGAGCCCGCCGCCCGCAGTGGGAACCCGTCTTCGTCCGGGCCGGCGACACCGTCCGGATCGGCTCCGTCCGGCAGGGGCTGCGCGTCTACCTGGCGGTGCTCGGCTCCTTCGAAGCCGAGTACCTGCAGGGGAGTTGTGCACCGGACACCGTCCTCGGGTTCGGCACCACGCTCGGCACCGGAGACGAACTGGTCCTGCGCAAGGCCTGCCCGCCCCTCGCCCACCCGTACTCCGGCATCCCGCTGTTCCGGCTCGACGCACCCGTCCCGAGCTTTCCCGCCACCTGGACCATCGACGTCACCGACGGCCCCGACCGGGCCGACTTCGGCGACACCGGGGCCCGGGTGTTCACGGCGTCCTTCACCGTCACCCCGCAGAGCAACCACATCGGCCTGCGGCTGCGCGGAGACGTACCCAGACGCCTCACCCGAGGCGAGATCCTCTCCCGCGGGGTCCCCATCGGGGCCGTCGAGGTGCCGGCCGGGGACGAACTCCTCGTGCTGCACCGCGGGCGCGGCGTCACGGCCGGCTACCCCGTCCTCGCCGTGGTCACCGCCACCTCACTGTCCGCCCTCGGCCAGGTCCGGCCCGGCCAGACCATCCGCTTCCGCCACCGCACCACCGCCCAGGCGATCACCGCGTACCGGGCCCAGCGCACCGCCGTCGACGCGCTGCGCACCCGCGTCCACAGCGTGTTCGCCACCCTGCGGATCCCCCTGCCCCTCTGCGACTGACCGCACCGACGACCGACCGCACCGACCCGAACCGACGATCCGACTCGCGTCGTCGCACCACGGCCCAGCCGCCCACAGTCCCGCCGCCCCCGGCCGCCCCGCACGCCGCCACCCGTCCCCGCTCCCACGCCTGCGCCAGACAGGAGACCCCATGAGCACCGTGGCCGCCCAACCGGTCCCCAACACCGTCGATCCCAGAACCGCCCGCAAGGTCACCCTCGCCGGCTGCGTCGGCATCTTCGCCGAGCTCTACGACAACGGCATCTTCGGCTTCATGGCCGGCACCCTCGCCGCCGTCTTCTTCCCCGGCTCCCGCAACGCCGTCCAACTGGTCTTCCTCGGCTACGCCGTCTCCTTCTTCTTCCGCCCGCTCGGCGGCATCATCTGCGGCCACCTCGGCGACCGCATCGGCCGTCAGCGCATGCTGGTCTTCGTCATCATGCTGATCAGCGTCGCCACCGCCGCCATCGGCCTGCTGCCCAGCTACGCGGCCATCGGCGTCGCCGCCCCCGTCCTGCTCATCGCCCTCCGCGTCGCCCAGGGCTTCTCCGTCGGCGGCGAGGCCTCCGGCGCGATGAGCTTCCTCGCCGAACACGCCCCCGAGGGCAGGCGCGGCCAGTACACCAGCTACGCCCAGATCGCCTCCTTCCTCTCCCTGCTCACCGGCACCCTCATCGCCGCCGCCATGACCAGCGGACTCGGCGCCGACCGCATGGAGTCCTGGGGCTGGCGCATCCCCTTCCTGCTCGCCGTCCCGCTCGGCATCACCGGCATCTACATCCGCAGGCGCATCAGCGACACCCCGAACTTCACCCGGCTGCGGGAGGGCGGCGGCCTCGCCAAGAACCCCCTCAAAGAGGCCTTCGCCTCCGCCGAACACCGCCGCGCCATGCTGCTCGCCCTGTTCATCCCGCTGATGAACGGCTCCGGCTACTACGTCCTGTTCAGCTACATGCCCACCTTCATGAACACCGAGCTGCACTTCGGCAAGGTCCAGAGCCTGCTCGTCACCGCCTCCAGCCTGGTCGCCATCTGTATCGCCATCCCGTACATGGGCCGGCTCTCCGACCGCATCGGCCGCAAGAAGGTCATCGCCGGCGCGGCGATCGCCATGGCCGTCGTCGGCATCCCCTGCTACCTGCTGATCGGCACCGGCAACGTGGCCCTCGCCGTGCTCGGCGCCTGCCTGATGGCCGTCGTCTTCGCCGGCCACACCGGCGTCATCCACATCCTCCTCGTCGAACTGTTCCCCACCCGGGTGCGCTACTCCGCCTACGGCCTCGGCTACAACCTCTCCTCGGCCCTCTTCGGCGGCACCGCCCCCCTGCTGATGACCTGGCTCATCGCCGAAACCGGTGACGTCCACATGCCGGCCTACTACGCCGTCCTCACCGCCCTCGGCACCCTCGCCGCGGTGTCCGTCGTCAAGGACCGCGCCCACCTGCCCCTCCGTGACGCCTGACCGACCCCACCGAACAATCCGCGGCGCCTGCCCGGCCCCCCACCGAACAAGGAGTGACCCGCATGCCCCTCTCCGACTACAGGACCGCCCTCGTCACGGGAGCGTCCACCGGTATCGGAGCCGTGGTCGTCGAACGCCTCGCCAAGCGCGGCCTGGAGGTCCACGCGCTGGCCCGCAACGCCGAACGCCTCCAGGCCCTCGCGGACGCCACCGGCTGCGTCCCGCACGCGCTCGACATCACCGACACCGAGGCGCTCACCGCCACCCTGGCCGGCCTGGAGATCGACGTCCTCGTCAACAACGCGGGCGTCTCCCGCACCGGCAACATCCTCACCGCCGACGAGTTCGCCGTGGACGAGCAGATCGCCGTCAACATCCAGGCCGTCCTGCACCTCGTACGCCTGCTCATGCCCGGCATGGTCGAACGCGACCTCGGGCACATCGTCAACATCAGCTCCATCGCCGGCGTCTACAACTTCGGCGGCAACACGATCTACCACGCCACCAAGGCGGCCGTGCACACCCTCTCCCGCCAACTGCGCGTCGACGGCTACGGCCGCCGGGTCCGCGTCACCGAGATCTGCCCCGGCCGGGTGGAGACGGAGATCTTCGGCCGTCTCCTCGGCGACATGGAGGCCGCCCAGCGCCAGTTCTACGACGGCTACGAGTCCCTCAAGCCCGAGGACATCGCCGACTCCATCGAGTTCGCCGTCGACTCACCGCGGCACGTGAACATCGGCCACATCGAGATCCTGCCCACCTTCCAGGTCCCCGGCGGCCTGAACTTCGAGCGGCGCGAGGGCTGACCCATGAAGACGGCAGCACGCGTCCGCCGCATCAAGCCCTCGCCGAGCACGGCGGCGGCCCAGCGCGTCCGCGAACTCAAGAGCCAGGGCGTCACCCTGTACGACCTGACGGTCGGCGAACCCGACTTCGACACCCCCGCCCATGTCAGGTCGGCCGCGATCCGCGCGATCGAGGCGGGGGAGACCCGGTACACGCCCGTCAACGGCACCCCGCAACTGCGCGCCGCGATCAGCCGGAAGCTCCGCGACCGGCACGGACTGGAGTACAGCGACAGCCAGTTGACCGTCGGCGGGGGAGCCAAGCAGGTCATCTTCCTCGCCCTGATGGCCACCCTTGACCACGGTGACGAGGTCGTCGTACCCGCGCCGTACTGGGTGTCGTACCCGGACATGGTCCTCGCCAACGACGGCACCCCGGTCATCGTGCCGTGCCCGGAGTCCGAAGGCTTCAAGCTCACGCCCGGACGGCTCCGTCCGGCCCTGACCGACCGCACCCGCTGGGTCATTCTCAACACCCCGGGAAATCCCACCGGAGCCGCCTATACCGAATCCGAACTCCGGGCACTGGCCGAGGTGTTGCTCGACCACCCGCACGTCATGGTCCTCACCGACGAGATCTACGACGAGATCTGGTACGGCGACGGGCGGAGCCGCTCCCTCGCCGCCGTAGAACCCCGCCTGGCCGACCGGGTCTTCCTCACCAACGGCGTCTCCAAGACGTACGCGATGACCGGCTGGCGACTCGGCTACGGCGCCGGCCCGGCCGACCTGGTGAGCGCGGTCAACACGCTCCAGTCGCAGATCTCCTCCTGCCCCTCCTCCATCAGCCAGGCGGCGGCGGTCGCCGCGCTCACCGGCCCGCAGGAGTTCGTCACGGAGACCGTTCGCGTCTACCGCGGCCGACGCGACACCACCCTGAAGCTCGTCAACGACATCCCGCACCTGAGCTGCACCGCACCGGCGGGCGGTTTCTACCTCCTGGTGAACTGCGCCGACGTCATCGGCCTGCGTACGCCGGACGGCGAACTCATCGAGAACGACGAGCAGTTCACCGGCCACCTGCTCGACAGCGCGCAGGTCGCCGTGATCCACGGTGCCGCCTACGGCGCACCCGGCTACTTCCGTATCTCGTTCGCCACGTCCACGGACGTCCTCACCGAGGCCTGCGCCCGCATCGCCACGGCCTGTGCCGCCCTGACCCCGGCAGTCTGAAAGGCAGACGATGATCCGCCTCAGCACGAAGTTCGAACGCCCCGATCCCGGCCTCGTCCGGCAGTTGGGCGAGTTCTCCGCCGCGACCGTCCACGAGGCACAGGGCCGGCTCGGCGCCCTGGACTCCACCATCAAGCCGGTCGACCACCGGATGAAGCTGTGCGGGCCGGCCTTCACGGTCGTCTGCGCGCCCCGCGACAACCTGATGCTCCAGACCGCCATCCACTACGCCCGGCCCGGCGATGTGGTCGTCGTCTCGGGCGGCGCCTACGCCGAGGCCGGGTCCTTCGGCGATGTGCTCGCCAACGCGTGCCGCGCCAAGGGCCTCGGCGGTCTGGTCACCGACACCGGCGTCCGGGACACCGAGGACCTGCGGGCCCTGGGCTTCCCCGTCTTCTCCCGCAGCGTCTGCATCAAGGGCACCGTGAAGGAGACCGTCGGCCCGCTCTGCGAGCCGGTCACCGTCGGCGGCCAGACGGTCCGCCCCGGCGACGTCGTCAACGCGGATGCCGACGGGGTGGTGGTCGTCCGCCGCGAGGACCTGCCCGAGGTGATCGCCGCGTCCCGCCGACGGGTCGACACGGAGGAGGAGTTCATCGCCGCCTATCGGTCCGGCAAGACGGTCGCGGAGATCTGCGGCCTGATGCCGATCCTCGCCGCGAAGGGTGTGGTGATCGACGCGGAATGAGCGGGGCAACCGGAGTGCCAGGTGCCCGACGGTGCTCAGCGCGCCGCGCGGGCGCCCCGACGGGCATCTCGCAGCACCTTGAGGGTGCCCGGCAAGGACGGTGACGCCGAGCCGCGCAGGATCCCGGCGCCGCGGGCGAGCACCGCCTCGGCGGTGAGGAGTTCGATCTCGATCAGCGCGCCCACCATCGGCCGGCCGGCGGGCGGGATCAGACCGAGGAGCTCGCGCGCCGAGCGCAGGTCGGTCCGCGCGGCCTCGATCTCGTGCTCCACGAGTGAGCCCAGGCCGGGGGACGCGTGGCCTGCCGCGAGTTCCTCCTCCGTGACCGAGAACTGCTTCAGGGTCTCGGCCGGGATGCCCGGATGCCCCTCCCGTATGTCCTCGGCGAGGTCGTTGACGAAGTCCAGCCGCTGGCTGCCGTCGATGAACGTGCGGCAGCCGGCGCGGAACGCGCCGTCGGGATCGGACTCGGGGCCGATCAACGCCGCGACCATGAAGAAGCCCGGAAGCGAGTAGGCGTCCAGGTAGGCCTGGTAGTCGGCCTCGGTCGCGAAGCCCGCGAACTCCAACTCGGCGCCGGCGGTGGCCAGATAGGAGTCCACGACCTCTCGGTGCCGGGGATGCGCGCTGAGCGTGTGCAGCAGGGTGCGGATCAGGGGATTGTCGGTCGTCCCCGTCTCCAGGGCCGTGCGCACCCGCTGTTCCCAGGCGGCCCAGGCCGGCGCCCGCTGCGGCTTCGGGCCGGTGTCCATGAGGTCGTCGCCGTGGTGCATCAGGGCCGTGGCGGCCAGGACATGGGGCAGTACCGCCGGCGGCAGCAGCATCCGGCAGGCCAGGTAGGCGCTGCGGCGGTACCGCCGCACCACGCCCCGTTGGGTGCTGTAGTCCCGGCGCAGCTCCGGCTCCCGGATGCCGGCCGCGGTCAGGCTCTGGTTCCACGTGCTCACGAGATGATCGTAGAGGTATGCGCGGAGCGCGGAGCCCGACCGCGGAGGGCTCTCAGGTAAGGGACTTGAGGAATTCGACGAGTGCCGCGTTCACCTCGTCCGGCCGCTCCTGCTGGGTCCAGTGGCCGCAGCCCGCGAGCTTCAGGGGCTCGCGTACCAGGTTGGGCATCAGAGCGGGGAGCTGCGCGATGAGTTCGGGCGTACCGGGGAACGCCGCGACCAGGTCCTGGTCGCCGTAGACGTACAGCGCGGGCGTGGTGACGACGGCACCCTGCCAGGGAGCGGTGAGTTCCCAGTTGCGATCGAGGTTGCGATACCAGTTGAGCGCCCCGGTGAAGCCCTGGGAGAAGCTCTCGGCGAGGGCGTCGAGGTCCGCCTCGGTCAGCCACTCCGGAAGCTCCGCCGGCTCCTGCATGTCCGCGAGCCAGCCGCGCTCGGGGTCGACCAGCGGCTGCGCGACCTCACCGGAGCCGTCGCCCGCTGTCGTGGTGAGGAACTTCCGCAGCGTGGTGCGCGGGTCGCGGCCGAACTCGGCGTCGGCGACACCCGGGAGGTTGAAGTAGTTCCAGTAGAAGCGGCCGCCGAACATCTCGTTCATGATCTGCAGCGGCGGCGCCGAGCTCCGGAACGGCGGCGGCACACTCAGTCCGGCCACCCCGCGGACCACGTCGGGCCGCAGCAGCGCGGTGTGCCAGGCCACCGGCGCACCCCAGTCGTGGCCGACGACGAACGCCTGCTCCTCGCCCAACTCCCTGATCAGCCCGACGACATCGCCGACCAGGTGGAAGATGCTGTACGCGTTCACGTCCTCGGGATGGTCACTGCTCCCGTACCCGCGCTGGTCGGGTGCGACCACCCGGTAGCCGGCCGCGGCCAGCGGGCCGAACTGGTGCTGCCAGGAGTGCCAGGACTCGGGGAAGCCGTGCAGCAGCACGACCAGCGGGCCGGAACCCTCTTCGGCGATGTGCAGCCGGATCCCGTTCACGTCGATCATTCGATGCTGAACCATGTGCACGAGCGTACGCTCAATGATCTTCGGTCATCGTCTCCGGCCTCCGGGCAGGCGCGGATCAGGACGTTCTGCCGAGTGCGGTGGACGTGGCGTCGAACGCGTGCGTGACCTCCGGCTCGGTGCCGGGCAGCAGGAAGGCACGGGCCGTGTCCTCGAAGCGGCGGTCGGTCTCGGTCAGCCGGGCGTGGTGCTGGGCGAGATGTTCCGCCCAGGAGCCTACGAGGTAGTTCTCGATGAACCGGCCTGGTGCGTTGCCGTCCTCGTAGAGGCCCCACGTCAACGCTCCGGTACGGCGCCGGGAGCGGGCGACCTGGTCCATCGCATGCGTGAAGGCGGCCCGGTCGTCGGGGGCGATGCGGTAGACGACGGAGACCAGGACCGGGCCGTCGGCCGGGCCGGGCTCGTGGACCAGCGGCGGGGCGGGCCAGTGGTCGGACGGGGTCGGGTCGATGCGGGCGGCGTCGTACAGCGGCCACAGGCGCACGCTCGCCGCGGCGAGCAGCAGCAACGCGGCCGCGATCAGCAGGGCGGTGGTCAGCCCCAGCCACTGGGCGAGGGCGCCCCACAGCGGTGCGGCGAGGGCCTGGCCGCCCTGGAAGACCAACAGGTAGACGGCGAGACCACGGGCCCGTACCCAGCCGGGCAGCCGGGTCTGGGTCGCCGCGCTGAGAACGGACAGCACGCCGATCCAGGCCAGCCCGGCGGGCAGCAGCGCGAGCACCACGACCCAGGGGACGTGGACCGTGCCCAGGACGACGAGTACCGCGGCGAAGACGGCGGCTCCGGCGGCGAGGGTGCCGTTGGCGCCGAGCACCTTGTTCAGCCGGGGGAGGAGGAAGGCGCCGCTGACCGCGCCGACCCCGACGACGGCGAGCAGCAGTCCGTACCCGCCGGAGCCCAGCTTCAGCGAGTCGCCGGCGACCAGCGGCAGCAGGGACCAGACGGCGGCGGCACCGGGGATGAACAGGGCGGTGCGCAGCAGGACACGGCGGACGCCGGGCGCGTTCCACACGTAGCGGCGCGCCGCGTACAGGGCCGTGAAGAACCCCTCGCGCTGGGCGGCCGGGACGGGCGGGGCCGGCGGGCGCTTCCACAGCAGCAGGACGATCACGATGCCCAGGAAGGAGACCGCGTTGAAGGCGAAGGTCCAGCCAGCGCCCGCCGCCGCGACGAGCACACCGCCGACGGCCGGACCGATGGCGCGCGCCAGGTTCATGTTGACCGCGCCCAGCGCGGAGGCCTGGCCCAGCTGGCCGCGGTCGACGAGTTCGGGCTGGATCGCCTGCCACGCCGGGCCCATCAGGGCGGTGCCGCAGCCGAGCAGGAAGGTCAGGGCGAGCAGCGCTCCTGGGGCCAGCGCGTCGGCGAAGGCCAGCACCGCCAGGACCGTCGCCACCGCGCACATCGCGAACTGGGCGACCACCAGCAGCCGACGGCGGTCGAAGCGGTCGGCGAGCACACCAGAGGGCAGGGCCAGCAGCACGACGGGCAGGCTGGACGCGGTCTGGACGAGGGTGACCAGCGTGGCCCCGTGGCCCAGGAGCAGCCACTGGGCGCCGACCGTCTGCATCCAGGTGCCGACGTTCGACACGAACTGCGCGATCCACAGGGCCCGGAACACCGGGACGGCCAGCGGAGCCCAGGCCGACTCCGCCCGGGCGGCACCGCCGGGCTCGGGTTTCGTGCTCACTGCCATGTCGCCGCTCCCGCGAGGTCTGGGTCCCGGGTGCTCAGGTCCACGCCGCCGCCGGACCGGAACGCCGTAAGCCTGCCAGAAGCGACCGGCCAGGACAGCTGCCGGAAGCCGTCGGCGTCCTGGCTCCACATCGGTGCACCGCATCAATTGACCGGAAACGATCGGCGGGAGAGATTGATTCCCATGGAGCTGCGGCATCTGAGGTACTTCCTGGCGGTCGCCGACACCCACAACTTCACCCAGGCCGCCGCGCGTTGCTATGTGGCGCAGTCGGCGCTCAGCCAGCAGATCGCCCGGCTGGAGAAGGACGTCGGCGCCCCGCTGTTCAGCCGCACCAGCCGCTCGGTACGGCTGACCGCCGCCGGCGAGCTGCTGGAGCCGCTGGCCCGGCGCATCCTCGCCGACGTCGACAACGCCCAGGCCGCCCTCGACGCGCTGGCGGGACTGCGCAGGGGCAGTCTGCGGCTGGGCCTGGTGCAGACGATGGCCGTGTCCTTCGACATGGTGGAGGTGGCGGCCGAGTACCGCGCCCGCTACCCCGGCATCGACCTTCGGGTGTCCAACGCGTCCAGCTCGCGCATGGCCGCCGAGGTCCTCGCGGGAACGCTCGACGTCGCCGTGGTCGGCCTCCACTCGGGGCAGGTGCCGGAGGGCCTGGAGTACCGGGTGCTGGGCAGCGCACCGCTGGTCCTCGTCGTACCGCACGACCACGCTCTCGCCGACCGTGAGGCCGTCGGTCTCGCCGAGTTGCCGGAGAGCCATCCACTGATCCAGTTCACCCGTGGCAGCGGCCTGCGTCACCAGGTCGAGGCGGCCTTCGACCGTGCGGGCGTGGCGGCGGGGCAGCACTTCGAGGTCGGCCAGATCCTCGACATGATCCGGCTGGCCGCACGAGGCGTCGGTGTGACCGTCGTACCCCGCTCCTCCGTCGTCGGCCCCGGCTCCGTCCTGGGCCTGGACACCGCCGACGACCTGCCCCGGGGCGCCCGGATGCTGCGTCTGACGGACGACGAGGCCGTCCACCACATCTGTGCGGTGTACGACGGGACCCGGCTGGCACCGGCCGCCGCGGCCTTCCTCGACGTCCTCGAACACCACGGCATCGACGCATCGGCCTGATCGGGCGGGTAGATCGGTCGGCCCGATCGGCTGGTCTGACCGGTCGGCCTGAGGGGGCGGCTCGATCGCTCGCTTGATCTATCGGTCTGAGCGATCGCTGCACGCGGATCCATATGTTGGACAGCACGGCCGGTCCGGCCGGATGCTGGAGGGGACGCACCGCCAGAGGTACGCCCTCCCCCTCCGAATGGACCTCCATGTCGATCAAGGATGCCGTCCACCCCGTCCTGCGTGAGGCACGGGCCACCGTGCTGCCCGACCCGGCCGACCGCCACGGCCCGCTGCCCCCGCTGATGCTCGCCCTCACCGTGGTCACCGGCCTAGTGGACGCCTTCAGCTACCTGGTGCTCGGCCATGTCTTCGTCGCCAACATGACCGGCAACGTGGTCTTCTCCGGCTTCGCGATCACGGGCGCCCCGGGTTTCTCCCTGGCCGCCTCGCTGGCCGCGCTGGCCGCCTTCGCGGCGGGCGCCCTGCTGGGCGGCCGGATCGCCCACCGGGCCTGGGCGCACCGCGGCCGCGTCCTGCACCTGGCCCTCGTCGTGGAGACGGTCCTGGTCCTGGCGGCCTATGCCGTCGCCCGGTTCGCCGAGCCACTGGACGCGGCCGGGACCCGGTACACGCTGATCGCGCTCCTCGGGCTCGCCATGGGCGTCCAGAACGCGACCGCCCGCGCACTCGCCGTACCGGACCTGACCACCACCGTCCTGACCCTGACGATCACCGGCATGGCCTCCGACAGCAGGGCCGCCGGAGGCCGCGGTGGCAGGAGCGGCCGCCGGGCCCTCTCGGCGCTGGCGATGTTCGCCGGTGCCCTGGGCGGTGCCTTCGCCGTCCGGCTCGGCAGCCCGACCCTGCCCCTCCTGCTCGCCGCCCTGCTCCTCGCGGGCAGCACGCTGGACGCGTTCGCCCTGACCAGGTCCGAGGCGAGGTGGACCGACCCGCTGTGAACCGAGGTCCCGCAGTGGCCTACTTCCCGCTGGTCATCGATGCTCGCGTCGGCCTTCCCAGCGCCCAGAAGACGACACCGAGCAGCATGAACCCGACGAGCGGGACCAGCTCCGTCAGCAGGTACTTCCACCGCTCGGCGTGACTCCAGCCGTCCGGCGCGTAGGCGGAGCCGAACCAGTGGTCGCCGAGGCCGGGCGCGACGAGCTGCACGCTGGCGAAGACGATGAGCAGGGTGAGGACGGTGCTGATGACCCAGGGCAAGGGCGCCCGGTAAGGGCGGGGCGTGTTCGGGTACTTCCGCCGCAGGAACGGGAGTGCCGGGAAGATGCCCAGGTAGCTGACGAGCGTGGTGGACACGGCGAGTCCGAGGACTGCGCCGAAGAGCTTGGCCGCGCTGCCGTTGGTGAGCTGGTGGGCCAGGATCAGGACACCCGTGGAGACCAGCCCGCTGAGGATGTTAACCCGGACCGGGGTGCCGAACCGGCTGGAGATGACCCCGAGGAAGCGGGGCGCCGCGCCGTCGTAGCCGGAGACGGCCAGGGCGCGGTCCGAACCCATGATCCAGGTGACGCCGGAGGACAGCACCGTGAGGATGAACATGATCGCGGCGAGGTCCCCGAGCACACTGCCGAACCCGCTGAGCGTGGCCGTGCCGTCGGCGGAGACATGGCCGCCGTACACCGTGAAGACCTGCCGGATCGCGTCGAGGAACCCGCCGAGGCCGGTGATCGCCTTGACGGGCAGGACCAGCAGGATGCCGAGGATCGGCAGCGCGTACAGCAGGACCGAGATGATCGCGCTGCGGAAGATGCCGTAGGGCACGTCCTTCTGCGCGTCGGTCATCTCCTCACCGGCCGTGTTGGGCAGTTCGAAACCCACGTAGTTGAACATCAGGACGGGTACCAGGCCGACGAATCCCGCGTACGTCGGCGAGAAATCGCCGAGCCCGAAGCCGTGCAGCCCGTGCTCGACGCCGTAGACCACGACCGTCACGGTGAACAGGCCGAGCAGCAGGATGCGGCTCCACGCGCCGATCGTCGGGATCCACTTGCCGACGTCGAAGGAGAGGATCGCCGCGAGCACGCCCACCCAGACGAAGACGAGGGTGAAGGCGTAGAAGGCGGGGGTGCTCAGGTCCTTCCCGCCGTTGAAGAAGGTGGTGTACGCGGTCGCCGCCGAGACGGCGAGGGTGCCGCCCAGCCACACCGGGTTGGTGATCCAGTAAAGGAAGTTGTTGACCGCCCCCGCGAGCCGCCCGAAGGCCCGGCTGGTCCAGATGTAGGGGCCGCCCTCGTCGGGGAACGCGGCCCCGAGTTCGGCGATCAGCAGCGCGGACGGCACGAAGAACACCACGGCCAGCACGATCAGCCAGGTGAACGCCTCGGCGCCGGACGAGGCGACGGTGCCGATGGTGTCGACCCCGACGATGGTGCACAGCAGGAAGAACAGGATGTCGAACCGGCCGAAGTGCTTGCGCAGCTTCTTCCGTTCCGTCTGCGCCGCGGCCGGCGCGTCGACCGGCTCGGATGCGATGGGGCCAGCGGTCACCGGGAGCTCCAGCTTGCTTGTGATAACGGCGGGATTCGGCCAATGATCCGCCGCACCGCACAGGCTCACAAGCACTCAGGGTCAAGTCGTGACCATCACTTCTTCAATCGTGGCCGACGGAAACCTCACCGAAACACGAGCGCCACGGACACCCGCTCCCGCTGCCGGTCAGTCAGCCGATCGGGTGGCGCCGCCCGGTCGGGCGGGTGTTTCGCGATGGCCGGTCACTCGCCTCCTGCCTCCCGGGCTAGGGATGGCGAGAGTGAGGAGGGCGTTCGGTGAATCCTGAGAGCGGTGCGGCGGGAGAGCGGCTCGCGGACGCGGTCGACGCCCGGTTGCCCGTCCACGACGGGGCCGGACAGTTGCTGCGCAAGGCCTTCCCCGACCACTGGTCGTTCCTGCTGGGCGAGATCGCCCTCTACAGCCTGATCGTCCTGGTGCTGACGGGCGTGTGGCTGACGTTCTTCTTCACGCCCGAGATGAGTGAGGTCGTCTACCACGGGCCGTACGTCCCCCTGCAGGGACGGCTCGTGTCGGGAGCCTTCGACTCCACCCTCCGCATCAGCTTCGACATCCGCGGCGGACTGCTCATGCGGCAGGCCCACCACTGGGCCGCGCTGGTCTTCGTCGCCGCGATCGGCGTGCACCTGCTGCGGATCTTCTTCACCGGTGCCTTCCGCCGCCCCCGGGAGATCAACTGGGTCATCGGCGTCACGCTCTTCGTGCTCGCCCTGTCCGAGGGCTTCGCCGGCTACTCGCTCCCGGACGACCTGCTCTCCGGCACCGGCCTGCGGATCGCGCAGGGCATCATGCTCTCGATCCCGGTGGTCGGGACGTATGTGAGCACGTTCGCGTTCGGCGCCCAGTACCCCGGCCACGACATCGTCCCCCGGCTGTACAGCCTGCACATCCTGCTGCTGCCGGGAGCGCTGATCGCCCTGGTGACCGTCCATCTGATCCTGGTCTTCCACCTGAAGCACACCCACTGGCGCGGCCCGGGCCGCAGGAACTCCAACGCAGTCGGCAAGCCGCTCTATCCCCGGTTCACGGCCGCCTCCCTCGGTCTGTCCCTCACCGTCTCCGGAGTGCTGGTGGCGCTCTCGGGGGTCGCCCAGATCAACCCGGTGTGGAAATACGGCCCGTACCGGCCCGACCAGGTGTCGACCGGTTCCCAGCCGGACTGGTACGTCGGCTTCCTGGAAGGCTCGCTGCGGCTCGTCCCGCCCTGGGAGACGGAGGTCGCCGGTCACACCCTGATGTGGAACGTACTGCTGCCGGCCGTCGTACTGCCCGCCCTGTTCTTCCTCGTCCTGTACGCCTACCCCTTCGCCGAACAGTGGCTGACGGGGGAGTGGCGGCAGGAGCAGCATCTCTGCGACCGTCCCCGTGAACGGCCCGTCCGCACCGGCCTCGGCGCCGCCGGTGTCACCTTCTACGCGGTGCTGTTGCTGGCTGGCGGCAACGACGTCGTCGCGCTGTCCTTCCGGATCTCGGTGAACGCCCTGACCTGGATCTTCCGGATCGCCCTGATCGTGGCGCCGATCGCCGCCTTCCTCGTCACCCGCACGCTGTGCCGGGCCCTGCTGCACGCGGAACAGGAGCGGCTGACCGAGGGCGAGGAGATCGGCGAGGTACGCCAGACCCTCGCCGGCGGCTACGAGAGCGGGCACCGCCCGGTGACGTCGTTCCGGCCGGGCGCCCCACGCCGGCCGCTCAGTCCTCCTGGTCGGTCCCCCGGTTCACGTACTGGAACACCAGCCCGGCCACACCCCGAGCCAGAACACCGAAGCCGATGAGGAACAGCCACAGCCCGAACACCACCCCGGTCGCCGCGACGGCGAACCCGAACGCGGTGACGACCGGCCAGGGGCTGTGCGGCGGGAAGAACTCCAGCGGACCGGCCGAGTCCGCCACCTCCGCATCCGCACGGTCCTGCGGGCGCGGGCCGCGCCGGACATAGTGCGCCGAGCAGAAGAACGACACCACGGACGCCATCCCGAAGGCCACGACCAGCGCCGCGGTACCCGCCGGGTCGGCGTGCGACCACACGCCGTAGAGCGCCGCCGCGGCGGCGAAGAAGACGGCCACACCGCCGAAGAGCAGCGCCTCGACCTTCACCTCGGAACCTCCGTCTCCGTCTCCATCTCCCGGGCGACCTCCGGATGGTGCAGGTCGAACGCGGGCGACTCCGACCGCACCCGGGGCAGCGCCACGAAGTTGTGGCGCGGCGGCGGGCAGGAGGTGGCCCATTCCAGGCCGCGGCCGAACCCCCACGGGTCGTCCTCCTCGACCTGCCGTCCCTTGTGGGCCGTACGCCAGACGTTGTGGAGGAACGGCAGCGTGGAGACGCCGAGCAGGAACGCGCCCGCCGACGAGATGGTGTTGAGGAGGGTGAACCCGTCGGCCGGCAGATAGTCGGCGTACCGGCGGGGCATGCCCTCCGCGCCGAGCCAGTGCTGCACCAGGAACGTCAGCTGGAACCCCGGGAAGAGCAGCCAGAAATGCAGCTTGCCGAGCCGCTCGTCCAGCATCTTCCCGGTGAACTTGGGCCACCAGAAGTAGAACCCGGCGAACATCGCGAACACCACGGTCCCGAACAGCACGTAGTGCAGATGGGCGACGATGAAGTACGAGTCGGTGACATGGAAGTCGATCGGCGGCGACGCGACCAGGACCCCGCTCAGGCCGCCCAGCAGGAACGACACCAGAAAGCCCAGTGACCACAGCATCGGTGTCTCGAAGGAGAGCGAGCCCCGGTGCATGGTCCCGATCCACGCGAAGAACTTGATGCCGGTCGGCACCGCGATCAGGAACGACATCACCGAGAAGAACGGCAGCAATACCGCTCCGGTGGCGAACATATGGTGCGCCCATACGACCGCGGACAGCATGGTGATGGCGATCGTGGCCCCGATCATCGGCAGATAGCCGAACATCGGCTTGCGGGAGAACACCGGGAGGATCTCGGAGACGATCCCGAAGAACGGCAGCGCGACGATGTACACCTCGGGATGCCCGAAGAACCAGAAGAGGTGCTGCCACAGCAGCGCCCCGCCGTTGTGCGCGTCGAAGACGTGCGAGCCGAACTTCCGGTCGCACTCCAGGGCGAGGAGGGCGGCGGTGAGCACCGGGAACGCGGGCAGCACCAGGACGGACGTGAACAGCACGTTCCAGGTGAAGATCGGCATCCGGAACATCGTCATGCCGGGCGCGCGCAGGCACATGATCGTCGTGGCGAAGTTGACTGCGCCCAGGGTCGTCGAGACACCGGTGACCACCAGGCCCATCACCCACAGGTCCGCCCCCGCACCGGGGGTGTAGTAGGCGCTGTTGAGCGGGGCGTAGGCGAACCAGCCGAAGGCGGCGGCACCACCGGGCACCAGGAAACCCGACACCACCATCAGGCCGCCGAACAGGTACATCCAGTACGACAGCGCGTTGAGCCTCGGGAAGGCCACGTCCGGCGCCCCGATCTGAAGCGGCATCACGGCGTTCGCGAACCCGGCGAACATCGGGGTCGCGAACAGCAGCATCATGATCGTGCCGTGGATGGTGAAGAACTGGTTGTAGGTCTCCTGGCCCATGAACTGCAGCCCGGGCCGCGCCAGTTCGGCACGCATCCCCAGCGCCAGCAGCCCGGCGAGGAGGAAGAAGCAGAACGCCGTCACCATGTACAGCCGGCCGATCACCTTGTGGTCGGTCGTGGACGCCCAGCCCAGCAGCCGGCGGCCCAGCGGTGCCGGAGCGGCGGGAGGCGCGGGCTTCTCGTCGACGCGTTGCGACAGTTCGCTCATGGTCCTCCTCAGCAGTCCCCGGCGCGGAGAGCGCCTCGCGGGCGCCCTGCCCGTCGCCGGGGGAAACCGCCGGTGTCCACGGGCGCCCACCGCAACGAAACAGCCCTGACCGGTAGGCGGGGGTTTGCGCACTCCGGGGCGACGCTACCGGTGCCCCGGCGAATGCCACGTCCGCCACGCCTCGGCTCCCGGGCATTCGATGCGGCGCGCCGGGTGCCCGGCGCCCGACGCACAGGACACCGACGTCCACAGCTTCCCTGACCGTGCGCAGCCCTTCCTCCCCGTTGTCCGGCTTGTCTTCCTGCGGCGACCGGGTACCCCGAGAGGGGAGAATTGTTCTGATTGGTGCAGTGCTTCCGGCAAGGAGGACGCCGTGAACGCAGTCATGGAGAGCGTGCGCATACCCGCCCGAGGTGTGCTGCTCGACGCCGACGTGGTCGTCCCCGAGGCGGCGAAGGGTGCCGTGCTCTTCGCGCACGGCAGCGGCAGCAGCCGGCACAGCCCCCGCAACCGCTTCGTCGCCGGCGAACTGCGGACGGCGGGGTTCGGCACCGTGCTCGCCGACCTGCTCACCCGCGAGGAGGAGAACGTCGACACGGTCACCGGGACGCTCCGCTTCGACATCGACATGCTCGCCGCGCGCCTGGTCGGCCTGGCCGACTGGCTCCAGGGGTACGAGCCCGCCGCCGGCCTCGGCTGCGGGCTCTTCGGTGCGAGCACGGGCGCCGCGGCCGCCCTGGTCGCCGCCGCGGAGCGTCCCGACGCGATCCGCGCGGTCGTCAGCCGGGGCGGCCGGCCGGACCTGGCCGGGGACTCCCTGGCGGCCGTCCGGCAGCCGACCCTGCTGATCGTCGGCGGGCGGGACCAGGAGGTGCTGCGGCTCAACAGGGAGGCGATGCGGGAGATCCCCGGGGAGACCCGGCTGGACGTCGTCCCCGGCGCGACCCACCTGTTCGAGGAGCCCGGCACCCTGGAGCGGGTGGCCCACCTGGCCGGCGACTGGTTCACCCGCCATCTGCCCGGCTGACCTCGCCGCGGGCCGGTCACGGCGTCGAGGGGTGCGCTCGGCGTGCGCTGCCCGTCGTCCCCGACCGAGAGCCCAGGTTTCCTGCACCCATCTATTTGACACATGTATGAAAGCATCGTCGGTGCATCGTCGGCAACGCCGTGCAACGGCGGCGCACAGGAGGGCAGCGCTCTGAGCGACCGGATCGATCCGCGCATCACCCGAAAGGTCCGCGCCTTCGAACAGGCCGGGGTGGAGCTGGCCTCGGAGCGTCCCGTCTCGCAGATCACCGTCGCCGAGCTCGCGGACCGGGCCGGGGTCACCCGGGCCACCTTCTACAACCGCTACGGTACCCCGCTGGACCCACTCATCCAGGTGCTGTACGACGACCTGGAGCGCGGTCACCGCAGGGAGGACGAGCTGCGAGCCCAGGGCGGACACTCCGCTCCGGAACTCCTCCGCCTCGCCACGGCCGACATCGCCGATCACGTCGAACGCTTCATGGACGTCTAGCGGAACTCCCTCTCCGACCCGGCGGACAGCGGTGTGTACGAGGCACTCGTGCGGCACTTCAGCGAGTACACCCTGGGGTTCATGGCCCGCACCGGGCAGCCCGCCCTGCCCGGTGTCAACCGGCAGGTGATCGCCCGGTTCATGGCCCATGGTTTCGCCGGGGCCATCAAGGCCTGGCTCGACGACCCGTCCGTCACCAAGGACGACCTGGTCGAATCGGCCGTGGCCTGCGCCCCCGACTGGTGGACGTCCGGTTCCGATCCGGACCCCGCCTCCCAGCAACGGAGACCCGAGTGAACGTCCTCCTCTTCGGTGCGTCCGGCATGGTCGGACAAGGCGTCCTGCGCGCCTGCCTCCTCGCCCCCACGGTCGACAGCGTCCTGGTCGTGGGCCGCCGCCCGCTGGGCGTCACCCACCCCAAGCTGACGGAGGTGAGCCACGACGACTTCACCGATCTGACCGCCGTCGGCGACCGGCTGACCGGCGTCGACGCCTGCTTCTACTGCCTGGGCGTGTCCTCCGCCGGTATGAGCGAGGCCGAATACACCCGCGTCGCCTACGACTTCACCCCCGCCGCCGCCCGCGCACTGGTGGCCGCGAGCCCCGGACCGACCTTCACCTATGTCTCCGGCGAGGGCACCGACAGCACCGAACAGGGCCGCACCATGTGGGCGCGGGTGAAGGGACGCGCCGAGAACGACCTGCTGGCCACGCCGATGAACGCGTACATGTTCCGCCCCGACTACATCCAGCCGCTGCACGGAGCGGTCTGCAGAACCCGCTCCTACCGCGTCATGTACACCCTCACCTCCTGGCTCTACCCCTGCTGCACCGCCTCGTCCCGGCCCACACGACGACCACCGAACACCTGACCCGCGCCATGCTGGCGGTGACCCGCCCCGGCGCGACCGAGAACCGGGTGCTGTACAGCAAGGACATCAACCGTCTGGGCGCCTGAGGGCTGCCATATGGTCTCAGAGGGCGCGCAGCAGCCAGGTCAGCCGCAGTGCCACGCCGCAGCCTGCGAGCGCTTCTTCGCCGACGACTTCCGCAACCGCACCCGGCGATTCCGTTCCAACGCCTGCGCCGGCCGGCCTCGGTCCGCACACTCCGCCGGTGGTCATGCCCCGGCGGACCGCCCTTCGCCGGACTCCGTCGTGAGCTCTTCGAGCATTGGGCGGAGGCGGGCGGCGAGCCGGGGATCGAAGCGTGCGACCTCGTCCATCGCGAGTGCGGCGGTGGCGGTCAGGGCGCGCCGGAGTTCCGGTTCGCCGAGTGAGCGGACCAGAGTCGACTCCAGCCGGTCCGTCAGCGCCTCGGGCAGCAGATGGGCGCCCTTCGCATAGGCGGTGGCATGGCCCAGCCGAAGGCAGGCCAGTGTGATCGTGTGGTCGCGCATGGCGCTGATCCAGTGCTCGGCCTGCCACCGGCGCCCGCGCTCCGTGCTGACGCGGGCGTGCAGGGCGTGGTGCCAGACGAGCCCGGCCAGGGTGCCGGGGTCGGGAGCCGCGAAGGGGTCGAGCGGCCGGGGCTCGCCGAAGAGCGTGCGCCACTGGGGGCCGCGCGGGCCGAACTCGGCCTCGGGGGCGAAGGTCAGGTCGAGTTCGAGCCAGCCCGGAAGCAGGAAGACGCGGATGACGCGGGTGACGGTGCCGCCGGCCGGCAGCTCCCAGTGGTGCCGGACGTCGAGTTCGTCGTAGAGCCACCGGGTCCAGTGATCCGCCGTGGCGGTCGGCTCGCCGCGTACGGCGAGGACCAGGTCGATGTCCGACCACCGATCGCCCGCACCGACGGCGAGCGAACCCGTGAAGGCCGCGCCGGTGACGGTCCCGTCGGTCTCGGCACGGGCCAGCAACCGCTCCCTGACCCGGTCCCGTTCGGTCGCCGTGAACATCTCACCCGGCTCCTTTCAGCTGTTCTGCCCCACCGGGGGCTCGGCCCGCCGTGCGGCCACGAGCATGACGACCACGGAAGCCAGCGCGATCGCCGCACCGGTGTAGAGCGGCGCCGTGTAGCCGAGGCCCGCGCTGATGGCGAGGCCGCCGAGCCAGGCGCCGAGGGCGTTGCCGACGTTGGACGCGGACACATTGGCGCTCGCGGCCAGCGCCGCGCCGTGGGCGGCATCGGTCACCCTGGTGATCATGCCGGGAACGCCGGCGAACCCGGCCACCCCCATCAGGAACACCAGGATCACCGACGCCACGGCACTGCCGGCCAGCAGGCCGAACGCGGCCAGGGTGACGGTCAGTCCGAGCGCCGAAAGAACCAGGGTGCGGTCCCGGGCCCGGTCCGCGGCCCGCCCGCCGATCAGGTTCCCCACGACCAGACCGACGCCGTACACCATCAGCAGCCAGGCGACATCCGCCGACGAGAAGCCGCTGACCTCGGTGAGGGTGTACGCGAGGTAGCTGAACGCCCCGAACATCCCGCCGTAGCCGAGCGCGGTGGCCGTCAGTGTCAGCCAGACCTGCGAGGACCGGAACGCCCGGAGCTGGTCCCGCAGGCCGGTGGGCACCCCGGCCCCCGTCACCGTCCCGGCCCGGCCGGGGACGAGGGCGACGATGCCGGCCAGTGCCAGCACGCCGATCGCGGTGACCGCCCAGAAGGCCGCCCGCCAGCCCCAGCGCTCGCCCACCAGCGCACCGAACGGCACACCCAGTACGTTCGCGACCGTCAGCCCGGCGAACATCACCGCCACCGCCCGGGACTTCCGCTCCGGTGCGACCAGACTGCCGGCGACGAGCGAGCCGATGCCGAAGAACGAGCCGTGACACAGCGCGGCGACGATCCGCCCGAGCAGCATCACGGAGTAGGTGGGCGCGATCGCGGACAGCAGATTGCCGATGACGAACAACGCCATCAGACCCACCAGGACCTGCTTGCGAGGCAGCCGCGCCGTCGTCGCGGTGAGCAGGATCGCGCCGACGGCGACACTCAGCGCGTACCCGGAGATCAGCCGGCCCGCGGTCGCCTCGGACACCGCGAAGTCCGACGCCACCTGCGGCAGCAGCCCGGCGATCAGGAACTCGGTCAGCCCGATGCCGAACCCGCCGAGTGCCAGCGCCACCAGCCCGCTCGGCACCCGCCGCGGCCCGGCCGCGCGCGCCTCCACCGGCACCTGCCGGTCGTCGACCCCGAATCCGCCCATGCACCGACCTTCACCGCCGACACCGGCTCCGTCCATGGACAAAGACCGACGGTGCTTGGACGAATCGGGATCACCGCCGCGGTCCTCGGTCTGTACCAGCCCGGCGTCGCCGCCGACGGCCTCGACCGTCCCTTCCTGCTGGTCGGCAAGGACGGCAACGACCTCGACACGGTGCCGTCCTGGAACGCCCTGTGGCGGCACAGCCGCGGCCCGCGCGAGGGCCTGACAGTGCGCGGCGCGGAACACGCCACGTACACCGACGCGGAGGCGATGATCCCGCAGCTCGCCCGCCGGCTCGGCCTGCCCCGGAAGACGGTCGTCGAGAACATCGGCACCATCGCCCCGGGACACGCGATCGCCGCCGAACGAGCAGTCCTCGCCTCGTTGTTCGACCGCCGGCTGCGTGGACGTGACGGCGAAGTCCTGCCCGGCCGTCATCCGGAGGTGCGCGCCTTCTCCCGCTGAGCAGCAGCCCCTTGCCGCGAGTCGACCACGTCCCCGCCCGTCGACCCTGCCCTGGTCCCTCGCGTCCCCTCCTCTCCCGTCCCGTCGCGGCTCGTGCGCCGCGCCGTATTCGCGATGGCCGGACCCGGCAGGTTCAGGAGATGCCGGCCGCCCGTGTGGGGTATCTCCTGCGAGGCAGGCCTTCCCCGCCCCGGTAATCGTCCGCTCCAGGGTCGTACGGCCTCCGTCGAGGGGCCGAGCGGCGGGCCGCAGGGCGCCTGCGGCCCCTGCCCGGGGCGCCGGGGAGCGACCAGCATCGTCCGCGGAGCCGCCGCACGTCCCGGCGCGCCGTCCTCGGGCGCTGTCCTGGGGCGATCACGGCAGTCGGCGGTCCCTTCCACCGTGCAACGGAGCAGAAGGGAACTCGACATGACCCACCGGAACGTGGTCGTCGGAGTGGACGGTTCGCTGATCGCCGTACGGGCGCTGGACCTGGCCGCGGACGAAGCCGTACGGCGTGCCGCCGGACTGCACATCGTGTACGCGGTGCCCGACCGCGACGAGGCCCCGCCGGTGCTCGCCTCGGCCGCCGCCCGCGTCCGCGCACGGCACCCGCGACTGCCCGTCGTGACCAGTGCCGTCGAGAGCGGCGCCGTGGAGGCGCTCGACCACGAGAGCGAGCGCGCGGCCCTCACGGTCGTGGGCACCCGGGGGCTCGGCGGTGTCACCGGCCGGCTGGCCGGTGCGGTCAGTCTTAGGCTTGCCGCGCAGACCCGGGTACCCCTGCTGGTCGTACGTGACGACCGTCCGTGCGACCGGAGCACGCCGGCAGCGCGGTCGGAGCGGGAGCTCCGCGGCGGTCCGCCGGTACTGCTGGGCCTGGGGAGCGACGCCGACGCGGACGTTGCTGCCTGCGCCTTCCAGGAGGCGGAGCGGCGCCGGGTGCCGCTCCGGGTCCTGCACGCGGCGGCCCATCGGCACACCGCGCCCCGGGCCGACGTCGACCGGCTGCGCGAGCGGCACCCCGAAATCCTTGTCGACGCCTGCAGGGTGCGTACCGGCCCGGCGCGGGCCCTGGTGGAAGCCACTCGCGACGCGGCCGTCGTCGTCATCGGCGTCCACCGCCGGTCCGGCCCGCTCGGCCGGCACCTCGGCCCCGTCGCGCACGCCCTGCTGCACCGCTCCAACTGCCCGGTGCTGCTGGTGCCGATCACCAGCTGACGGGTCCTCAACGTCCCTCACAGCGAGGGACGTTCGGCCCTGTGAGGTGGGCGGGGCAGCCCCCTGCGGAGCGGGTGCGACAGCGGGACATTGAAGGCGCAACGAATACGTCGGATCCCCACGCACCACCCCTTGGAAGGGATGAGCATCATGGCAGTCCACCACGACCACCCCCGCCGGCACCTGGGGTTCCACCTCCCCTCCCTGCGCAGGGCCGGGATGGCGCCCGAGTCCGGTGAGGTGACGACCGCGGCGGCGATGGCGACCAGCGCACACGCGCTCGCCGGGCTCCGTCTGGTGACCGGGTTCGTCTTCCTGTGGGCGTTCCTGGACAAGACGTTCGGCTTCGGCTATGCCACCCCGTCCGGAAAGGGCTGGATCGACGGCGGCTCGCCGACCAAGGGCTTCCTCGGCTCCGTCGCCGCCGGCCCGATGCAGTCCACGTTCCACGACTGGGCCGGACAGGTCTGGGCGGACTGGCTGTTCATGCTCGGTCTGCTCGGCATCGGCCTCGCGCTGGTCGCCGGCATCGGCCTGCGGATCGCCGCGGTCGCCGGCACCCTGATGATGGCGTTCATGTGGATCGCCGAGTGGCCGCCGGCCAAGCACCTCTCGGACGGTTCGGCGAGCATGTCCACCAACCCGTTCGCCGACTACCACCTTGTCTACGCCGTCGTCATGATCGCCCTGGCGGCCGCGGGCGCCGGCACGGTCTGGGGCCTGGGCAAGGTCTGGGCGCGGCTCCCCTTCGTCAGCCGCAACCGCTGGCTGCTCTGACCCTCGGGTTGCACACCGAAACACGGCAGGCCCCGGAACGGGGCCTGCCGTGCTGTGGTCGGTGGCCGGGCACCGCGAGCCGATACGGGGAAGACCGGTCTGTTCGGCGAGCCGCACGATGCGCGCGGTGTCGCAGGAGGCCGTGGCGTCGGATCGGGCCCGTGCGGTACGGCGCCACGGCCCTGGGAACTCACTCGTGCGGCACGATCGCGACCGGGCAGCGGACGTGGTGCATCACGGCGTGCGCGACGGGGCCGGTGTGCGAGCCCAGCCGGGCCGGACGGATCCGGCGGCCGACGGCCAGCAGACCGGCGTCCTGCGCGGCGCTCAGCAGCCGCTGAGCCGGATGCCCCTCCTCCGCCTGCTCGACGACCTCGACGGTGGGGAACTTCTCCCGCCACGGGGCGAGCGCCGCGGTCAGAGCCCGCCGGGCGGCGGCCTCCTCCGCCTGGTGCGCCCCGGCGTCCGCAACGGCCCGCACCATCGGCAGCCGCCAGGCGTACACCGCCCGCAACGGCGCCCCGCGCAGGGCCGCGCTCTCGAACGCGAACGCGAGCACCTGTTCCGCGGGCCGCACCGCGTCGACACCGACGACCACGGCGCGGTACGGGGTGTCGGCCGACGGGCGCCCCTCCGGATCCGGGGTGTGCTCGTCCTCGACGGTCTGGTCGGCGCGGACGAGCACGACGGGCCGTGCCACCCGGGTCACCGTCTGCAGCGCCACCGAACCGGCCAGGAACCCGCCGAACCCACTGAACGCCCGGCTGCCGAGCACCAGCAGTTCACCGGCGTCGCCTGCGGAGACGAGCGCCTCGGCGGCGGGCCGGGCGATCTGCTCCGCGCTCAGGTACACCTGCGGATACCGTTCGTTGATCCGGTCCATGGCGTCGCGCAGGATCCGCCGTGCCCAGTGGCGCGGGACAGAGAGCTCCGGCGGTTCCGACTCACCTGCGGCCGGTGAGTCGGCCGCGTGCACCAGGCGCAGCGGCAGACCGCGCCGCAAGGCCTCCCGCGCCGCCCAGTCGGCGGCGGTGAGACTCTCCCGCGATCCGTCCAGTCCTACGACTACAGGGCGAAGCACGACCCTCACCTCTCTCGGATCCGTGCCCGCGCCCGGTGGTACGGGCTCCGTACCACCAGGGTCGCCGCGCGACGCCGGTCGGGGCAGGGGCTGCCCGGCCCCGGGAGCGGGCCGAACGTCCCTCACAGCCGCAGGGTGAACCAGGTGGTCTTCCCCTCGTCCGTGGGTCGTACCCCCCAGCTGTCGGCGAGCGTACGGACGAGGAGCAGCCCCCGGCCGGACTCCTCGTCCTCGGCGGCCCGGCGTGGCCGGGGCAGCTGCGGGCTGCGGTCGCTGATCTCGACGGTGAGGTCGGTGGCGGTGCGGTGCAGATGCAGGCCGATGGGACCCTCGCCGTGCTGGACGGCGTTGGTCAGGGTCTCCGACAGCAGCAGGAGCGCGTCGTCCACGCCCGCGGCGCAGTCCCAGGCGGTGAGCGCCTTGTGCAGGAACGCCCGCCCTTCCGGCACCGAGGAGGGGCAGGCCGGAAGAGCGGTGGTGAGGGCCGCCAGCGGCGCGGCCGGCAGCTGCGCGAGCAGCAGGGTGACGTCGTCGTTGTGGCTCTCGGCGTCCGGGAGCAGGCTCGCCAGCACCTGGTCGGCGGCGGTCTCCAGGCATGGGGTACCGGTGAAGAACTCCTCCAGGGTGACGCTGAGTTCGGAGATCCGGCCCTCGATGTCACTTCCGGGGGTCTCGATCAGCCCGTCCGTGTACAGCACGAGGGTCGACCCGGGCGGGACGGCCGTGCGGGACTGCTCGTAGAGGATGCCGCCCACCCCCAGCGGGGCGTTGACCGGCGAGTCGAGGATGCCGACCGCGCCGTCGCCGGCGCCCGCGACGAGCGTCGGCAGATGGCCGGCCGAGCAGACGGTCACGGTCCCGGAGTCGGGGGCGATGACCAGATAGCAGCAGGTGACGAGCTGGTCGGGGACGTCGAGGTCGGCCACGCAGGAGTCCAGGGCCTGCATCAGCAGCCGGGGTTCCATCCCGGTCTTGGCGAGCGCGTGCGCCGCCGAGCGCAACTGGCCCATGACGGCGGCGGCCTCCAGCCCGCGGCCCATGACGTCACCGATGAGCACGCCCACCCGGTCGGCGCCCAGCGGTATCAGGTCGAACCAGTCGCCGCCCACCCCGGCACCCTGGGTGGCGGGCCGGTAGCGGCTGGCGGTGGCGAGGCCGGGGAGCGCGGGCGGGGTGCCCATCAGGCTGCGCTGCAGGGTGAGGGCGATGTGCCGCTGCTGCTCGTACAGGGCGGTCAGTTCGGCCTCGGCGCGCTTGCGGTCGCTGATGTCCCGGACGATGGCGCAGGCCCCGACGACCCGGCCCCGGGTGTCGCGCGTCGGCCACAGGGTCACGTCCACGTCCAGCAGGGCGCCGGAGTCGGTGACCCGCAGCGTCTCGAAGTGCTCGACCTTCTCGCCCTGGCGCAGCCGGGTCAGCAACGCGCTGATCTCGCCGCGGAGTTCAACCGGGGCGAGCATGGAGACGTGCCGGCCGATGGCCTCCTCGGCGGTGTAGCCGTAGAGGTCCTGTGCCGCCGCGTTCCAGTACGTGATGTACCCGTCGAGGGTCTTGGCGAGGATGGCGTCCTGGGAGGACTCGACGAGGGCGGCGAGTTCGTTGATGCGGGCCTCGGCGGCCTTGCGGTCGCTGACGTCGCGGACGGCGGCGGACACCAGCAGCCCGTCCTCCGTCTCCATCGGGCTGAGACTGATCTCCACCGGGAACTCGGTGCCGTCCTTGCGCAGCCCGTGCAGTTCCAGACCGGCACCCATCGGACGCACCTGGCGGTTGGCCGAGTAGCCGCCCCGGTGCCGGGTGTGCTGGCTGTGGAAGCGGGTCGGTATCAGCAACTCGACCGGACGGCCGAGGAGTTCCTCGCGGCGGTAGCCGAAGAGCGCCTCGGTCTGCGCGTTGACCAGCTTGATGATGCCCGAGCCGTCGACGATGACCATCGCGTCCGGCGCGGCCTCCAGCAGACCGCGGAAGCGTTCCTCCGCGGCGCCGGTTGCCTGTCCGGCAGCCGCAGAACGGCTGCACGTGCAGTGCTCCGCCTCCGCCGTGACGATCACACGCGCCCGTTCGCCTTCGAGGGAGCCGGCCATGTCCGCCCCACCCCTTTCCCAACGATGGTTGGGGTCATCTCAGCGGTTCCGGCGCGCTCGGGCGAGGAGAAGTCGTTTACTGGCCGTGACCGGCCGAACCTGTCCGGTGCGGCACACTGGTTGGTCACCTTGTGTGCGGGACCGGCGACCGGGCCGTGGGGGCAGCGAGGGATGGGCCGATCTGCCTCCCCCCGGGGGGCACGGCATCAGCTCACGGCGCGAGGGAGAAATAGTTCTCCTCCTCCTGCGTGAAGTGCAGGCGCAGCACGGTGTGCAGTCCGTACAGGCAGGCCCGCAGATCGTCGAGTTGCTCCGGGGCCAGGGGGCCGGCCGGGCCGGCGAGCGCGAGGTGGGTGGCGATGCGGCGGGCGAGGCGGTCGATCTCAGCATGGGCGCGGCTCATCGTCGCGGTGGCCTCGGGGCCGCCGAGGGCGGCGGCGAGCGCCGGGTAGAGCTGGTGCTCCTCCGCGTACTCGTGCGGCAACAGCCGCTCGGTGAGCAGCCGGTGGACCTCCGCCACCGCCGCCAGGGACTCCGGCCCGGCGCCGTCGGAGAGACGGTCGGCGGCCGAGCGTACGGCCTCCAGCACGTCCCGCAGGTCGTCGTGTTCGGCCGCGAAGCGGTGGATGAGCGCCTCCGTGGAGGGCCTCAGGGCCGACCGGGCCGCCCGGTCGTCGGCGAGCGCACGCAAGGCGTTGAGGATCACCAAGACGTCGATCCCTTCCTGGAGGAGGGCACCGACGGCCGGTGGGAGCAGACCGGCGGCGGCCGCGGCCATCGCGGCCAGCGACAGCGCCATTCCGCCGAGCGCGCTCTGCACGGCGATGCGCCGGGACCGTACGGCGACGGCGACCGCGTCGGCCAGACGGTCCACCCGGTCGGTGGTCAGCACGATGTCGGCCGCCTCCGAGGACGCGGTGGCGCCGCGCGCCCCCATGGCCACGCCGATGTCGGCGGCGGCGAGGGCGGGTGCGTCGTTCACGCCGTCGCCCACCATCACGGTGACCGCACGGGCGCGTTCCGCGCGGACCGCGGCGACCTTGTCGGCCGGGGAGAGACCGGCCCGCACCCCGTCGAGGCCGAGCACGGCGCCGACCTCCTGGGCGGGTTCGGGACGGTCGCCGGTGAGCATCACGAGCCGTTCGACGCCCGCCGCGCGCAGCCGGCGCAGGGTGCGCGGCGCGTCGGGGCGCAGCGGATCGTGCAGTAGGACGGCACCGACCGGGCGGCCGTCGACGCTCAGCCAGGCCACGGCCGCCCCGTCGAGCAGGGCCCGGTTGTCCACCGCGCGGACCCAGCCCGGCTTCTCTGCGGAGGGGGCGAGACGGCCGACCTCCATGCGGCGGCCCGCGAGTGTACCGGCCGCGCCCCGGCCGGGCTCCTCGGACACGTCCTGCGGCACGGACAGCGGCAGCCCCCGCTCACGGGCCGCACCGACCACCGCCTGCGCCAGCACGTGCGGCGAGTACTGGTCGAGCGAGGCGGCGAGCCGCAGCACCTGGCTGGACTGCCAGCCGGGCGCGGCGACCACGTCAAGGACCTGGGGACGGCCCTTGGTGAGCGTCCCGGTCTTGTCCAGGAGCAGCGTCCGGGCCCGGCCCAGGGCCTCCAGCGCCCCGCCGTCCCGTACCACCACACCGAGGCGCGAGGCCCGCGACAGCCCGGAGACGACGGCCACCGGCGCAGCCAGCAGCAGCGGACACGGCGTGGCGACCACCAGGACCGCCACCGCGCGCACGGCGGAGCCGGTGATCAGCCAGGCCAGCCCCGCGGTCACCAGGGACAGCGGCAGGAACCAGGCCGCGTACCGGTCGGCCAGCCGTACGACGGGCGCGGACTCGGCCCCGGCCTGCTGGGCCAGCCGGACGATCCCGGCGTAGGTGCTGTCCCGCTCGGTCGCCGTGGCGCGCATCTCGAACGCACCGCCCGCGTTGACGGCACCGCTGCGCAGCGACTCGCCGGCCGGGCGCCGTACGCTCAACGGCTCGCCGGTGAGCACCGATTCGTCCAGTACGGCCGTGGCATCGGTCACCCGGCCGTCGACGGGGACGACCTCGCCGGGGCCGACGACGAGCAGGTCGCCGGGCACCACCTCGGCGGACGGCACGATCCGCACCTCGGTGCCGCTGCGCCGCCGCGCGGTGCGGGGGGCGTGTTCCAGCAGGGCGCGCAGGTCCCGGGAGGCGCGGCGCTGTGCCGCGGACTCCAGGGTGCGGCCGGTGGCGAGCATCAGGGCGATCAGAGCGCCGGCCAGGTACTCGCCCACGGCCAGCGTGCCGCCGAGGGCCACCACCGCGATCAGGTCCACGCCCGCGTGTCCGCGGAGCAGGGCCGCCAGCACCCAGCCGACGGCGGGTACGACGGCGGCGGCGGTGCCGACGGCCCAGCAGAGGTCGGCGAGGCCGTGGGCGCCGAGCAGCCAGGCGACGGCGCCTGCGGTCAGCGCGGCGGCCGTGACAGCCAGGAGGGCGGGTTCGGTTCCCGGGAGCCGGAGCGGCCTGATCCGCAGTGCGTGACTCATGACGGTCCTCGCTGGGGCGACCACAGGCCGTCAGCCGTGTGTGACGACGGTGGCCGGGAGCGCGGCGAGGGCGGGCCGCGGCCCGGTCCCGGGGACCGTCGGCCCGCGCCGTCCGTACCGTCGCGCGGGCGGGACGTCGGACCCGACGAAGCCGTCGAACGCGGAACCGGTCATGACACACCTCCGATGCCGGCGCGACAGCCGGGTCAGGACGTCGCGCGGTTGCCTCTGATCCCAGCCTCCGCGCCCGCGGGCCCGCCCGGGGAGGGCCGGTCGGGTGCGCTGCCGGGCCCGTACGGCCCAGTGCTGGCCGGACCGGTCAGGCAGACGCTGACACCGGACAGTGCGGCGGTGACCGCCCGGCCACGGGCCCCGTCCGCACCGTGCCGCCGTGTCCCGGTGCCCGGGACGGAATCTGCGGAGAAGGGGAGGCCTGGCGTGAACGGTCCGGTTGTCGTGGCGTGGTCGGCACGTACGGCAGGCGGGGACTCCCGCCGGGCTCGGCCGGCCGCACGCTGCTGCGGCACGCACACTGCTCGGTCGCCGTGGTCCCGCCGGGAAGGGCGTGAGCACGGAGGCACCGGTGCGGGGTGGCAGGTCATGACCGGGCAGGTTCGGCCTGCTTGCCTGCCGTCCGCTCCGCACTAGGGGCCGACCGGCGCCCGAGTCGGCGCCGGACACTGCATAGGCGCGCGCCCCGTTCCGCCGGCGCCTGAGGTGCGATGAATCCAGGAGGCGTCGAGTCGGAGGAGGCACGATCATGAAGGACCGGAACGCCTGCTCCGTGACGACTGCCGACGAACGGCAGTCCGGCGGCGACCTCCCGCCGTCGGCCTGCCCGCCCGCCGCCCTTGCACCACCCGTCTGGGGTGGTGATCCGTCCGCCCGTGTCGCTGGAGGAGCGCGGACGCGTACAGGAAGCACTTCGCGGGCCGGGGCGCTCAGGTACCGCACCGCGACGGTGGGAGGAAACGCGGAGGTGCCGCGCGAGGGCGAGCGGTGAACGATGGAGATGAGGTCTGAGGCCGACGTGGTGAGACCGGCCGGCCAGGGCAGTCCGTGACCTCTTCGGCATCGGCCGAAGGCCACGGCGTCCGGGCCGGCGGAACGGGCGGTGACCGGCATGCGTGATGTCACTCCACTCGGCGGGAGCCCCGGCGTACCGCCGGATCCGGCGGACTCGGCCACGGCGGTCGTCGACGACCGGGGAATCGTGACGGGCTGGAGCGCGGGAGCGGAGCACCTGCTGGGCTACCCCTGTCACGAGGCCGTGGGAAGCCCGGTCAGCCGGCTGATCGCCCCGGACGCGGGCGGCGGCGGGGACGGTCTGCCGACCCTGCACGGGCCCGGTACCACGGTCCTGCTCCGGCACCGGGACGGCCGTCACGTGGAGGTGCGGGTGCGGGCGTATCCGTCCGTCGACCGCGAGGGCCGCACCCAGCGCCTCATCGTGGCGACGCCACCGGAGCAGCCACCACCGGATCTGGTGACGGCCGACGAGGCGTTCGCGCAGTGCCGACTGCCCGTGATGGTGTACGACTCCGCGCTGCGGGCCGTACGGGCGACCGCAGGTGCCGTACGGGTACTCGGCCTGAGCGAGGAGCGGATGCGCGGCCGGCGGGTCACCGACATCCTGCCTCCTCACCTCTGTGAACGGATCGAGGACGGCATGGGCCGGGTGCTCGTGACGGGTGAGTCCGAGCGGTTCCATGTCCGGGGCAGGGCCCGGCGGGACGCGCCCGAGAAGGTCTGGTCCGTGGCCGTGTCCCCGCTCGTCACGCCGGCCGGGCAGGTGCGGCACGTGGAGGTCTCGGCGCTCGATGTGACCGAGCAGCACCTGGCCCGGGAGCGGCTGGCGCTGCTGAACGACATCAGCGCGCAGGTGGGCAGCACTCTGGACGTGATGCGGACGGCCCAGGAGATGGCCGACGTCATCGTGGGCCGGCTCGCCGACTTCGTCACCGTCGATCTGCTCGACTCCCTGTACCGCGGGGTCGAGCCGAAGCCCTCCACGACGGGCTCGGTCCCGCTGCGGCGCGCGGCCCAGCAGTCCGTCCTGCCCGGCGCGCCCGAGGCGCTGATCGAGCTGGGAGACGTGGACGACTACCCCGAATTCACACCCCCCGTCCGCTGCCTGGCCACCGGCAGATCCTCACTGCACGGCACCCAGGACGAGGCGATCAGGAACTGGCAACGGGCGGATCCCGGGCGGGCGGGAATCGTCCGCAGGTTCGGCATCCACTCGATCATGGTCATCCCGCTGCGTGCCCGCGGTATCACTCTCGGTGTGGCGGTCCTCGTCCGGCACCAGCGGGAGGATCCCTTCACCCACGACGATCTGCTCCTGGCCGAGGAGATCGGCGCCCGGACCGCCGTGGCCGTGGACAACGCCCGCCGCTACACCCTGGAACGCGGTACCGCACTGGCTTTGCAGCGCAGCCTGCTGCCGAGCCGGCTCTCGGCCCAGGACGCCGCCGAGGTGGCCCATCGCTACCTTCCGGCCCGTACCCGGGCCGGGCTGGGCGGCGACTGGTTCGACGTGATTCCCCTGTCGGGCGCCAGGACGGCGCTGGTGGTGGGCGATGTGGTGGGGCACGGGCTGCGGGCGTCGGCAACCATGGGGCGGCTGCGGACCGCGGTGCGCACGCTCGCCGACGTCGAGCTTCCCGCCGACGAACTGCTCACCCACCTCGACGACCTGGTCACGCACCTGACGGCCGAGGAGGACAGGAACGCGGACCACGAGCCGGACCTCGCAGTTTCGGCGGATCTCATTGCCACCTGTCTGTACGTGGTCTACGACCCGGTCTCCCGCCGGTGCACGGCCGCCTCCGCGGGCCATCCGCCGCCCGCGGTGGTCCGGCCGGACGGCCCGGCGGGATTCGTCGACGTGCCCCCCGGCCCTCCGCTGGGTGTGGGGGGTCTGCCCTTCGAGACCGCCGAGTGGGAGCTGCCCTCCGGCAGCCTCCTTGTGCTCTACACGGACGGCCTGGTCCAGGACACCGGGCACGACCTGGGCAGGGGGCTGGAGCAGCTGCGCCGGCGTCTCGACCGGGCCGTCTGCCGGCCGCTGGAGACGCTGTGCGACGACCTGATCCGGTCGCTGCTGCCTGCGCGGCCCGAGGACGACGCCGCCCTGCTGGTCGCACGCACCCGGGTGCTCGACGCCGACCGGGTCGCCACCTGGGACCTGTCCTCCGACCCGGCACTGGTGGCCGACGCCCGTGCCCAGGTGCTGGCCCGGCTGGACGCCTGGCACCTGCCGGACGTGGCGTTCGCCGTCGAGCTGGTGGTGAGTGAGCTCGTCACGAACGCGATCCGCTACGGGCAACCGCCCATCCGGTTGCGACTGATCCGCGGTGCCGCGCTGATCTGCGAGGTGTCCGACGGCAGTGGCACCGCCCCGCACCTGCGGCGGGCCCGCACGTACGACGAGGGGGGCCGCGGTCTGCTGCTCGTCGCCCAGCTCGCTCAGCGCTGGGGCACCCGGCACTACGCCGGAGGCAAGACCATCTGGGCCGAGTTCGAACTCACCGAGCCGGACAGATGACGGCCCGAGCCGGACAGTCCACGACCGCGGCGGTTCCAGGGCCTCGGTCCAAGGGGGCCGGACGGCCCTGATCTCGGCCCGTCCGGCCTTCGGCCAGGGCCTGGGTGGCTCCGAGTCGCACGAGCGGTTCCCGACCATGCTGGAGGGGTGACGGCCGCCGGCTGCCACGCGAGAAAGTGAGGCGCTCCATGCAGCACCGTACCGTCGCCGACCTGATGACCCGTGCTGTCGTCACGGCCCGGCGTGACACGTCGTTCAAGGAGATCGTCAGGCTGCTGGCGGACAACGACGTCACCGCCGTACCCGTGGTGGACGAACTGGACCACCCCCTGGGAGTGGTGTCCGAGGCCGATCTGCTGCGCAAGTGCTCCGTCCAGGCAGATCCGTCCAGCCGGACGCCGGCCGGCCATCCGGAGGCGTGGGAGAAGGCCGAGGCCGAGGGGTCCCGGGCCGAGGAGCTGATGTCCGCCCCCGCGGTCTGCGCACGTCCTGAGTGGACCGCGGCGGAGGCGGCCCGCGTCATGACCCTCCACAACGTGAAGCGGCTGCCCGTGGTGGACGAGGCGGAGCGGCTCACGGGTGTCGTCAGCCGGGGAGACCTGCTGCGGATCTTCCTGCGCCGCGACGACGCCATCCGCGAGGAGATCGCCCGGGACGTGCTGGGACACACATTGGGCCTCGCACCCTCGGACGTGGTGGTCGAGGTACGCGAGGGGCGGGTGACACTCACGGGAACCGTCGAGGTGAACAGCCTGATCCCGGTCATCGAGCGGCTGGCCGGGAACGTCGACGGCGTGGTCTCGCTCGCCGCACACATCGGGTACCGGACCGGTGCCGCCCGCACGTCCCTCACGGACGCCTGAGCGCCGGGTCGCAGGAAGGCCGGATGCCTCCCGGCACCCGGCCCCGGAGCGAGTCGCCGTGGAGAGCGCCGTCGCTCAGAATGGATCTCACGATCGAAGAAGAACCTCACCCGTGTACGAAGGGGGAGGGAACCATGAAGGTAGGAGTACTGACCGGCGGCGGTGACTGTCCCGGTCTCAACGCCGTGATCCGCAGCGTCGTCCGCAAGGGTGTCCAGGAGTACGGCTTCGAGTTCGCCGGCCTGCGGGACGGCTGGCTCGGTGCGCTCCAGGACCGGGTGGTGCCGCTGGGCGTCCCCGAGGTGCGCGGCATCCTGCCACGCGGCGGAACCATCCTCGGCTCGTCCCGCACCAACCCGTTCAAACACGAGGACGGCGTGCGCCGCATCCAGGACACCCTCGCCGCGCACGGCATCGAGGCCCTCGTCGCGATCGGCGGCGAGGACACGCTCGGCTCGGCGGCCGAGCTGAGCCACCGGGGGATCCCGATCGTCGGCGTGCCCAAGACGATCGACAACGACGTACCCGGCACCGACTACACCTTCGGCTTCGACACGGCCGTGGGCATCGCGACCGAGGCCATCGACCGTCTGCACACCACCGCCGAGTCGCACATGCGCACCCTGGTGGTGGAGGTGATGGGCCGGCACTCCGGATGGATCGCCCTGCACGCCGGTGTAGCGGGCGGTGCCAACGTGATCCTCATCCCGGAACGGCCCTTCGACATCGATCAGGTGTGTGCGTGGGTGAAGCGCCGCTTCGAGTTCCACTACGCGCCGATCGTCGTCACCGCCGAAGGGGCTGTTCCCAAGGAGGGGCAGATGGTCCTCAAGGACCGGTCGCTGGACGAGTACGGCCATGTGCGGCTGTCCGGGATCGGCGACTGGCTGGCCCGCGAGATCTCGCAGCGGACCGGCACGGACGCCCGCACGACGGTGCTCGGTCACGTCCAGCGCGGCGGCACGCCGAGCGCCTTCGACCGGTGGCTGGCCACCCGCTTCGGACTGCACGCCGTCGACGCGGTCAAGGACGGCGCCTTCGGGACCATGGTCGCCCTGAGCGGCACCCGGATCGTACGGGTCCCGATCCCCGGCGCCGAGACGAAGACGAAGATGGTCGACCCGTCGCTGTACGACGAGTTCGGGGTGTTCTTCGGCTGACACCCGCGGTGTTCCTCGGCCGGTCCCTGCGCGGTGTCAGGCGGCGTGCGGTACGACCGCCACCGGGCACCCGGCGTGGTGCAGCACGGCGTGCGTGACCGGCCCCAGCCGGCCCTCGCCGGCGCCCCGGCCGGCACCGCGGCCCACGACCAGCAGGTCGGCTCCGCGGGACGTGTTCAGGAGTGCCTCCGCGGGGTGCAGGAGGACGACATCCGTGCGGACCGCCACCTCGGGGCACTGCTCCTGCCGGGCGCGCAGGGCGTCGGACAACCGCAGGACTTCCTGGTCCTCCCAGGTGGCGCGGTCCTCCTCGGCCACGAACAGCGTCCGCGGCGACACGGCCTCGGCGGGAAAGGCCCATGCCTGCACCGCCCGGAGCACCGCCCCGCGCGTCCGGGCCGCCCCGAACGCGAAGTCCGCCACCTCGCCGACCGGGCGGTGCGCGTCGAAACCCACCACGACCTGAGGGACGGTGCCCGCCGGGCGTGCGCCGTTACCGAAGCCGCCGGGCCGCGGGCCGGGCACCACGACGACGGGGCCGTCGGCGGCAGCCGCCACCCGAAGGGCCACCGAGCCGACCGCGAGGCCGTTGAAGCCGCCCGAGCCCCGGGCGCCGACCACGAGCAGCCCGGCACCGTGAGCCGCGGAGAGCAGAGCCTCGGCCGGGGCGTCGGCGCTCTGCTCGCCCCGCACCCGCAGCTCCGGGTAGCGGGCATGGAGGTCGGCGATCACCCCTTGGACGATGCGCTCGCCCACGCGGCGCAGCGTCTCCCCGGCCTGGTGGGGAACCGCACCTCCCGGAAGGGGCGGAGCGGCGTGCACGACACGCAGGGCAACATCCCGCAGCACCGCTTCCCGCGCCGCCCACTCGGCCGCGGCCAGGCTGTGCTCGGAGCCGTCGACACCGGCCAGCACGGGGTGACTCATCGTGTCCTCCTTCGCCCACCGTGCCTGTTCACGCGTCCTCCACTGTTCCACGGCGGGGCCTTCGACAGTCCCGGCAGGCGCGATGTCCGGCTGCTCGTGGGCCGTTCGGCCCCGACGAAGGACCCGACCGGCTCTGCCGGGACGTCTCCCCGCGCGGATGATGGACAGGGAACCCGTGACGCGGCCGCACGGACTGTGTCACGTCCTGCTGCCCCGCACGTGTGCGGCCGTCTCCAGCGACATTCCGCGGACCAGGAGAGGGCGGAAGCCATGACCGACATCCAAGAGCTGCTGGGCGACGAGGCCAAGGACCTGCTGACCCACTCCGCCCAGGGGATCCCGAGGGAAGACCTGGTACTGCCCGGACCCGACTTCGTCGACCGGGTCGTCTCCGGGACCGACCGCTCGCCCCGGGTGCTGCGCAACCTGCAGTCACTCTTCGGCCACGGCCGGCTGGCAGGCACGGGGTACGTGTCGGTACTGCCGGTCGACCAGGGTATCGAGCACTCCGCGGCGTCGGCGTTCGCCCCGAACCCCCGCTACCTCGACCCCGCGAACATCGTCGAACTCGCCCTCGACGGCGGCTGCAACGCGGTGGCCAGCACACTCGGCGTGCTCGGCGCCGTGTCGCGGCGCTACGCGCACCGGATCCCCTTCATCGTCAAGCTCAACCACAACGAGCTCCTGACCTACCCCAACCACTACGACCAGATCATGTTCGGCGGCGTCGAGCAGTGCTTCGACCTCGGCGCGGCGGGCGTCGGCGCCACGGTCTACTTCGGTTCGGAACAGTCCGACCGCCAGCTGCGGGAGACCAGTGAGGTCTTCGCGCGCGCCCATGAACTGGGCATGTTCACCGTGCTGTGGTGCTACCTGCGCAACTCCGCGTTCAAGCAGGACGGCGTGGACTACGCGCTCTCCGCCGATCTCACCGGCCAGGCCAACCACCTCGGCGTGACGATCGAGGCCGACATCGTCAAACAGAAACAGGCGGAGAACAACGGCGGCTACCGCGCACTGGGCTTCGGCAAGACCCACCCGCTGCTGTACGACAGGCTCACCACCGACCACCCGATCGACCTCACGCGCTGGCAGGTCGCCAACTGCTACATGGGCCGCGTCGGACTGATCAACAGCGGCGGCGCCTCGGCGGGCCAGGGGGACCTGGCCCAGGCGGTACGCACCGCGGTGATCAACAAGCGGGCCGGCGGCACCGGCCTCATCACCGGCCGCAAGGCATTCCAGCGCCCCACCGCCGAGGGCATCGAGCTCCTGCACGCCGTCCAGGACGTCTACCTGGACGAGGGGGTCAC
The DNA here is from genome assembly GCF_044767525.1 of Streptomyces sp. NPDC101234. Taxonomy (NCBI): domain Bacteria; kingdom Bacillati; phylum Actinomycetota; class Actinomycetes; order Kitasatosporales; family Streptomycetaceae; genus Streptomyces; species Streptomyces sp. NPDC101234. The sequence continues at coordinate 22,620 of NZ_JBIWOA010000003.1, read as the reverse complement.
CGTCGCCTGACGGGGGCGGGGCCGGACGCCCCGCCAGTGCCCGGGACGGCAGCGGGGGGAAGCCTTCAGGGCGGGCGACGGCCCCACCGTCCGGCACGCCGGTACCGAGCGTCGGCCGGAGGGCGGACACCGCCGGCCGGACCCGGATGCCCCGGGCGGACGACGCCCGGCAGGCCGCACCCGGCTGCGGGCCACGGCGCCGGGCGGCATCGTGATCCGTGGCGAGCGGGGTGAGCATGGCGCGACGGCACACGGATCCCACCGCCGCGACCGGCTCTGCCTCTCGCGCCGACTCTCGAAAGGGAAGCATGCCGCAGCCGGTGACCCGAGCCGGGGACACCGGACCGGCGCCGGGCGGAGTCACCCGGCCGGGCCGGTTCTGGTGGCTCTGCTCGGCACTCGTACTGGCTGCCGCGGTGGTGGCCGCCCTCTCCCGGCGGCGGGAGATCGCGGAGGCGTATGACCTGATCGCCCGTGTGCGGCCACCCGGTCTCGTGATCGCCATGGCACTCGAAGCCACGTCTCTGCTGTGCTTCGCGGCCGTGCCGCGGTGGCTGCTGAGGGTGGGGGGCGTGCGGTGGAGCATGGCGAGGATGACGTGTACCACCGTGGCCGCCAACGCGATGGCGGGTGCGCTGCCGGCCGGCGCGGCTTTCTCGGCCGCCTGGCTGCTGCGCCACCTGTCCCGCCGGGGTGCGGGCGGTGTGCTTGCCGCTGCCGTCCTGGTGACCTCGGGCGTGGCGTCGGCGGCGGGCCTCTGCCTGCTGTTCGCCGCCGGGGTGGCGGTGGCCGGTCCGGCCGGTCCCGGTGCCCTGGTACGCCCGGTGACGGACGACGTACTGCTGCCGGCTCTCGTCGCCGCGCTGGTGCTCCTCGCTCTGTCCCGCTTCGCCGGCTGCCGCCGTCTGCTGTGTTGTGTCTGGAAGAGCACGGGCCGCCGGTACCCGCGAGTGCGCCGCGCGGAATCCGACTTCGCCGGTGTGGTGCGGCAGGCCCGCGCCGCAGAACCCCGGCCGCTGCCCTGGCTGTGGCCGCTCGGCTACGCCTTCCTGAACTGGCTGCTCGATGCGGCTGTCCTGGCCGCCGGGATGTGGGCCCTGGGCATCGAGGTGCCCTGGCGGGGACTGCTCCTGTCCTACGCGCTCACCCAGCTGGCCGGCAGCCTGCACCTGACGCCGGGGAACCTGGGCATCGCCGAAGCGACGCTGTCCGCCCTGCTCGTCATATCCGGTCTGCCGGCCGCACAGGCGATCGCCGCGACGTTCCTCTACCGGATCATCAGCTACTGGGCACTGCAACCCGTCGGCTGGATCTGCTGGGTCGGCCTCGCCCTCGAAGAGACACACACGGCGCGCGGCGGGCGATGAGTTCCCGCCGCGACCCTCTCGCCGGCCGCCGACGAGGCCGGGCAACGCGTCCCGCCCCTGCTCCTCGTCCACGCCCCTGAGAGCGCTGCCGCCGGCTCCTCACCGTTCCGCATCGACCCGCTCGACGGTCCGCGGTCCCCCGGACCCGGGACCGTCGGCTGGTGACCAGGGACATCCGGCCCCTGCCTGCGCGGACGTACCGCGAATTGACTGACGGCGACCCCGATACGAGCCGGCCGTCACCTTGCGCGCCCGGCAGAACGGAGGAACGTCATGACCGACGCTCCGCAGCAGCCCCGGGCCTACCTCGTCGGTGGTGGTATCGCCTCGCTGGCGGCCGCCGCCTTCCTGATCCGCGACGGCGGCTTCCTCGGGCACAACATCCACATACTGGAGGAACTCCCGGTCGCGGGCGGCTCCATGGACGGCCGTGGCGGATCCGCCGGTTACGTCAGCCGGGGTGGCCGCATGCTGGAGGACGAGGCGTACACCTGCCTGTGGAACCTCCTGGAGAGCATCCCGACCCTCACCGACGAGAGCGTGTCGGTACGCGAGGAGATCCGGGCGTTCAGCGCCGAGTGGCCCACCGACGCCAAGGCCCGGCTGATCGGCAAGGGCGCCGAGATCCTGGACGCCTCCGACTACGGCCTCGACACCCGTGACCGCATGGAGCTGACCCGGCTGCTCGTGCTCCCCGAGTCGGTGATCGGGGCCCGCCGGATCGACGAGTTCTTCTCCCCGCACTTCTTCGAGACCAACTTCTGGGCGATGTGGCGCACCACCTTCGCGTTCCAGAACTGGCACAGCGCCATCGAGCTGAAGCGCTACTTCCTGCGCTTCATGCAGGAGTTCCCCCGTATGCACACCCTCTCGGGCGTGCGCCGGACGCGGCTCAACCAGTACGACTCGATCATCCGCCCCCTCCAGGCCTGGCTCATGGAACTCGGCGTTCGCTTCGAGCACGGGGTGCGGGTCACCGACGCAGACATCACCACCGACGCGGACGGTACCCGCCGAGTGCGCCGCCTCCACCTCGACCGCGCCGGACAGCCCGACGTGTACGACCTCGCCACCACCGACCACGCGTTCCTCACCCTCGGCTCCATGACCGCCGATGCCGCCTACGGCGACGACGACACCGCACCCGAGCTCATCCGCGACAAGCGCGACGGCGGCTGGCGGCTGTGGGAGACCCTCGCGGCCAAGGCCGACGACTTCGGGCGCCCGGCCGTCTTCCACGGCAACGTCGACGAGGCCAAGTGGGAGTCCTTCACCCTCACCCTGCGCAGCCCGCTCCTGCTCCAGCGCATCGAGGAACTGTCCGGCAACCTGCCGGGTACCGGCGCGCTGATGACGTTCAAGCACTCCGGCTGGCTGATGTCGATCGTCGTCCCGCACGCCCCGCACTTCGAGGGCCAGCCGGAGGACGTCTACACCGTCTGGGGCTACGGCCTGTTCGTCGACCGCGACGGCGACTTCGTCCACAAGCCGATGGCACAGTGCACCGGCAGGGAGATCCTCACCGAACTCCTCGGCCACCTGGGCATGCCGGACATCGAGGAGCAGGTCGCGGCCACCACGACCGTGATCCCGGTGATGCTGCCCTACATCACCAGCCAGTTCGCCCCGCGCACCCCGCACGACCGGCCGCCGGTCATTCCGCGCGGCGCGGCGAACTTCGCCTTCCTCGGCCAGTTCACCGAGATACCCGAGGACGTCGTCTTCACCGTCGAGTACTCCGTACGCGGCGCGATGCACGCCGTCTACGGCCTGCTCGGCCTCGACCACGAGATCCCCGGCATCCACCATGCCCTCGCCGACCCGAAGACGGCGTTCGGCGTGCTGAAGTCCGCCCTGGCCTGAGACCGCACCGGGCCGTCCCCCAACTCCCCGAAGCCGGCCGCCTCCTGGGCGATTCCTCGGCCAGGCCGCGCCACCCGAGCCGGTCCGGGCCCGACGTATGGAAGCCGCGGTCAGCCGAGCGTCGCGCACCAACCGGGCCGCAGCCTTGAGTGTCAGGAACCGTGACGGTGGCCTCCGAGGGACTGCTGTGCTCCAGGGGAGGCTGGGCCGGCCGACGAGGTGGCCTTGGCGCCGGCCGGACCCCCGCTTGTGCCGGACGACGGGGGCTCGGCGGCGCGGACGGGGAGGCGCTGGTCGTGGGAGCGGCCGAAGGAGACGCCTGACCCAGCCGGCGCGCGGGGACGGCCGCAGCGAGGACCACGGCGAACGGCCGTCCTTCGCACCCCGTCGTCGGGCATCCCGAAGCTTGAGGGACGGCCGGGATGAAAGCGAGCCTATTTCCGCCAGTAATTATTGGCGGCGGCAATGGTCTGGAACTCGACGGCCACAACCCGTGCAGACTCGATGAGGCTTTCCGGAGTGGTGGAGTAGTTGGGTCGACCACCCTTTAGGACATCCAGATCGGGCTGGATGTTGTGAACAGTGTGGCGTGCCAGAGTGAGAGCCAGGGCCCGCCCCTCTTCGGGAGTGCTTGTGATCAGGGAGTTTCCGGGTACGAGGACCAATCCCTCGTCAGGTACTCGATTCATGTCGCCACGGTAACCTGGGTTCTCTCGAAACCTGCATCGCTCGAATACGATGTCGCACGTCTGGAGGGCCATCCGGTATCCGACGGGAAGCGGGACTGCAGATGATGGCATGGGAGTTTCTGCCGGATTCGCTGCTTCGCGACACGGTTGATGTCCTGGCTCGGCTGGTCGAGTTCGCAGGCGCGATCATCATCTTCGCCGGTGCGCTGATCGCGTTCCTCCGATTTGTCGCCGGAACCATGAGAACAAGGCGATACGTAAAGAGGGAAAGGGCTGCGGCGATCGAGGATTTCCACCTTATTCGCCTTGGCCTCGGGCGCTTCCTCGCTCTGGGCCTGGAGTTTCAGCTCGCCGGAGACATCCTGCGTACAGCGGTGGCTCCGACCTTCACGCAGATCGGCCAACTGGCGGCCATCGCCGCGATCCGCACCGCTCTGAACTATTTCCTCGGCAAAGAGATCAAGGAGCAGCGCCAGGAGGTGGAGCGAGCCACGCCTGGTCAGGCCACGTCTTCACACTGATCCGCCGTGGCGGTGCCCGGCGCGGGGGCGATGGTCAGCGTCCGGGGACGGCCAGGTCTCCCTCGATGTACTGGGCGCGGCCGAAACCGAAGGACCAGTCCTGCGGGTTGTTCTCCATGATGCTGAGGAAGACGTCCTCGCCGCCGACGCCGAGGGGTTCCAGCTGCTTGGCGACGGCGTGGAAGAGGCTCTGCTTGACCTCGGTGGTGCGCCCCGACTGGGTGAAGATCTGGATCATCACCAGATGGTCGGTCCGCTCGAAGCCGAGGCCGGCGTCGAGGGCGATGATGTGGTCGGCGTCGTGCTCGGTGATGACCTGGAACCGGTCCCGCTCGGGGATGGCGAGGACGTCCACGAGCGCGCGGTGCGCCGCGTCGGCGATCGCCCGGATCTCTTCCGGACGGCGTCCGCGGATGAGGTCGATCCGTACGAAGGGCATGGCTCTCGTTCCTTGATCGTCGGGGACTGAATCGTCGGTGGCTGTCGGTGTCTCAGCGGTGCAACTGCACCCAGGTCCCATGGGGTACCGCACGCAGCAGCGAGGACAGGCCTGCCTCGTGGAAGGCGAGTTCGATCTCCGGCAGTCCCTCGGAGAAGTGGGCCCAGCCGTCGTAGTGGGCCGGGATCACCGTAACCGCGCCCAGGACGGCTGTCGCGGCGGCGGCGCCGCGGCCGTCCAGGGACAGCGGGCGACCGTCGAACTTCGTCGGCACGCGGGCGGATCCCGCGTGCAGCACGGCCACGTCGATGTCCGGCACCCGCCGGGAGATCTCCGCGACCGCGCGGATCGAAGCATTGTCGCCGCTGATGTACACGGTCGGCAGGCCCTGCCCGGACAGCACGAATCCGGTGACCTCGCAGTTGACGTTGCCGTCGGCGTCCCGGTCCCCGTCCTCGGGGCCATGGACGGCGGGGACCGCCAGCACGGTCAGCTCACCGGCGCCGTCCGGACGGGGCACGGCGTGGCTCGTCCACGGGGAGAGACCGACGGCGGGCGCACCGAACCGTCGGGCGGCCGTCGGACCGCTGAGCACCAGCGGGGCGGCCTGCGCGAACGCGCGGCCCCGGTCGTCGAGGTTGTCCGGATGCGCCTCGTGGCTGACGAGGACCAGGTCGACCGGCCCCACCGCGTGCTCGTCGACAATGGGTCCGGCCGTCTTGGTGAGGTACCCGTGGGGGCCCGCCGCGTCGAAGGTCGGATCGCTGACGATCCGCAGGCCGCCGAGGTCGATGACGGCCGTGGGCCCGCCCAGGACGGTGATCGCGCGCTCCTGGCGGGACAGTATGAGGCTCATCGTGCCCCTCGCCGGATGATCCAGATGGTCGTGATGGTTCCACTCATGCACAAGACGCTAGTGACCGTCGGGGCCGGTGAGAAATGCCTGTCGCGATCGGTCCATGACCAGCGGGCATAGATTCTGGTCAGTGCGTGGTGCTCGGTGCTGCCCCGGACGCGGCGGCCTGTACGGCGGCGTCCAGGAACCGTCGGATCAGTGTCCGCCGGGCGTCGGGCATATGGACGAGGCTGACCGGGCTCGGCGGTGCGTCGGTGAGCGGGACATAGCGGACGGCGGGGTGCCGGCTGCGGCGTTGCGCTGCCTCGGGGACGATGCCGATACCCCGGTTGGCGGCCACTGTCTCCAGCCACTCGTCGTAGTTCGCCGTTTCGATGATCTGGGCCGGGCGTTGGTCGGCCGGCCACGACCAGGGGCCGGTCGTACCGCTGACGGTATTGACGACCAGCGGCCAGTACCGGACGTCCGTCCAGGCCAGATGACCGAGGCGGGTCAGATCGCTGTGCTCGGAGCACACGGCGATGCGCGGCTCGTCGAACAGATGCAGGGTGCGGGACCCTCGCGGTGCGTCGAAGTCGCCCCGGACCACGGCGATGTCGAGAATGCGCCGCCGCAACGCCTGAAGAGGGTCGTCGGTCCTGGTCAGGGCGACCGTCGCTGCCGTGCTCTCCTCGAAGAGGCCGACGGCCTGCTGCGCCCATGGATCGGGCAGCAGCCAGCTGAAACCGAGCCGCAGGGTGACACGGTGGCCCGCGACGGCGAGCGCCTGATCCAGGGTCGCGAGGACCCGCTCCACGTGGACGAGGAACTCCGCGCCGGTGTCGGTCAGTTCGACGTGCCGTGAGGAGCGGTCGAGCAGCCGTACGCTCAGGTTGCCCTCCAGCTGCGCGATCGTCCGGCTCAGCGCCGGCTGGGTGATCAGCAGTTCCTCGGCGGCCCGGGAGAACGAGCGGTGCCTGGCCACCGACGCGAAGGCCCGCAGGTGACGGAGTTCGACGTCCATGCTCACGGCGTCCCTTTCCAGCATCCATGCCTGCCGTGCATAGCGGCAGCTTAACCGGCATTTCACAGGCACACACACGCTGCCTAGCGTGAGAAGCGACCCCCACAGCCGCCAGGAAGGTGATCAAGGTGCAGACCTCGGCCCCGTCCAGTCCGCGCAGGGAAGGCCCGTGGACGATCGCCGCCCGGGCGGGGGCGGCGCTCGCCGCGGGCATGGGCATCGGCAGGTTCGTCTACACGCCCATCCTGCCGCTCATGCACGCCCAGGCCGGACTCTCGGCGGCCTTCGGGGCGAGCCTGGCGACGGCCAACTTCATCGGCTACCTCGCCGGCGCCGTGACCGGCATCGCCGCGCCCGCCGTCGTACGGTCGACCGCGGCGCTGCGCGGATCCCTCGTCGTACTGGTCCTGACGCTGGGGCTCATGCCGGTCACCGAGGACGGCACCGTCTGGTTCCTGTTGCGCCTGACAGCCGGCGCCGCCAGCGCGCTGATCTTCGTGATCGCCGTCAGCGCCATGCTCGCCCGCCTGCATGCCCATGCCCATGCCCATCACCTGGTCGGCTGGGCCTTGGGCGGCGTCGGCGCCGGAATCGCGCTGTCCGGTCTGCTGGTCGTCGCAGTGCAGTCGGCGTCCACCTGGCAGGCGGCCTGGTGGCTCTGCGCGGCCCTCGCGGCCGTACTCGCCGCCGTGGCCTGGCCGTTGACCCCGCGCACGGAGCCTTCGCAGGCCGCCGCGCGAGCCGGACGGCCGCGTACCCACCGCTGGTTCCTCGCGCTGCTCGCCAGCTACACCTTCGAGGGCATCGGCTACATCGTCGCCGGCACCTTCCTGGTCGCGGCGGTCCAGCAGCACACCACGGGATGGCTCGGCGGCGGCGCCTGGATCGTGGTCGGACTCGCCGCCCTCCCGTCCTGCGCCCTGTGGACGCGGCTGGCCCACCGCTGGTCCCGGCCGGCGCTGCTGTTCACCTCGCTGACCATCCAGGCCGTCGGGATCGCCCTGCCGGCGGTGCTCGGCGGCACCGCGCCCGCGCTCGTCTCCGCCGTGCTGTTCGGCGCCACCTTCATGGGCGTCAGCACGATCGCCCTGTCCATCGGCACCCACCTTCAAGTGCCGCGCGCCGTAGCCCTGTTGACCGCCGGATACAGCGCCGGCCAGATCCTCGGCCCGCTGCTCGCCGCGCCGCTGCTGAGCCGTGGATACCACCAGCCGCTGCTGCTGGGCGCCGGGATGGTGGTGGTGGCCGCGGTTGCCTCCGCCGTCCTCTGCGTCCGCTTCCCGCACCATCTCACCGTCGCGACCGCGACGGCCTGACACCCGCCCCGCGATCGGAGTCGACGTGAACACACTGCAGTCCGGCCTCGGCGTGGACCTTCCCGTCCTCGCCGCCCCCATGGCCGGTGGACCGAGCAGCCCCGCCCTGGTCGCCGCCGCCGCTCGCGCGGGCGGCCTCGGATTCCTGGCCGGCGGCTACAAGACCGCCCAGGCTCTCGCCGGGCAGATCCACACCACACGCCTGGACGGCGTGGCCTCCTTCGGCGTCAACCTGTTCGTCCCGAACCCCGTCCCCGTCTCCGACGAGGCCTACCGGCGCTACGCCCGCGAAGTACAGGCGGAGGCCGACCGCTACGGGCTCACTCTGCCCGAGGAACCGGTCGAGGACGACGATCACTGGACGGACAAGATCGATCTGCTGACCTCGTCCCCCGTTCCCTGGGTCTCCTTCACCTTCGGTATCCCGGGCCGCGTGGTCGTCGACGCCCTCCGCCGGGCCGGAAGCGTCGTCCTGCAGTCCGTCACCTCGGCCGACGAAGCACGCCGAGCGGCCGAGTCCGGCGTCGACGCGCTGATCGTGCAGGCCCAGGCAGCCGGCGGGCACTCCGCCACCCTCACCCCCGCACGGCCCCCCGCGCCGGTCCCGCTGCCCGACCTGATCGCCGCGGTCCGCCACGCCGTGGCCCTGCCCGTCATCGCGACCGGTGGGATCACCACCCCCGACGGCGTGGCAGCCGCACTGCGCGCGGGCGCGGCGGCCGCCATGGTCGGCACCGTCCTGCTGCGCACGCACGAGAGCGGGGCCTCAGCTCCGCACAAGGCAGCCCTGGTCGACCCGGCCTTCGCAGCCACCGTCGTCACCCACGCCTTCACCGGTCGGCCCGCCCGAGCCCTGCGCAACCACTTCACCGACCGCTACGACCCCGTCGCCCCGGCCGGCTACCCCGCCCTGCACCACCTCACCGGCCCCCTTCGCAAGGCTGCCACCGAAGCGGGCGACACCCGCCTGATCCACCTGTGGGCCGGAACCGGACACGGCGAGGCGAGAGTGGAGTGCGCAGCGGACACCTTCGCGCGTCTCGCGAGCCGGCTGTGAAGGACGCCCTGATCGGCCCAGGCTTGGTGGCCACCCGGGTCCTGAACGCCGAGGGCGAGGTCGTCGCGGCCCTGTCGGTGGTTGTGGCCTCCGGGTCGGTGGACCTTCGCGCGGTACGGCCCGCGGTCATCGCCTCCGGCCTCGCCGTGTCCCGCCGACTGGGATGGCAGCCCGCGGTGGGGGTGCGGAAGGTCCGGGAGCACGGGAGCGGGCGCCGCTGGCCCACGGCGAGGAGGATCTCCATCTGACGGTCATGCGGCTTCTGCCGGTCGTACGGCTTCTGCCGGTCACGCGGCCGAGTGGCCGTCGGTCCCCGACTGGCGCTGGCGGAATTCGCCGGGCGTGGTGCCGGTATGGCGGGTGAAGAACTTGCCGAAGTTGGTGGGTTCGGAGAAGCCGAGGCGGCGGGCGATGACGCCGACGGGCTCGTCGGTGTGGGAGAGGAGCCGCTGGGCCTGGAGGGCGACCCGGGCGTCGATGGCCTCCTTGACGGACTGCCCCGTGGCGGCCCGGCAGACACGGGTGAGGGTCTTGACGGTGTATCCCAGGCGGTCGGCGTAGTCCTCGGCGCGCCGGGTGGTGGCGTAGGAGCGTTCCAGCTCGGCGCGGAAGCGGGCGTAGACCTCACTGCCGGGGTGCGGGTCGGTGCGCGTCCCCGGGTGGGGGAGGCGGTCGATGTGCAGCAGGAGCGCGGCGAGCAGCAGCCGCAGGATGTCGCGGGATATCCCGGACGGGCGGGTGTACTCGGCGTGCAGCCGGCTGAGGAGTGCGGAGGTGGCGGCGTAGTCGCCGCCGGTTCCCAGTTGGCGGCAGACGGGCCCGGACCAGTCGTCGGTGAGGTGGACAGCGGCCGCGGTCGGCTCGGGGAAGGCCGGGGTGAACAGCACATGGGTGCCGTTCATGCGGCCGGGATCAGTGAAGCGCTGCACCTGGCCGGGGCGGACCCAGAGCAGGGTGCCGGGGCGGCAGGGGTAGGTGACGAAGTCGACGGTGTGCTCTGCGCTGCCCTCGGTGATCAGGGTGAGGGAGTGGAAGTCGGCGCGGTGCACCCGTTGCAGGCTGCCGTCGGTGACCCGGCCGTGCAGCGCGGCCAGACCGGTGATCTCGATGCCCGGCACGGGAGCGTGCGGCGGGTTGAACCGGAACCCCGGGATGGGGGCCTCCCCGGCCCGGCTGCCGGCCCCGGCATTCGAGCTGATGTCCGTCTTTGACCACGACACGTCTTCACCGTACCTCGTCTGCCAGCCGCTTCGCGCGGACAGTGGAGTGCGAGGCGGCCCGGCGGCCGCGTCCCACCACCAGGAGGCAGGAACACCATGAACGGCACGGTCACCGTCATCGACAAGGGCGCGGTGCGCATCCACAGCTACATGGCCGGTGACGACAGTCTGAACGTCACCACCCAGCTGATCGAGACCCCGGCACGGGTGATCGCCGTCGACGGCCAGTACGCGCTCGCCTACGCCGACGAGGCCGTCGCCTACTCCAGGGGCCTGGGCAAGCCGCTGGACCGGCTGATCATCACCCATGCCCATCCGGACCACTTCCACGGTGCCGCCCGGTTCGGCGTCCCGGTGCACGCGCTGGCCGCGGTGCGCGACCAGATCGCGGCCCAGGGCGACGGCCGGGACCCGGCCGGAACGGTCATCCCGGTCGCCGACATGACCCCGACCGTGGAGATAACGGCGGGCACGGAGGTGATCGACGGCGTCCCGTTCGTCTTCGAGGCCCATCACGGCGGCGAGGCGGCCGACGAACTCGTGATCAGGCTTCCGGAGCAGGGTGTGCTGGTCGCCCAGGACCTCGTCTACCACGCCACGCACCTGTTCCTCGGCAACAACGACATCGCCGGCTGGGCCAAGGCCGTGGACGCGCTGGCCGCCGACCCGGCGTACGACACCGTCCTGGCCGGTCACGGCCTGCCCGCCGGTCCCGAGGTCTTCGACGAACTGCGCCGCTACCTCGCGGACGCGGGCGAACTCCTCGGCGCTGACGGAGCGGCGTACAAGCAGGCCATCATCGAGCGCTACCCCGCGTGGGGCGGCCCGTTCCTGATCGACATCGGCAACCAGTACCTCTTCGGCGCCACCGGCGCCTGACCCCGACACCCACAACGCCACAGCAACAGAAAGAGATCACGTGATGAGCAGGATCGTCGTGTTCGGAGCCGCGGGCAAGGCCGGCTCCCGAATCGTTGCCGAGGCCGCCGCCCGCGGCCACCAGGTCACTGCCGTGGCCCGCGACGCCGATGCGCTGACCGCGCTTCCCGACGGGGTCCGCGCGGTCGCGGGCGACATCACCGACCGGCCCGCGGTCGCCGTCCTCGCCAAGGACGCCGACGTCCTGGTGCTCACCGTGGGCGGCCCGGACGCCACCCTCTACACCGACGCCGTCGACTCCGCCGCCGCGGCCGTCCGCGCACTGGGCCCGGCCGGCCCGCGCATCATCCACATGGGCGGCGGCGCCAGCCTGCTCGACGACGACGGCGTGCGGTTCTTCGACACCCCGAGCTTCCCCGAGGAGTTCAAGCCGTACGCCATCGGCCAGATCCGCGCCCTGGACGCCTACCTCGCTCTCGACTCCGCCGTGACCTGGACCTACGTCTCCCCGCCCCCGGTGCACTTCGCCCCGGGCGAGCGCACCGGCAGCTACCGCACCGGCCTCGACACCCCCGTCGCGGGCGAGGACGGGCAGGCTCGCATCTCCTACGAGGACTACGCCGCCGCCCTCGTCGACGAGATCGAGGACCCCCGACACCTCAACCGCCGCTTCACCGTCGGCTACTGAGCCGCACGCAACGCGCTCGGTGACGACCCTTATGCCGACGCCGCCCGCCAGCGAACACGGCCGCCGCCTCGGGCGTGGTCCGCTCGCGGTGAACGGTGCCGGTGCCCCGGCGGCGTCACCGAAGCCGGCCGACCCGCACCCGCTCGCCCTGGACGCCCTCGGCCACGGCTACTCGGTCGGCTTCGTCGTCTGCGGCCCGGCCGTGCCGGGGAAGCGCCGTGCACCAGGCGTCGCGAGTGACGTCCTCGGCGCAGATCAGAGCAAGGTCACGACAGCACCCGAACATTCCCGGCAGGTCGACGCAGTCGGGAGGGACGGGCAGAGCGCGGGCTGCCCATGCCGATCGTCGCCCTGCCCGGCCGGGACGCGCTAGGGACGGCCCGCCCCGCTCGTGCGTTGCGGATCCGTCGTCGCGGGCGGCGTCCGGTCCGGGGACAGGTCGAAGTTCACGTCCACCACGCCCTCGACGGCCCTGACCAGCCGTGCCGCCACCGGGACCAGGGACGTGTCGCGGATCCGGCCGACGAGCGTCACGACCCCCTCGCGGACGTCCACACGCAGCACGGACGCGGGGGAGGGGAAGAGGTACGACACGATCTCACGGCGGACCTCCTCCGCGATCTCCTCGTCGCCGCGCAGGAAGACCTTGAGCAGGTCGGTGCGGCTGATCACGCCCTGCAGGACGCCCACGTCGTCGGTCACCGGCAGGCGCTTCACCCTGGCCCGTGCCATGATCCGCGCGGCCTGCGCGAGCGTGGTGTCCGGGCGGACGGTGAGTGCGGGGGCGGTCATCAGTTCGCCCGCACTCAGGGCACCGGCCTTGGCCAGTTCGTCGATGCGGCGCAGCTGGGTGTACCGGTCGGGGTCACCGTCCCGGAACTCCTCCTTGTGCAGCAGGTCCGCCTCGGAGACGACGCCGACGACCCGGCCCTCGCCCTCGATCACGGGCAGGGCGCTGACCCGCCAGTCCCGCATGAGTTGCACGAGCTCCTTGAAGGGGGCGTCGCGTCCGACGCTCACGACGGTCGTCGTCATGACGTCGCTGACGATGTGCGGCGTGCCGTGCATGTCGGTCACTCCTCGCTCGGTTGCTCGCGCCGGCGCCGTACGGGGCGTACAGGGCGAGCACTCGGGTACGGGCCGCGCGCAGCGGTGGGCCAGTACTGCACGTACGGGCCGAACAGCCAGGACCAGCCGACCAGTTCGTCGGGGCCGAGGTTCTCGATGACGGCCGCCCGGCGGCCGGGCACATGCATGTCCAGTTCGATCCGGCCGGTTCGGACGATCCAGAACCGGTCGGCGCGGCCGCCCTCCTCGAAGAGCCGGGCCCCGGGGGCGATGGACACCTCCTGGGCGGTCCTCATCAGCCGGTCCCGGTACTCGGGCGGGAGCGTGCGCAGCACGCCGGGGGTCGGGGATGCGGTCATGGCGGCCTCCCGGCTCGGGCTTGCCTGGTCCTACGGCCAGCGTGTGCCGCCGGGCGCGGGCCTGCCATGGGCCGAGCGGACCCGCCGGCCCGGGACCATCAGCACGCCCACGGGCCGTACGGCCGCTCCCGCCACCCCGGCGTGGCGCAGAACCATCGGTCCCGCATCGCACCGATCCCAGCACCACGCACAAGGAGCACAGCCATGTCCACGACCCCGGCGACCGGGAAGCGCCCCGCGCTCCCGGCCGCGCTCGGCCTGCCCGCCGCCTCCGCCCTGGTGATCGGCAGCATCATCGGCACCGGAGTCTTCGCCCTGCCCTCCGCACTGGCGCCCTACGGGCCGATCGCGCTGGTCGCGTTCGGCGCCGTGACCCTCGGCGCGCTCGCCCTGGCGCTGACCTTCGGCGCGCTCGCCGGCCGCACCACGGCCAGCGGAGGGCCGTACGTCTACGCCCGCGAGGCCTTCGGCGAGTTCGCGGGATTCCTCAACGCGTGGTCGTACTGGATCACCGCGTGGGCCGGCAACGCGGCGATCGTGGTGGCCTGGGTGGGTTACGTCGAGGTCTTCGTCAACACCGGCCACCGGAAATGGATCTCCGTTCTCCTGGCGCTGGCCGGCCTCTGGATACCCGCCGCGATCAACCTCACCGGCGTGCGGAACATCGGCGCCTTCCAGGTGGTCACCACCGTGCTGAAGTTCGTCCCGCTGGTCTTCATGGCCACCGTCGGGTTGCTGTTCGTCGACTCCGGAAACTTCGGCTCCTTCAACGCGAGCGGCCAGTCGGCGCTGGGCGCGATCTCGGCAGCCGGCGCCATCGCCCTGTTCAGCTATCTGGGTCTGGAGGCCGCCTCGGTCGTCGCCGGACGCGTCCGTGAGCCAGGCCGCAACGTGCCGCGGGCCACCGTGTACGGCACGCTGGTCTGCGCCGTCATCTACATCCTGGGCACGCTGGCCGTCTTCGGCACGGTGTCGCACACGAAGCTCGGCGGCTCCACCGCGCCGTTCACCGATGCGGCGAACAACATCTTCGGCGGCACCTGGGCCGGCGACCTGGTCGCCATCGCCGCCATCGTCTCCGGCATCGGCGCCCTCAACGGCTGGACCATGCTGTGCGCGGAGATGCCGTACGCCGCCGCCCGCGACGGGCTGTTCCCCGGGGTCTTCGCACGGCTGCGCGGCGAGAAGGACGTGCCCGCCTTCGGGATCGTCGCCTCGACCGTGCTGGCCTCGCTGATCACCGTGTTCAGCTACACCCGCTTCGAGGACGTCTTCACCAAGATCGTGCTGCTGAGCGTCCTGACCGCGGTGATCCCGTACCTGTTCTCCGCCGCCGCGCAGCTGTACTGGCTGCTGGTCCGCGGCCGGGACGCCCTCAGCCCGCGCCGGCTCGCCCGCGACACGACGGTTGCCGCGCTGGCCCTGGCCTTCTCCTACTGGTCCATCCAGGGCAGCGGTTACCAGACCGTCTACTACGGCCTGTTCGTCCTGCTGCTCGGTGTGCCGGTCTACGTCTGGCTGAAGCGGGACCAGAGCCGCAGCACCGCTACCGAGCAGCGGGCGCCGGAGACCGCCACCCCGGACGTGCGGCACTCGCGCGGGCTGCGCACGAACCGCGTCGGCGGTGCCCGCAAGCCGCGCTCCCTCCGCCACCAGGACTGACCCCGCGCCCCCGGAAAGGCCACCATGAACACCTTCCACGTCGACTCCGAGGTCGGCCCGCTGCGCCAGGTGATCCTGCACCGTCCCGGCCTCGAACTCGCCCGCCTCACCCCGCGCAACGTCGACGCCCTGCTCTTCGACGACATCCTGTGGGCCAAGCGCGCCCGTGAGGAGCACGACGCCTTCGCCCAGGTGCTGCGCGACCACGGTGCCCGCGTCCACCACTTCGCCGACCTGCTCGCCCAGACCCTCGCCCTGCCGGAAGCCCGCGACTGGCTGCTGGACCGGGTCGTCACTCCGGCGGGCGTCGGCCCCGCACTCGTCGACCCCGTCCGCGACCTGTGCGCGGAACTCGACGGCGAGACGCTCGCCGGATACCTCATCGGCGGGATCCTCAAGAGCGACCTGCCGCTGGCCGCACCGCAAAGCCTGGTCTGGAGCGCGCTGGACGCCGACGACTTCGCGCTCGCGCCCCTGCCGAACCACCTCTTCCCGCGCGACAACTCCTGCTGGATCTACGACCGTCTGTCGGTCAACCCGATGGCGAAACCGGCCCGGCGGCGGGAGAGCCTGCATGCCGAGGCCGTCTACCGCTTCCACCCGCTGTTCGCCGGCACGACGCTGCTGGACGGTGTGGCGGGCACCCTGGAGGGCGGTGACGTGCACGTCCTCGGCAACGGCGCCGTCATGGTCGGCATGGGTGAACGCACCACCGCGCAGGCGGTGGAGAACCTGGCCGCCCGGCTGTTCGCCGACGGCACCGCGTACCGGCTCGTCGCCGTCAAGCTGCCGTCCGCCCGCGCGTACATGCACCTCGACACGGTCCTGACCATGGTCGACCGCGACGCCTTCACCATCTATCCGGGACTCGCCGACTCCCTGCGCTCCTGGACGCTCACGCCCAGCAGCACCCGCGACACCGGATTCGACGTCACCCCGGACTCCGACCTGGCCACCGCCCTCGCCGAGGCCCTCGACCTGGACAAGGTCCGCATGCTCTCGGCGCCCCAGGACATCCGGGGCGCCGAGCGCGAGCAGTGGGACGACGGCAACAACTTCCTCGCCGTCGCGCCCGGCGTGGTCGTCGGCTACGAGCGCAACGTCACCACCAACACCTACCTGCGCAAGCAGGGCATCGAGATCATCACCATCGCCGGTGCCGAACTCGGCCGCGGCCGGGGCGGCCCGCGCTGCATGAGCTGCCCGATCGAACGCGACCCGGCCGTCTGACAGAGCAAGGGACCCCACCATGACCGTCGACCTGCGAGGCCGCTCCTACTTGAGCGAACTCGACTTCACCGCCGCCGAGATCCACCACCTGCTGGGCCTCGCAGCCCAGCTCAAGGCCGAGAAGCGCACCCGCACCGAGCGGCCCCGGCTGACCGGCCGACAGCTCGCGCTGATCTTCGAGAAGACCTCCACCCGCACCCGGTGCGCCTTCGAGGTCGCCGCCGCCGACCAGGGCGCCCACACCACCTACCTGGGCCCCGGCGACACCCACATCGGCGGCAAGGAGTCCGTCGCCGACACCGCCCGCGTACTCGGCCGCATGTTCGACGGCATCGAGTACCGGGGCGGCGTCCAGTCGACCGTCATCGACCTCGCCGCCCACTCCGGCGTCCCCGTCTACAACGGCCTCACCGACACCGCGCACCCCACCCAGAGCCTGTGCGACGTCCTCACCATGCACGAGCACAGCCGCAGGCCACTGCAGGACATCGCCTACTGCTACCTCGGCGACGCCCGCAACAACATGGGCAACTCGCTGCTGTCCATGGGCGCGCTGCTCGGCATGGATGTCCGGATCGCCGCGCCCGCCGCGCTGTGGCCCGACCCCGCGCTGGTCACCCGCTGCCGGGAACTGGGCGAGCGCAGCGGAGCCCGGATCCTGCTCACCGAGGACGTCGGGACCGCCGTGCGCGGCGCCGATTTCCTCCACACCGACGTCTGGGTTTCCATGGGAGAGCCGGCGGACACCTGGCGGGAGCGGATCGAGCTGCTGCTGCCCTACCAGGTCAACGACAAGACGCTGGCCGCCACCGGCAACCCGGACGTGAAGTTCATGCACTGCCTGCCCGCCCTGCACGACCGCAGCACCCGCCTGGGCCGGGAGCTCTTCGAAGCCCACGGTCTGGACGGTCTGGAGGTCACCGACGAGGTGTTCGCCTCGCCGGCGTCGATCGTCTTCGACCAGGCGGAGAACCGGCTGCACACCATCAAGGCCGTACTCGTCGCCACCCTGGAGGACTGAACCGTGCGTATCGTCGCCGCCCTCGGGGGCAACGCCCTGCTGCGCCGGGGCGACCACCCCGACGCGGCCGTCCAGGAGGCGAACGTCGAGCGGGTCGTCACCGCCCTGGCCGCCCTCGCCCACGAACACGAACTGGTGATCACCCACGGCAACGGCCCGCAGATCGGCCTGCTCGCCGTCGAGAGCGTCGCGGACCCCGCGCTGACCGCCCCCTACCCACTGGACCTGCTCGGTGCCGAGACCCAGGGCATGATCGGCTCCCTGCTGGCCCGCGCCCTGCACAACGCGCTGCCCGGCCGCCGAATCGCCACACTCGTCACCCACACCCTCGTACGGGCCGACGACCCGGCCTTCGGCCGGCCCACCAAGTTCGTCGGCCAGGTGTACTCCGGAAAGGCCGTCCCGACCCTTGCACGGCTGCGCGGCTGGCAGGTCGCGCGGGACGGCGACGGCTGGCGGCGCGTCGTACCCTCCCCCAGCCCGGAGGGCATTGTGGAGACGGAGACCGTTCACGAACTGCTCGCCGTCGGCACGCTGGTGATCTGCGCGGGCGGCGGAGGCGTGCCCGTCACCGCCGACGCCGGCACCGGAGCCCTCACCGGGGTCGAGGCGGTCGTCGACAAGGACCTCACCGCCGCCCTGCTCGCCGAGGAGCTCAAGGCCGACTTCCTGCTCATCCTCACGGACGTGCCGTGCGTGTACGAGGGCTACGGGACCCCACGGCAGCGCCCGCTGGACGACGCCACCCCGAGCCGGCTGCGCCGGGGCGGCTTCCCGGAGGGCTCGATGGGCCCCAAGACGGAGGCCGCAGCCCGGTTCGTCGAACGCACCGGCGGCCTCGCCGCCATCGGCGCCCTGGACGCCGCGTACGAGATCGTCCACGGCCGCTCGGGCACCCTGGTCCGCCCGGACCTCATGGGCGAGTGAGCGGCAGCCGGGGGCCGTCCGGCCCCGCGACCGGGACCTGCCGGCACTCCCCGCGATCACCGCGGCAGACCACCATTCGAAGCGAGAGCCGTCCAGCCGAGGAGAGAACCGACGATGACCGCGACCATGACCGTCGGCAGCCGTACGGATGCCTGGCGGGGCTTCACCGGCATCCGCTGGCGCGAGCAGATCGACGTGCGCGACTTCATCCAGGCCAACTACACACCGTACGAAGGGGACTCCGCGTTCCTGAGCGGAGCCACCGGGCGCACCCGTGCCGTCTGGGAGAAGGTCAGCGTCCTGTTCCCCGAGGAGCGGCGCCGGGGCGTCCTCGACGTCGACACCGCCACCCCGTCCACCATCACCTCGCACGCGCCCGGGTACATCGACCGCGACCGCGAACTGATCGTCGGACTCCAGACGGACGCCCCACTCAAGCGCGCGATCATGCCCAACGGCGGCCTGCGGATGGTGGAGAACGGGCTGCGGGCGTACGGCTACGAGCCCGACCCGTTCGTGACACGCGTCTTCGGCACCTACCGCAAGACCCACAACGACGGGGTCTTCGACGCCTACACACCCGAGATGCGCGCCGCCCGCAGGGCAGGCATCATCACCGGACTGCCCGACGCCTACGGCCGCGGCCGGATCATCGGCGACTACCGGCGGGTGGCCCTGTACGGCACCGACCGTCTGATCGAGGCCAAGCGCGCCGAACGCGCCATGCTGGACGGGCTCGACTCCACCGCCGACGTCGTCCGCGACCGCGAGGAACTCGCCGAGCAGGCAAGGGCGTTGACCGAACTGACACAGATGGCGGCGACGTACGGCTGCGACGTCTCCCGCCCCGCCGGCACCGCCCACGAGGCCGTCCAGTGGCTGTATCTCGCCTACCTGGCCGCAGTGAAGGAGCAGAACGGCGCGGCGATGTCGCTCGGCCGCACCTCCACGTTCCTCGACGTCTACCTCCAACGGGACCTGGCGGACGGGACCATCGACGAGACCCGGGCCCAGGAGCTGATCGACGACTTCGTGATCAAGCTCCGGATCGTACGATTCCTGCGCACCCCCGAGTACGACGCCCTGTTCTCCGGCGACCCGACCTGGGTGACGGAGTCCATCGGCGGCATCGGCCAGGACGGCCGGCCGCTGGTCACCCGCACCTCCTTCCGGTTCCTGCAGACCCTGTACAACCTCGGCCCCGCCCCGGAACCCAACCTGACGGTGCTGTGGTCGCCCCGACTCCCCCCGGGATTCAAGGAGTTCTGCGCCCAGGTCTCGGTCGACACCAGCGCCGTCCAGTACGAGTCCGACGAACTGACCCGCCCGCGCACCGGCGACGACACGGCGATCGCCTGCTGTGTGTCGGCGATGGCGGTCGGCAGGCAGATGCAGTTCTTCGGAGCGCGGGTCAACCTCGCCAAGGCGCTGCTCTACGCGGTCAACGGCGGCCGGGACGAGCTCTCCGGCGAACAGGTGGCCCCCGCTGCACCGCCGTTGACCGGGGAGTACCTGGACAGCGACGAACTCGCCGCCGCCTACGACCGGATGCTGGACTGGCTGGCGCGGACGTACGTCAACGCGCTCAACGTCATCCACTACATGCACGACAAGTACGCCTACGAACGCGTCGAGATGGCCCTCCACGACCACCCCGTGCACCGCTTCATGGCCTGCGGAATCGCCGGCCTGTCCGTCGCCGCGGACAGCCTGTCCGCCGTGAAGTACGCCCGGGTCAAGGTGATCCGGGACCCGGAGACCGGACTCGCCGTCGACTACGAGGTCGAGGGGGACTACCCGGCGTACGGCAACAACGACGACCGCGCCGACGAACTCGCCGTCGGTCTGGTCGAGTCCTTCATGGCCAAGGTGCGCCGACACCCCACCTACCGGAACGCCGAGCACACCCAGTCCGTCCTCACTATCACCTCCAACGTCGTCTACGGCAAGCACACCGGCAACACCCCCGACGGCCGCCGCGCCGGACAGCCCTTCGCTCCCGGCGCCAACCCGATGAACGGCCGCGACCGGCACGGGGTCGCCGCATCCGCGCTCTCGGTCGCCAAGCTGCCGTACGAGCAGGCCCGCGACGGCATCTCGCTCACCACGACCATCACCCCGGAGGGCCTGGGACACCGCCCGGAGGAACGCGCCCGCAACCTGGTGGGCATCCTCGACGCCTATATGGCGGCCGGCGGCTTCCACATGAACGTCAACGTCCTGGACCGCGCCACCCTGGAGGACGCCATGGAACACCCGGAGAGGTACCCGGACCTGACGATCCGGGTGTCCGGGTACGCGGTCAACTTCGTCCGGCTGACCCGCGAGCAGCAGCTCGACGTGATCAGCCGCACCTTCCACGGATCGTTGTGAGCACCCTGGTACGGGGCCGGATCCACTCCTGGGACCTGTCCACCGGCGTGGACGGTCCCGGGACCCGGTTCGTGCTCTTCGTGTCCGGCTGCCCGCTGCGCTGTCTGTACTGCGCGAACCCGGACACCTGGCACATGCGCGACGGACGGGAGGTGACCGTCGACGAGGTCATGGCGGAGATCGAGAAGTACCGCGCGTTCATCACCACGGCCGGCGGCGGAGTGACCGTCACGGGTGGCGAACCGCTGCTCCAGCCCGCCTTCACCGGCGAACTGCTGCGGCGCTGCAAGGAGGCCGGGCTGCACACGGCGCTCGACACCTCCGGCTTCCTCGGCGCGCGCGCCTCCGACGAACTCCTCTCCCACACCGACCTGGTCCTGCTGGACATCAAGTCCTTCGACATCAACACCTACCGGCGCCTCACGGGCGGCGAACTCGCCCCCACCCTGAGCTTCGCCACCCGCCTCGACCGGCTCGGCGTGCGGATGTGGATCAGGTACGTCCTGGTCCCGGGCTGGACCGACGCCCCGGAACCCGTCGACGGCCTGGCCCGCTTCGTCGCGGGCCTCGATTCGGTCGACCGCGTGGACATCCTGCCGTTCCACAAGCTGGGCGCCGCGAAGTACGAGGCCCTCGGCATCCCGTTCCCGCTGCGCGACACACCGAGCCCCGCGCCGGACTCGGTCGAGCGGGTACGGCACCAGTTCCGCGCCCATGGCTTGTGGGCTCACTGAACGAGGGCTCCCGTTGGTCCGCCGTATCACCCACCAGCCAGGGCCGACCGGCCAATCACAAGGACCTGCGGCCCCTGCCGGAGATCCCGTCCGAGGACGACGCTCGTACCGGAAACCCCGTTCAGGAGGCAGAGATCATGACCCGTACCGTCACCGTCGGTCTCGACGGCTCTCCCGAGAGCCGCGCCGCGGCCGAGTGGGCGGCCCGTGAGGCGGAGTTGCTCGAACTGCCGCTCAAGCTGGTGCACGTCTGGGAGCCCGTACCGGCGCCCGTGGCGCAGGCACCGGTGCTCGGTCCCGAGACCCACCGGCACTGGAGCGAGCGCATACCGCGCGAGGCGGCCGAGGGTGTGCGGCTGCGTCACCCTGGCCTCGACGTGAGCACCGAGCAGGTGTCCGGCAGGCCTGCTGACGTCCTCGTGGGCGCGGCGAACGACGCCGAACTGCTCGTCCTCGGCTCCCGCGCCCTGGGCGGCATCGGCGGGTTCATGGTCGGCTCCGTCGGCCTGTCCGTCGTCGCCCACGCCGAACGGCCGGTCGTCCTGGTCCGCGCCGGGGAACAGGCCGCCGAGGAGCACGAGTCGGCCCCCTTCGGCGTCCCGTCCGCGCAGACACCGTTCCGGCCCGTCGTCCTCGGCCTCGACATCGAGAGCCCCGACGACGACCTGATCGCGTTCGCCTTCGCCGCGGCCGCCCGCCGGGGTACGTCGCTGCGGGTCGTGCACGGCTGGAACCCGCCCTACTCCTACGACACCTACGGCATGGCCGTCGACCTGGGTCTCCGCGAAGAGCTGGCACGGTATGAAGGCACCGCGTTGACCGAGGTCCTGCGCCCCTGGCGGGAGAAGTTCCCAGCCGTCGAAGTCATCGAGCAGTCCCACTGCGGAACCCCCGGCAACCACCTCGTCGACGCCTCCCGCGAAGCCTGCCTCGTGGTCGTCGGCCGGCGTGCCCGTCGCAGCCCGTTCGGCACCCACATCGGCTCCGTCACCCATGCCGTCCTGCACCACTCCACCGCCCCCGTCGCCGTCGTCCCGCACAGCTGACCTGCTGGGGGCTGCCCACTGCAGACGCAGCAGTTCCGTCTCCTGCTCCTTGCGCGGCAGCTCCGCCGCGTTCTGGCCGGCCATCCCGCCTACACCGCCCGACGCCCCCCCCGCGACTTCTGGAGTCTTTCCATGTCCAAGGCCGAACACCAGGGCGCCACCATGCTTTCCGACGACGAACTGCGCACCCTGGACGCGCACTGGCGTGCCGCGAACTACCTGGCCGCGGGCCAGATCTACCTGATGTCGAACCCGTTGCTCGCCGAGCCGTTGCGGCCGGAGCACATCAAGCCCCGGCTGCT